>UQKO01000055.1 GCA_900541575.1 uncultured Prevotella sp.
CATCCGCAACGCCTGTTTATGGGCATTGCGGATAGGATTTCTATGCTCTTTTGAGTTTTAGCGGACAGCAATATTTGTAAATGAGTTGTTTACCTTTCAACTTTTATGCAGATAAGGTCGTTTTTTGTGTTTTTCTAGGTAAAGTAGCATGCTCTGATATTGGCTTGATTATTCTTTGCTTAGTTTTGTTTATACAGTTGCTATCTTTGTGCCTTTGGAATGGTCTATCTTTGCTGATTCTTATGGCCTTTATCTTGCTACTCTAACGGTCTTCATCGTTAACATCTAACGGTCTTCATCGTTAGCATCTAATGATCTTCATCGTTAGCACCTAACGGTCTTCATCGTTAGGGTATAACAACGAAGACTATTAGAATGAAGGGATAAATCTGCTTGATTTATGCTTGATTTTAGGTAAAGTAATAGAGGAGATGTTCTCTAAAAATGGAATGATTTGTAAGGCATAAGGGTAGGAATCCGAGTCATCTTTTTCCATTATTCTTATATTGCTCGAATTAAACAGGAAGATTGAGGCATGGCAAGGAAAGGATAAGAAAAGAGCCAAGCTCGTGAGAAATGAACTTGGCTCTTGGTAAGTTTTATGTGTGCTGCTATGAAGCAGAATCACGGAGTGTGATTACTGGATCTTAACAGTTGCACGACGGTTGTATGAGAACGGAGAGAGGTTCATTACGCCACCCTTAGCCTCAGTAACGATGTTGTCGCGGTTAACGCCCATCTTAACGAGTTCGTTAGCAACGGTATCAGCACGCTTCTGAGAGAGCTTCTGGTTGTATTCGGCAGAACCAGTCTTGCTATCTGCGTAGCCAGTAACAACGATCTTAGCGTTGTTGCTCTTAGCGTATTCAGCAAGTTCCTTCACGTTAACGAGATCCTTGCGGCTAGCAACCTTAGCAGAGTTGATGTTGAAGAATACGCTAGCAGAAGTACCTACGAATTCCTTAGTGTTTTCAACAACGGGTTGGTTCTTTGTGTTAGCCAACATGTCGCGCAGACGGGCATTTTCATCCTGCTGCTCCTTGAGTGACTGGTTGAGGGCATCCATCTGCTCCTTGTTCATAGCCATCAAAGCGTTTACATCGGGTACCTTGTCCCAAGTGCACTTACCGAGGTTGTAAGTAACACCTACGTCAAGACGGAGATTCTTGTCCCAGTGTCCTGATTTGTTCTTCTTGTAAGAAGCCCAGTTATCGTTAGCGGCACCGTCAACAGAACCTTCAGTAGCACCTACGCTGAGGTCAGCGAAGATCTGTACGTGCTTGCTTACACGGAAGTTGTTCAACCAACCTGCAGTGTAGTAGATATCAGTGTTGCTACCATCTTTCAACTTAGAAGAAGTACCGATACCTGCATAGAGGATAGTGTTCCATACTCGCTTTTCGTTGTAACCGCAGAAGATGTTAGAGAGATTGAACATTACATCTTCGTGTACGTTCATAGCAGTGTAAAGAGGATGGTTGGTTTCAGAGTTTACCTGCTTACCTTTCAAGAAGTCGAACTTGGTACGGAGACCGATGCCAGGAGTGAACCATTTACCAACAGCTACAGTGAAACCGATGGTACCGCGCTTGTCGCTGAAAGGATTGTTGCTAACACCATGTTCCTGAGAGGTATAGTAAGCTGTACCTGAAACACCAGCGCTTACAAACCAATTAGCCCAAAATGAATTGGTTGCTACACTGTACTTCTTTACGGGCACCTCAGTGTCCTGAGCCATAGCCGTTGTAGTCGATGTAAGACCTACAAGGGCAAGTGCAATCATTAATTTTCTCATAACTAGATGATTTGAAACTATTAATTATTTGTATGATTTCTTGTTGTATGATTTTGAGCTTTGAGTGTTTTCACTCTTTTTCGCTCTCACTCTTTGGCGCAAAGTTAAGAATAAGAACTTGTTCGGTGCAACTTTTTTTTCAAAAAAAATGCTTAACGAGCCTCTAAATAGTACTTTTTGCTATGTTGAATGTGTAAAACTACGTATTTTTGACCATGTTACAAGACAAAAAGGAGAATGTTGATAATCAGGGTTTTGCTCGTTGGGTGTATTTTGTTGATAGATTTCGTCTTAATTTCTCACTTTCTTAGCTGGGATGAAATGCGGAGTGCATAGAATCCGATATAATCAACGTTGTAAAATGGTTGTTTGCTAAAATAGCTTTATTGGGTCAACGACAACCAGCGTAGGATGCCCATCAGGTGTCATGTTAGGTGCGGAGCATGCAAAGAGTTGTTGTGCGAGTTGTTGCATTTCTTCCTTATTGAGTATTTGTCCTGCAGGCATTGCCACTTTTTGAGCCAATGAGAGGGCAATGGCATGGCCTACCGTTTCGGCTGCATTGGCTTGGCCAGATAAAGCATCGGCTAGAATGCTTCCTACAAGGTGGGTGGGGGATAATCCCTCGCTTCCCATAGGAGTGCCGGTGATACTAAAATCACCATTTTCGGTTGGGGAAATTTCAAATCCAACTTCGCAGAGTTGCGGAAGTATTTGCTCCAGCACTATTTTTTCGGAAGGGGAAACTTGGATTGTTTCAGGAAAGAGAAGTCGTTGTGAGGGGGCTTTGTGAGCAGCAAGTTGCGACATGTATTTTTCGTAAAGAATGCGAATGTGTGCTCTATGCTGATCTATCAGTGCAAGTCCTGAATTGAGTGGGCTAACGATGTATTTTCCTTGTAGCTGCATGAATTCAGACGAGGGCTTTTCTTTCCATGAATCCTTTTCTTCTTGTGGCAGTTCTTGGTAGAGAGAAGTGGGAGAGAAGTCTCCTGCATTGGTTGATGCATTGGTGGGAGAACTCACTTCTAGATCGTCTTGATAATGGCTCTGAAAGCTTCCTATATTCTCAGTAGAGGGAATGCTTCCATCGTTTAGTCCTGCTTGTTGAGATTCTTCATAAATCTTTTGCCAATTAATAGGGGCTGATGGGCGAGGAGTGTAAGAGGAGGTGAATGCTGAAGCCGCTAGTGGGCTTTTGGAACCTGTATTGTTCGGCTTTGTTTCCGTGTCTTCACTCTGTTTGTCAAATGGATTAAATGCGGTGTTGATGTGAATCTGAGGAGGTGCAATGTAGGTGCTTTGTGTTTGTGCCCCACTATTAAAATCGGGAATGTCGGGACGTCCTTCAGTGTCGAAGTCGATAGCGGGAACTGCGCCATATTTCCCTAATGATTCTCGCACAGCCGCTAGGAGAATTTGGAAAATAGCATTATCGTCTTCAAACTTAATTTCCGTCTTAGTGGGGTGAATGTTTACGTCAATGCGCGAGGGATCCACCTCAAAATTTATAAAGAATGGTATTTGCTGCCCATCGGGAATTAAGCGCTCGTATGCTGTTAGAATTGATTTTGCAAAATAGGGATGGCGCATGAATCGTCCGTTGACGAAAAGATACTGATGTGCATTTTTCTTCTTTGCCGAAGAGGGCATACCCACGAATCCATGAATGTGAGCTAATGTGGTATCAACATCGACAGGAACGAGATGGTTGTCGATGCGTTTTCCGAAGATACCGATGATGCGTTGACGGAAGTTTCCAGTGGGAAGTTCTAGCATAATGTTACCCTCGGAGTGTAATGTAAATGCAATGTCGGGGTGAGCTAGTGCGATGCGTTCGAATTCAGAGAGGATGTTGGAAAGTTCCGTTTGGTTGGACTTGAGGAACTTGCGACGCGCGGGGATGTTGAAGAATAAATTGCGTATGGCAAAGTTGGCCCCTACGGGACAAGCCACAGGCTCTTGATTGTTTACTTTCGAGCCTTCTATGTTGATACATGTGCCGAGATCCTGTCCTTGCTGCTTTGTGCGTAGTTCCACTTGTGCTACTGCGGCAATAGAAGCCAATGCCTCTCCGCGAAATCCCATGGTACGAAGAGCAAAGAGATCTGTAGCTTGCTGTATTTTAGAAGTGGCGTGGCGTTCAAATGAGAGACGGGCATCCGTATCGCTCATGCCTTTGCCATTGTCGATTACTTGTACGAGTGTCTTTCCCGCGTTTTCTACCACTACTTGGATATGCGTGGCTCCTGCATCGAGGGAATTTTCTACTAACTCCTTGATGACGGAGGCAGGGCGCTGAATAACTTCACCTGCGGCAATCTGGTTGGCAACGGAGTCGGGTAAAAGATGTATGATATCTGACATGTACGATAGATTTCGAGAGTTGTTGTGGGTATTTGGGGGATGGTGTGCAAGAGTGTTTCACATCCACGATTTGGTTAAAGCTTTTGCAGCGGAGCTTCGCGCCGGATGGAGGGCTTTAGCGTGGTGCCTTCTTTCTTGCTTCGCCAAAGGAACACATCCTCAGGCGAAGTAGGACGGATATAGTCAAACCAAGCAAAGCCAGGAAGTTGTGTTCGATCGGCGGGAGCCAATCCTATGGGGTAGAAATAGCCATGTGAAGCAGGAGCCCATATCTTGTCGAGTTTACGATCCTTCATAAACATGCGTGCTTTTGATGTCTCCACATAGTTTTGATAGAGGATGGTACTGTCTTTCTCGAGTGGATAGTTTACCACCATTACGTTGCCAACAGCTTGATTCTCGGTTACTTCGCCTTTACTATTGAAGTAAGTGCGCATTTGTTGTGAAGCCACTTGGTTGAAATGGGTGGAGTCTACTTGCTCGATAGTCATTGCCTGTCGGTCCACATAGATAGAGTCTACCGTGGAGTCATTGAGGTAGGCATTGATCTCTTCGCCAAGCACCTGTCGGTTGTCGTTCCATATAATGGGATCTCGATAGAGCGTAATCGTTCGAGTTTTGGTGGAGAATACAAGAGAGTCTGCCACCATTTGCAAATCTGTGCGATAACCACGAGCATGGAAATAGCCATGAAGTACACGATAGACAGAGTCAGTATTGAGGTTGTAAGTAAACATTCTTAGCGTGTCAGCATGTATATAGAATGTATCTTTACCTTGAGAGTAGTCGCGTGCGAGAGCCTTCTTGGTAGCCATAGCTTCGCCCGTCAGTTCGTTGTACCATGCATAGTTGCCTGTCAGAATGTTCTTGTTGAGACTATCTTTACACGACACATTGTTGAAAGCTTCCATGATGCCCGTCTTCTTGTCGTAATAGACGGTATCTCCTTGCATTTCTCTATTGCGTCCAAAGGCCTTCGTTCCTTTGTATAGCCTTACGCGTTCGGTTTGGGAATTGTAAAAACCATGTTCGGAATAGATGCGGTCTTGACCCGAATAGATATTAGATGGTCCTACGATTTCTGCCCATTTCGTACGTGTATCATAGTACATGGTGTCTGTTTTGAGTAGAAATTTAGGGCTATTTAGCCTAACGTTGTAATTAAATACAGCCTTTCGCGTATCAGTGTGGTATTCACCCCAATCAGATGTTAGCTTGTTCTTTCCATCAATCAGTTCGCCACCTTCAAAGTAGTAGCCCACCTTATATATACGATCGAAATTCAAACTATCAGTGCGCAGTTCTTGTTTGCGATGGAGCATAACTACGTTTTTGCGCATTTCTGCAATCTGCGTACTGCCGTCGTAATGTAGCTTGTCGCCTTTTAGTGTGAGCGTATCTCCTTGTACGATACGCACTTTCCCGAAAGCATCGAAAGTTTGAGAGTTTTCATACAGAACGGCGCTATCGCAATGCATCACCATGCCAGCATGGCTCAGAACGACATTTCCGCTTAGGCGTTGTGCTCCATTCATCTCGTTTTCGGAAAAGCGCAGGTTATCGGCATGTCTCAGTACGATTCGTTCATCGGTTGTAGCATGTTTTTTCCTGTGTTGATGAATGGTAGGCACCGCGTAGGCGGCACATACGATTAACACGCATATATATAATAGTATTTTCTTCACGTTGATTCTTTTGGGTGCAAAGTTAGTGCAAGGCGAGAGAAGTGCAAAACAAAAAGTGTGGTTTTTGTTTTGCACTTCCGAGCCGCCGCCTAACTTGCGCAAAGTGAAAGTTAGTGCAAGGCGAGAGAAATGCAAAACAAGAAGTGTGGTTCTACTCTTGTTCTTTCGAGTTGCCTTATAAGAATAGGAGAACTAAGAAGGTTATACGCCGTTCGTTAGCTCTCCTATAAATTACGTATCGTTGTGAACTAATATAGTCATTGTCTTATCTGCATGTGATTGCTAAATCCGAAACATTAAATAATCAATCTTTCTTAGCCAATAACTTGCCCAATTCGCGTCCTTTCTGTAAGGCATCTTCGTTAGCACCTTGTTTCCATTCCACGTTGTCGCCAATGAGTGTCATCTTCATCTTTTCATTGTATGAAGTCATCACCTTTACTGCCTGACTGCTCCAAGTGAATCCGCCGAAAAGCCCCAATCGATGATTGCTTACCACGCGTCCTGCTAAGCGACGGCATAAGTCTTCTACTACGGGGAATAATCCGCCATTGTATGTTGGAGCTCCAATGGCCAAAGTGTTGTAACGGAAAATGTCAGCCAATACGTAAGACAAGTCAGAGATGCTCAAGTTGTGAACAATTATTTTGCGCATACCCGCTTCGGCTGCCCCTTCGGCAATGGCTTCTGCTACACGTTCGGTGTTGCCATACATTGAGCCATAGCAAATTACGAGACCTTCCTCTGTCTGGCCTGTGGCCAAACGCTTGTAGATTTCAATCGCTTCGGGGATATGTTCTGTCCATACTGGACCATGCGTAGAGCAAATCATCTGAATGTCTGTGCCTGCAAGCTTTTTAAGTCCGGCTTGTACTGAAGCACCGAACTTGCCCAAGATGCAAGCATAGTAACGTTCCATCTCTGGCCAGTAGGGAGTTACATCCATTTTGGAATCAATCACCTGTCCGTTGAGCGCACCGAAACACCCAAAAGCATCGCCCGAGAAGAGAATCTTGTCTGTGAGATCATAAGTCATCATCGTTTCAGGCCAGTGGAGCATGGGAGTTAGTACGAACTTGAGTTGATGGTGTCCTAAAGAGAGTGTGTCGCCATCGGCCACAGTGATATCCTCTGCAGAAGTCGCGGCATAGAATCCCTGTACCATTTCCATTGTCTTCTTGTTGCCAATGAGCTTAATGTTGGGATAATATTTGCGTATCAGCGCAATAGCTCCTGAATGGTCGGGCTCCATGTGGTTGATTATCAAATATTCGATAGGTCGCTCGCCTATTATGGCACGAACCTTAGCCAAATATTCAGCAAAGAAAGCCACATCTACAGTATCAACTAAAGCTACGGCTTCATCATCGGCAATGAGATAAGAGTTGTATGAAACGCCCATAGGCAACGGCCATAGTCCTTCGAAGCGATGCTTCGTGCGATCGTTTACGCCTACATGGTATACTTTTCCTTGAATGTGCATAATACGTATATGTTTGTGTTAACTGAAATCTTTTGTTAGAGGCTTTATTATGGTGTGAGTAAAGCAGTTACTAAATCATGTCATTTCAACTCAACATTCTCAATGATTCATGATGCTATGTTGGAGTAGGGAAATGATGGAATGATGTCGTTACAAAGGTAGCTACTTTTGATGAATGAGCAAAAGGCTTTCTGACATAATCTAATAGAAACGGAATGGAATTTGACGCGTTTTTCTATGAAAACGGTTCAAACTCCATTCCGTTAATAAGAAAGCAAATATAGTGATGTATTTGTCTCTGAATTGGCTATTTAATCCAGCCTTTGTAGCGGAATTTACAATTTCGCCATTCTGGGCTGATGCGGATGTAAGTGGTGTTGATTTTGTTTTGAATCCACTTTTCTATGGCCTCTTCGCTACGCTTATCTACTACGACATCGCGTAAGGCCTGGAAATCTTCCGTCATGCTAGCACGATGTCCGTCAATGCGGTTCTTGAGCAATAGGATAGCGCAAACTTCCTGTCCTTTGTTATTGGTCATGCGGAATGCGCGCGACATTTCGCCAACTTGCAGCGTATCTACCACTTTGGCAATGTCCTGAGGCAAATCTTTCATCTCGAAGCGAGAACTTATGTTTCCTTGATTTACATTGGCCATTAGTCCGTGGTTGTTACGTGTGTCCTTGTCGTCAGACAAAGCTTGGGCTGCTGCATCGAAAGTAAACTTTTTCGCACGAATGTCATCGCCGATAGAATCAAGACGAGCTATGCAGCGCTTAATCTCAGAGTCTTCCACATGGGGCTTGAGCAAAATGTGGCGTACGTTTACCTTGTCGCCTTTTTTGTCGATAAGCTGAATGATGTGGTAGCCATATTCGCTTCGTACAATCTTCGAGACTTTCTTTGGGTCGTTGAGTGAGAACGCTACGTTGGCAAACTCAGGCACGAGTTGATTGCGTCCCATATAACCCAATTCGCCACCATTGCGGGCAGAACCATCTTCTGAGTAGAACTTTGCCAATGTTGAGAAATCGGCTTCACCGCTATTGACGCGATGGGCGTAATCTCGCAATTTGCTTTCGATACGTTCCACTTCTGCACGTGTTACTTCTGGAGTAGAGGTGATAATCTGCACTTCCACTTGCGTGGGGATAAAGGGCAGACTGTCTGTTGGCACATTCTTGAAATATTCGCGTACTTCGGCAGGAGTTGCTTTGATTCCTTTTGTGATACTTTTTTTAACCTCTTCGGCCATCATCTGTTCGCGATATTGCTTCTTTAGGTTGTCGCGCATACGCGATACACTGAGACCATACATTTGCTCCAATGCTTCACGCGATCCGTATGTCTGAATGAAATCACTGATGCGGCTGTCAACACCGCGGATGATGTCTGCTTCGCTCACAGAAACACTGTCTAATTCTGCTTGATGAACAAAGAGCTTGTTGATAGCTATCTGCTCGGGAATGGTACAATATGGGTTGTCGACAGGCTGTCCGTAAGCTTCGGCCGAAATTCGGGTCTCTTCTACATCTGAAAGTAAAATGGGCTCATCGCCTACCACCCAAATGATTTGGTCTACAACGTTGGTTTGTGCGAATCCGAAGCAAGGCAGTAATGCCATGAACAATCCGCAGAATGCTTTCTTCATTTTTGAAACTTTTGGGCTATTCCCATTGTGTAAGCTAGAGCTAGTAGTAGGGGAGATTGGGGAGAATTTAATCTTGGCCTAAATCTCTATTGCTTACCAGCTCGGGCTTACGGGGTAATAGCACTTTTTATTTTACCGTCTTCAATACGTCTTCGTCGACAGAGAAACTAAACTTCTTGCGCAGTTGTTCCACCCAATCTTTCTCCATTTGCTCCTTGTAGTCGTTGACTACTTGGGCTTTTACATCGAGATAGCTCTTGGGTTGTTTCATTACTTTGCCACTTATGCCGCCATAAGTGAAGCCTTTCGGCAGTCTCACTTTGCGCGATTTGTCCTTAAATGCATAAGCATCAACATTGGCATTCTCGCCTTTTGCACATATATATGGACCGCTCACGGTAACGCTCGCCGAATCTTTGTTAAACTGTTGTTTCAGTTCTTTGCGCCAATCGCCTTCGCCATACTTTTTCAGCATTTTGTCTACGGCCTTACGCTGCTTGGCATTTTTACAGTGGAACACGAAGCCTTTGAAGTGGGGAGACTTCCAAGCATAGTCTTGCTTATGATTCTTAAACCATTGCTCAAGTCCCTTAGTGTCAGCTTCTGCCACATCCCATACCTGACGTTTGCATACTTCGTAAAGGAGCAAGCCATCGTGGTATTCTTGGATTAAGTAGCGAAGTTCGGCATTGTTTTGAATATTCGCATTCATCACGCTATCGAGCAATTCTTCGCGTGTAACTTTCCCATTCGAGGCGTCTACGATTTTCTTGATGCGATATTCGGCAGAGACTTCATCGATGTTCTGACGCTTGAGCATGGCCATGATTTGAGGCTTCAGAGTTTCATACGTGTCGATGGGCTTACGATTAATCATCTTGATGATATGGTAGCCATACGGAGAGAGTACAGGTTTGGAAACCTCGCCATTCTTTAGTGAATAGGCCGCATCTTCAAATTCGGGAATAAACTGTCCAGGGCCAGCAGCGGGGAGTACGCCTCCCTTAGTAGCACTACCAGGGTCTTGAGAGTACTTCTTTGCTAATTCTCCAAAATCGGCTCCATTTTTCAAGGCTTGATAGATGGAGTCGGCTTTCTGTTGCGCTTGCTTGCGATCGTTGTCGCTAGCATTTTGCTTTAGAAGCAACAAGATGTGGGCTGTTTCTATCACGTCCTTGCCGTCCATCTGCTTCACCGTATTGTCATAGACCATGCGGGCTATAGAATCTGTATAGGCGGTGTCGACCATAAAAGGCGTAAGTTGCATGTCGCGGTAGGTGAGAAACTCTTTCTTAAAACTAGAGAGCGTGTCGAGTTTAGCAGCTTCGGCAGCAGCTACCTTTAGTTTGTAGTTGATAAACATAGGCACGTACTCCTCCACCGTTTTTTTCTCAACAGCACCTTCGATGCTTCCATTCTTGTGGAAAGAGTATTCAAATTCAGAGCGAGTAATAGGCTTCCCGTTGATGTGCATCAGAATAGGGTCTGTAGCCGACTGCGCCCCAGCTGTGAGGGCTAGGGCGAAAAGGAAAGTCGTGATAAGATTTCTTTTCATAGAAATAGGGGATTATAATCCAAAGCTCTATGCAGTGATATTATATGTGCTTCGAGCAGGGAAATGCGTGTATGGAAAACTTCAATGTGCGAACATTCAGATATGTCCACGTATACAATAGTCTGTGCACCCGATGATGTTAGCGGGCGCAAACACACATTGGGTAAGAGGGCATATTTGCATGTTCGCACATTGGAATCTGCTTCAGTATGTTAGAGGGTATTATTCTCCTGGACGGCTATAATTGGGAGCCTCGCTTGTGATGGTAATGTCATGGGGATGACTTTCCAACACACCTGCACCGGTAATACGGGTGAACTTGGCGTCGTGGAGCTTTTCGATGGTTGCCGCACCGCAATAGCCCATACCAGAACGCAGACCACCTACCATTTGGTAGATTACCTCCTGTACGGAGCCTTTGTAAGGTACACGACCAGCAATACCCTCGGGCACGAGTTTCTTCACTTCTTTCACACCACCTTGGAAGTAGCGGTCTTTAGAACCATTTTCCATGGCTTCGAGTGAACCCATACCACGATAGGTCTTAAATTTACGGCCATTGAAGATAACGGTTTCGCCAGGGCTTTCTTCCGTGCCGGCAACAAGAGAACCAATCATTACGCTATAGCCACCTGCAGCAAGAGCCTTGACTACATCGCCAGAGTAGCGCAAGCCACCATCGGCAATCAAAGGTACGCCAGTGCCTTTTAAAGCGCAAGCCACATCATAAACGGCTGAAAGTTGAGGTACACCGACACCTGCTACCACGCGAGTGGTACAGATAGAACCCGGACCAATGCCCACCTTAATGGCATCAGCACCTGCATCGACCAACATACGAGCTGCATCACCAGTAGCAACATTGCCTACGACAATATCTACGCCGGTAAAGTTTGCCTTAGCTTCTTTTAGCTTGTCAATCACAAATTTAGAGTGGCCGTGAGCGGTGTCAATTACAATTGCATCGGCACCTGCCTGAATCAAGGCTTCCATGCGCTGGAACGTATCGTTCGTCACACCTACGCCAGCTGCTACACGCAGACGGCCTTTGGCATCCTTGCAAGCCATAGGCTTGTCCTTTGCCTTGGTAATGTCTTTGTATGTAATCAAGCCCACAAGACGACCATCTTTGTCGATCACAGGCAACTTCTCGATTTTATTCTCCTGCAGAATCTGTGAGGCTGCACTCAAGTCGGT
This sequence comes from uncultured Prevotella sp., assembly GCA_900541575.1. Classification (GTDB taxonomy): domain Bacteria; phylum Bacteroidota; class Bacteroidia; order Bacteroidales; family Bacteroidaceae; genus Alloprevotella. Next base: position 11,734 of record UQKO01000055.1, read on the forward strand.
CTGTTGATTGGTGGTGACGAGGTTCTCCTTTGTCATTACTTCGTCAATGCGCTTGTCGAGTTGGCGCTCAAAACGAAGGTCGCGATTGGTAACGATTCCGACTAAATGCATATCATCGTCGACGACAGGAATTCCACCAATGTGATATTCGCTCATTAAGTCGAGAGCATCCTTTACCGTTTTATAACGCTTAATGGTAACGGGGTCGTAAATCATACCATTTTCAGCACGCTTTACGATTGCTACCTGGCGAGCTTGATCCTCGATGCTCATGTTCTTATGAATCACACCGATACCACCTTCGCGGGCAATGGCAATGGCCATCGTTGCTTCGGTCACAGTGTCCATAGCTGCGGTGACGAAAGGAATCTGCAAGTCAATGTTGCGAGAAAACTTCGTAGCAAGCGACACCGTACGCGGAAGCACGTCAGAATAAGCGGGAACTAAAAGGACGTCGTCAAACGTGAGACCGTCCATCACGATTTTGTCTGCAATAAAATCAGAAGTCATAACTAAGTCGGGATTTTAATTGCACGCAAAATTACGAATTTCTTTCATACGGCGCAAGGTCATGGTGATTTTTTTGAGAAAAAACTGCACGTGGCTGAATCGTAAACAAGTAGACTTGTTAACGGGTAAACAGGAAAGTTTGTCAATCTTATACGTTCTTTACCTTATGTCCTCTCACAAAGTAAGTAGGAAAGGATACACTTACTTGTTAGCTCGTTAACCAACTAAAGAAATAAGAAACCGCAAGTTTATAGACCATTATGTCCATAAACTTGCGATTCCTATTTCCTTTGAATATAAGAGATTTGGCTTTGATGATGTCTGCTTAAGCTAGAACAAGATCTCCGAAAATAGTTCGACGAATAGTTCAGAAGAATTATCGTTGTTCAATCTTTTGCTAATCTTGAAAGTAAGACATGCATGAAGTCATTATGCTCTTAGGATCACGCTTTATTTGATGATAATGCGGATAGTTTTGCATTGCTTGTTATCTGCTACTCTAAGCAAGTATATACCAGATGAGAGTTGAGATGTATTGATATCCTGTGAGAAAGCATTTGCTTCAATCTCTCCGTTACAAATCATGGCGCCATTCAAGTTGTACAACAGGTAGCGTCCTCTGCCTTGCATACCTTCAACATTGAGTGTCACATGGCTTCTCGACTGATCGACGATTTTTACGTCAAGACCTTGGGATGATTTGAAGACTTTGTTTATACCCGTGATGTTGGTCGTTGTAAAGGTTTCGGTATTGCCGTACGTGGTTTCTTTGGCTGTTTTTACATAGGCCCTAACGGCATACGTCTGACCACTGTTGAGATCGCTTAGAGTAGCGGTCATCCATTGCCCATCTGCCTTCACGGTCTGTTTGTTGGCCATAGCCATTAGCTGCCGCATGGAAGGTACATTCTCGCTGTCAACTGGCCAATATTCAAAGCCTTGTTCTTCTATTGCATCAGAGCCAGCTACAGCACAACCTCGTACTACAGCTCTGTTGTCTTCAATACTGCTAACACTATAAGTTCTCACCGTGGGATCGAAGTAGACATAAGCATCGGCTGTGCCAAAGGCAGACCAATCACCAAAGTACTCTTTACCATTGATGTCCACATAGTAAGGGCGGAACTTATAATAAGTATTTGTGTTCAGATTCTTCAATGCTCCCATCATAACGCCATCAATAATCGGGCAATTGGCACGACTGCTTGGCACAAGGTCGGGTGCATCGTAGCGACGCCACTCAAAACCAGCCCGAGTGTCCATTTCGTCTAAGTTCGTCGTTGCACTAATTATAGCCGTGGTGTTTGATACGGATTTAGCTTCTTTTGTAGTTGTTAGTTCAAGAGCAGGAGTGGTAATTTGTAAAGAGGTATTTTCGTAATAGTTCTCTCCTGTATATACCCTGTACTCCATATTATAGGTTGTATTAGGTGCTAATATGTCAGAGATGTAATTATCACCACTTTTGAACTGCCCGTTGATTCCAATTTCGGTTTTATAGATTGTAGCATCACGATCAAATTTGCCTTCTGCTTTGATAGTAGTAGGAGTTGATGAAACATTAATAAGTTTAGGGAATACTGGACATGTTTCAATTTTAGTTGGATAAGAGAATTTTCCTTCTTCTTCCCATTCGATTGTCAGATGCAGATTGTAGTAACTCTTTGACAAAAAGCCCTTAATCTTAAAACGAGCTCCTATCCATGATTCTCCTAATGATTCTATTTCATACCCTTCATCACAGTTCACCTTTGAAAGATGAGCCGTTTTGTCGTCTTTTATGAAAAAAAGAGCGTAAGTTGGATAGCTATAATCATTATAGGTGATAGATGGCATTTCTGTTACAACGGAGTAGTCCTTAAGTAAATAGATACCTATATCATTTATTTTAATCTTTAAGTTTACTCTATTCTTTTTATTATCATAACAAAAAAACTTGTCTAATGTATTTTGATTTACAATATTATAGTCTAATCCCGTTATGAGTAAACTATTTTCTCCCATGGGAGAAGTGCTCGTTTCAATCTTATTTCCTGATCCTTGATTAGAAATAAGATTTTCAATTTTAATGTTCTCGTTTTGATTGCTAATAACAAAATCAGCGCCTTTTATGTATGCACACTGCCCCCATAATGGGTTTATGTTTTCTTTCCAATTTATATAATCTTGATATTTGTCGCGATAATACACTCCTTTATTATCATAAGGTAGAACATATTCAACTGCTCCAAAAGGATGCATTTTAGCATTCGAAAAATTGTATATAATTTTACCTATTCCTGCTTCTCCATCTCCATATATACAGCCTATTCTTGTGACTGATGATGGAATTAAAATATTTTTTAGGGAATCAACATTGATAAATGCGTTGTCTGCGATAGATGTAATGTGGTAAACATGCATTTTGTAAATAATGCTGTCGGGAATAATAATCGTATTTTTTGTTTGAGGTTTGAAGTCTGCAATATTAGCAAGTCCATCTCTGTATAAGTCGAAAATAAAACCATCGTAATATAGAGGGAAAGAATCCCCATTATACCATGGTGCTGCAGCAATCTCTTTGAATAAAGAGAAAGTAGAATTCTCCTTATATAATTGTTCCACCCCTTCAGGAACATACAATGTTGTGTTAGAATATAGATTTGACGAAGCAAACGTATACTCTGCAGAAGGTGGAAATATATTGTATAGGACTAAACTGTCAAGACTGTTACAACCAGAGAATAGTGTCTTACCCAATTTGATTTTTTTATTGTTCTCAATAGTGACCGCTTTGAGATTAACACAACCAGAGAAAGCTTCGTTTCCAATGGAATCAATATTTGAACCAATATGAATACGTTTAAGACGTGTGGCATTTTTAAATGCTCCGTCTCCAATGCTTTTTATATATAATGTCCTATTATATAATGTGTTTTGCTGTTCGTTGTGAAACCGAACATCAATCGAATAAGGAATATAAATATCAGTACATTGATTGTCAGTGTTAGATATATAGCACGAATTGTATTTACCAATTGTATATGTGATTCCTTTGTAAACAAAAGAATTTTGCGAAGACCAAACATCGGGCTTTGTATCATTCGCTTGTCCCCATAGTGTCTTTGGAATAAAAGTTCCTAATAGGACAAGTAGTGTATAAATAAATTTCATCTTTATATCCCTAATTCGTGTCGGGCGCAACTTTTGATAATATTGTATGTTCTACTCTGTGAGGTAGAGATACAATAAAGGCGTGTAACCATTCGACTACTTGTCTTTATCTTAGGTTACCGCCAAGTGACCTGCACACATGACAAGCACCGAACAGTCCACGCCTTATGAGCGTGAACCTCCAGTCTGCTTGTTCTCATGTGTTTGAAATATTGGCGGTATTCAAGATAAAGAGAACAAGAGCTAAAAGCTCAGTATCTATATAGTATGGAACGGAAACACTTTGTTGGAAATTCTTGAGGTTCTTCCTCTGTAATAAAATCTCGTCGGTAAGGCAAATTACTCGCTGCGAGTCCTGCCTTTAAGTGTTTCATCTGAATGTCTGTCTGTTTCTTGTAAAATAGAGTTTTAGGGGTTCTGTAATGTTTTTATCTCTTACGTAAAGCGTAGGTATGTAACCTAGGTTCAAATATGAAGTGGATTTGAATGTCCTACTATTAGACGAATCTCCTATTTTTGGCGCATTATTCATACACTTTCGGAGAAAGCATCCAGCGTTAGAGCATTGTAGATACACTCACGCTAAACGATGTTGCAAAAGTAATATTTTTCAATGGAATGCCCGTAATAATATCTTGTTAAAAAATTCGTGCGAGTCTTGGGGCAGAGTCAAGTATCGTAGAGCATCGTTGCTTGTTAACCTATCTACGAGTTTTTCCCTTCCCAACCAAGGAGTCCGTAAACCGAGATTGCTCGTACTTTTATTTGGATCGTTCCATTTCCGCTTGAGCATCATCCTGCTTGCAGAAGGCTGTTTAGTCATCGTACACAGGCCAGCGGCAGAGCGTTCACTGGTCTGTGAACGATGGCTCATTGAGCACGGATACACGAAAAACCTTGATTTACAAGTAGCTTCATGATATAGATGGAATGCTCACGAATTAAGGCTTTGGAACGTACGAACGAAGCAGGGCTATGTGGCGGTAGAAGATGTGATTGGAGGAAAGGCTTCGGTGAGAATGTGAAGTCTTTCCTAACGTCACTCTATAAGGGTAGTAGTTCTCTGAATCTCAGTTCATGCTGTTTCTTTTCTTCTTCGCTGAAATGTTGTTCCTCCATCCATGTCTCAAAAGCTTGAATCGCTAGGGTGTGCATTTGTGCTCGCCCTGCATTGAGACCGCTTTGAAAGGGACGATAGGGTAGGTGTGTTCGATTGAAATTTCCGTCTGCCATACAATGTGATGTATAATGAATTTCTTGAGAATTTGATTGTTTAGAGAAAAAGATAATGGTCTTATGGAAGAGGAGCATTATCTAATGAGTATACTGCAAAGTTATCTATTTAAATAATGCGAAGCAAGCCTGTAAATTAAAAATATAGGGAAAGGTCAGAAACAGATACATCTCATAAATATATAATTCAAGTTTTCTCTAAAGGAAGTCGTTTCCTTATCTCGCGGGCATGTGGTTGGGAATACGGGTCAGCGGATATTTCCGGTTGGTATGATGGTAAAAAGCGCTTGCTCATATCATGCATATTGAGTAGCTTTGCATCATGGAATCAATAAAACTATTACGTGCTATATTGCCAGAGGTGTTGATAGATAATTTTGATGTTG
>UQKO01000056.1 GCA_900541575.1 uncultured Prevotella sp.
ATTACATATATTAACGCAAAAAGTACGCGTAAAATTTGGTGGGTAACATAGGATGCCCAGGGCAAGCGAAGCGACACCCTGGGTCAAAGCACGTTCGTTAGTGACGCCCTGAAAGGGCAGAAGCTTTATATCTATTTCCAACATTGAATGCTTTTGCCCTTACAGGGCGTAACAACACTATCCACGGGAAACCCAGGGCGTTGCCCTGGGCTATGCGCTTGTTGGGCTTTCAGCCCGTGCATTATCGGCTGCGGCTCAGCAATTCAAGCAAGCTTGATTGCTGAGTTTTGCGATAATTCAGCCCGTTTGGAACTAAATCCGAAACTTTAATCCATATATAAAGAACGAGCCGCACTCATGTAATGTAAGAAGTGCGGCTCGAGGATGAAGTTTATAAGCTTATGCTTTTAAAAGGCTTATGCGTCAATATTTGCATAGACAGCGTTCTTTTCGATAAACTCGCGGCGTGGGCCTACATCGTCGCCCATGAGCATAGAGAATATGTAGTCGGCATCTGCGGCATTTTCGAGCGAGACCTGTTTAAGTAAGCGAGTTTCAGGACACATGGTGGTGCTCCATAGCTCTTCGGGATTCATCTCACCAAGACCTTTATAGCGTTGCGTCTTGATGCTGCCTTCTGTACCATCGCCGTATTTGTCCATGAAGATTTGGCGATCTCGGTCGTTGTAGCAATATTCCGATACCTTACCTTTCGTACACTTGTAGAGGGGAGGCATAGCGATATAGAGGTAGCCGTCTTGGATAATTTGGGGCATATAGCGGTAGAAAAGCGTCATGATGAGCGTAGCAATATGTTGACCATCGACATCGGCATCGGCCATGATGATTACCTTGTGGTAGCGTAGCTTCTCTAGGTTGGCCTCCTTGGAATCTTCTCCTAGGCCGAAACGAATGCCTAGAGCCTGAATGATATTGTTTACCTCGTCGCTTTCGAAAGCTTTGTGCCACATGGCTTTTTCTACGTTGAGAATCTTACCACGGAGGGGTAGTATGGCTTGTGTGGCGCGGCTACGTCCTTGTTTGGCAGAACCACCTGCGGAATCTCCCTCGACGAGGAATATTTCGCATAGGGCAGGATCTTTTGTCGAGCAGTCGGCTAGCTTGCCGGGGAGTCCACCTCCAGAGAGGGGGCTTTTGCGCTGCACGCTTTCGCGAGCTTTGCGAGCGGCAATACGTGCGGTGGCTGCTAGGATTACTTTGTCTACGATGAGTTTGGCTTCTTTCGGATGCTCTTCAAGGTAGTAGTTTAGGGCTTCGCCCACAGCTTGATTAACGGCTCCTGTCACTTCGCTGTTGCCTAGCTTTGTCTTAGTCTGTCCTTCAAACTGTGGTTCGGCTACTTTTACGCTAATCACGGCGGTGAGTCCCTCGCGGAAGTCCTCACCAGAGATTTCCACTTTCGCCTTTTCTATCTGCTTGCCAGCGGTCTCTTCGGCGTACTTTTTCAGCACACGTGTGATGGCTTGGCGGAAGCCTACGAGATGCGTACCGCCCTCAATGGTATTGATATTATTGACGTAAGAATGGATGTTTTCAGAGTAGGAGGTGTTGTACATGATTGCCACCTCGATGGGGATATTGTTCTTCTCTGTATTGAGATAGATAACATCGTTGAAGAGATGTTGGCGCGAAGAGTCGATGAAGCGTACAAACTCGCGTAGTCCGAGGTCAGAGTGGAACACTTCCTTGCGTGTGTTGCCCTCTTCGTCGGGGCGGAGGTCGGTTAGGGTGATAGTGATACCTGCATTCAAGTAAGCGAGCTCACGCATGCGATTGGCGAGGATTTCATACTTGTAGGTAGTAGTGGTGAAGATCGTAGGGTCGGGCCAGAAGTGCTGACGGGTGCCTCGCAGTTCCGTGGTACCTACCACTTCTACGGGAGCTTGGGGATGTCCCTTGGCATATTCTTGGCGATAGATTTTCCCGTCGCGGAATACTTTGGACACCATTTTTGTGCTCAGTGCGTTGACACAGCTCACGCCCACGCCGTGCAAACCTCCTGATACTTTATAAGAGCCTTTATCGAACTTACCACCAGCGTGGAGTACGGTCATTACCACTTCCAGGGCGGAACGATGCTCTTTGGGGTGCATATCTACGGGAATACCACGACCATTATCTTGTACGATGATGGAGTTGTCTTCGCAGATGGTCACTTCGATGTGGGTACAATAGCCAGCCAGTGCTTCGTCGATAGAGTTGTCCACTGTCTCGTATACGAGGTGGTGGAGACCCTTCTCGCTGATGTCGCCGATGTACATGGCTGGACGTTTGCGCACGGCTTCGAGGCCTTCGAGCACCGTGATGTTACTGGCGCTATAGCCTGCCGGGCTTTTCTTTTCTGTATCTTCCATTAGGGGTGATTTTGTATTCTTGCTTTAGGTTGTACACCTGGGCTTTTCTGCTTGATAGATTACTCGGTGTATATTCTTTGCAAAAATACTGTTTTTCTTTGAGATATAAGAATTTTTCGCTCTTGATTTTCCCCTATAATGGAGGCTTCCAATCTACTCCCAGCCAATACAGAGAGTTGCTAGCTTACTTTCAGTCAATTTTCAGCCAATACTGTGGGCGATGCGGGGAAATGTCGCCCACTGTATTGGCTGGAGAGTAGGCTGAAGATAGGCTGAATATATTAGTTGATGACAAGCTGAAGTAGGCTCTGAGTGTAGGCTGAAAAGCACACAAAAAAGGCGCAACCCTTGTTGGATTGCGCCTTATATTTACCTTACCGACTAATCAGTCGGTGAGGGAGAGTGAGCATGCTGAGCTTACTTTACAAGCACCTTCTGGCCACCTACTACGTAGATACCAGCGGGGAGGTTGTTAGTAGCGTTAACGCTCTTCACGTTCTTGCGGATGAGTGTACCATCGATGCTGTATACGTTAACGATAGCGGGGAGAACAACAGCCTTAGCGGTGTTGATACCAGTTACGTTTACGCTGCCGAGAGCGATAGTAGCGTCGCCAGTTTCAGTAGTAGCAGAGCAAGTACCATCGAGCAAACCAGAGTTTACAGGGATAGTAGTGCTAGTGTTAGCCTGAGCAAGCTTACCTTGTGCATTGAAGAATGCGAAGTTTTCAGAACCACCGAGAGTGTGAGTCATGCTACCGATGAGGCCGTTGCCATTCTTCACTTCGAAGCTGTAAGCGGGCATTGTGCCATCTTCGAGACTGCCAGCGTCTGCAATGGTCATAGCTACCTTGTTGCCGTGCTGTACGCTGAAGGGAGAGTAGATGAATGGAGTACCTGCGGGGATTGTATTTTCAATCTTAGCGAGTACGAGGTTCGCATTGTCTGAAGATACACCTACAATAGAGTAAGCTTGTCCATTAAGGTCGCCACCTTGAGGATCGATAGCTACAGGCATTGTAGCGATGTAGTAGTTTTCACCTTCACCAGTAGAAACCTTATTGTCTACGTAGAAGTCTTGGTTCATGTTGAAGTCTTCCACTTCATCCAACTTCCAGTAAGAGCTTTCGTCGGAAGCACCCTTCCATGCAACAACGGTAGAAGTGGCACCATTGGTGTTGAGGTAAGTCTGGTTGCCATCGTTTGCAGAACCATCGTGAGAAACACCAGCAAGGAGGCGGAAGGTCTTAGCGCCTACACCTTCTACGGGGATCTCAACGGGAGTAGTGCTCTGGAGCACCTGACCATTGCTAGGAGCAATGTACATACCAGTAGCTACGTTGCGGAGAACAATCTTGCCACCTTCGCTCTTCTCAGCGTACCATGCGGTACGGAGGTCGCTTTGTACGTCGATGGTGTCGGTGAGCACACTTTCGTATTCTTCAGGAGTCTTTGCTTCAGTGATGTCGGCAGAACCATCAGCACGGAAGAACTTCACAGTACCCTGCTGAGAACCGTTGTTTACAGAAGTAGAAGCATCGGTGTTGGGTGAGTATACGATAGAGTTGTAAAGTGTACCGCTGAAGCCTTCGCTTGCAGTACCTACCTTGGTAGAAGCAGAGTGGAGCATGTATACCTTACCAGCTTCGGGAAGGATGATAGAAGCCTTGAATTTAGCAAGTGCATCGTTGATTGTCTTTACAGCCTCTTTGATTTCGTTGACATTGGTGCTGCTGAAATCGTTGAAGTTGTTAAGAGCAGTTTCGAGTGCTGCAGCTTCATTCTCATCGTAGAGACCTAGCTCTGTACCAATGAGACCACCGTCTTGTGCATCCTTGAGGAATTTCTTGGCAGTAGTAAGCGCCTTAGTTACGTTGTTTACATCAGGATAGTTGCTGATGAAGTTGTCGTAAGCTGTTTTCAGAGCAGTGACTTCTTCCTGAGTAGCGTTACCACCAGTTGCGAGTTTCGTCTTAGCAGCGTTGACAAGTTCAGCGAGAGTAGTCTTGATAGCTTCGGGAACGGCAGCCATCTCGGGAGTTTCGGTAGCTACAGCGTCGGTGCTAGCCTGCCAGATGTTGGCTTGACCCAAGCAGAAGTAACCACGGTCGGTCCGAGCATTCGTCTTGTTGAAGATGGTTCCAACAGCAGCAAGTTTGATATACTTGTAAGAGCCGTTGAACTTCACGTAAGCTGTACCGATACCATCTTCGATGGTCTTCTCTTCGTGAGCTTGATTCTTGTTGTAACCAGCAGCTTCAGCATCTTCAGCAGTCCAAGCAGGATAAGTAGCAGGGTAAGCCCAGTTGATAGTAGCAGTACCAAGGTCGGTCCATTGAGCAGCGTTTGCAGACTCTTCGCTAGAGCCATCGAACTCATTTGTACCATAGATCTCAAGCATAGTGGGGTAGTCATTACCCGTGTGGCGCTTTGCAAGTTTTACTTCGAGAGCGCCAGTTACAGCTTCATTAAGCGTAGCTACGAGGTAGTGGTTCTTAGTGAAAGAAGGAGTGAATTCTTTAGCTGACCAAGAAGTGTGGAAGTAGGTGTTGAGGTTAGCATCGTTGAGTGCCATGTATTCACCTTCGCTCTCTTCCTTGGCGTTGCACCACCAGTTGGTGTTATTTTCGTCAGCACCTGGATCTACGAGGTAGCCATCGTGAGTGAAGTCTTCATCGGTTCCAGCAGCAGAAGCAGAGTTGTAGACGATACCCTTATTGTAAGCAGTGAAAGCAGTGGAGAATACTTCCTGCAACTTAGCGTTGAGTTCATCCTGACGAGCCTTGGCCAATGTGGTCTTAAATTCATCTTCGTTGACAGAAACGAATACGAAGTGGTTACCAGCATCATTCTTGTCTGTCCAACTCAAAGTAGTTCCAGCGGGGTTTGTACAAACAATATCTTGTGTGCCTTCGGGCTGGAAGCGGAATGCAGCCTTAGAAACTTCACCATCGTGAAGTGCTACGAAATTAGAAGCAGCATTACCGAGGAGGTAGTGGCTGTCCTTATTCGTCTTCTGCATATAGCCTTGCAGATTCTCGTTGTAGAAAGTAAGAACTTCCTTACCATCGGCATTGGTTACATGAGAAACACGCCATACGTAGGGTACGAGTTCCTTGGTGAAAGTGCCATCGTAGTTAGCAAGTGCTTTACATGAAGTGCGATTTACGTTGTTAGCAGTCTCACCATAGAGGTAAAGGTTGGTATCACGAGAGTCGTGGATGAGGTAGAGACCATCAGTCAAGGGGTTCATACCATTTTCAACGGCTTCCATGGCGCTCTTCATTTTTACGCAGAGAGCTTCGTATGCTTCGTCAGAGAGAGACTGATCGGCAGCAGCAGTAGCTTCGGTGTAAACTTCCTGAGCAACCTTTACGAGTTCGGCAGGATAAGTACCTGCAGTGGTACCTGTGGTGAAGCGGTCAGCGGGCTGGCCTTCTGAGAAATAGAAATCGTAGTAAGCGTCAAACTTCTCCTTACCAGCGAGGGTAGATACTGTACGGAATTCCCATACATTGGTATCATTGTAGATAGAGTAGAATACGCTACCAGAGTAGTGACCAATGAACTGAGCGTGAACTTCTTCACTACCATCCTTCGTAAAGAGGGTGTTGGCACGTGCAAGGACAAAACCTGCTTGAGAACTGAAATCATTAGCACTTGTAGCATAGTCGATAGCACTAGAAGCATCGCCTGTTTGGAATTGCTTGCAAGTAACTTTCATTGCCTCGGCTACATTGGTGGTAGTGGGGAACATCTTACCATCAAAGCTTTCTTCTGATGTGTCTTCACCTTTGCCAGAACCATCAAAAGCAGGCTTAAGTTCATAGTCCTTAAAGTAAAGACCTGTAGACTTCTGCTTGAGAGTGTAAATGGGGTTACCATTGCCATCTGTACCGGCAGCTTCGAGTACATAGAACACATCTGCGGTAATAGAGGTGCTAAAGCTAGATCCGCAAAGGAATCCGCCACCACCATTGTGACTACCAAGAGCTTTCAAGACGATGTCCTTACCAACGATTGTACTAGGATCGCTGACAGGATCACTCACCTTGTAGTCTTGTGCAACCGCAGAGGTAATTCCCGCTAATGTAAGCAGGAATAATGAAAGGAAATAGTTGTAAAACCTTTTCATTTGCGTGAGTAATTATTAAAGTTAAACATAGAATTAAGTTTTGATTTAAGGGGCGCATTCACGATGCGCCCTTGCTTCGGGTGGAGCTAATGCTCCATATTACGCGGCAAAGATAACGTTTTATTTCGCAATGTCGCAATGTTTTTACGTTTCTTTTGTTAGAATTTAATAGTTTATAAGGTTTGATGTTGCAAACAGAGGTGTGCAATTTTTTAGTATTTCCTCAGTGCGATCATGCTTATTCTTTACTGAAGTTTTGAACATTACTATACGAACACAGATATAACAGATAGTTCTCTATTCGTGTTATCTGTGTTATCTGTGTTCGAAAAAAGATAAATCTCTAATCGTGTTATGAGTTATACGAACACAGATATAACAGATCTAACAGATAATTCTTTATCTGTGTTCAAAAATAAAGAACTAACAGATAATTCTCTATTCGTGTTATCTGTGTTCGAAAAAGATAAATCTCTAATCGTGTTATGAGTTATACGAACACAGATATAACAGATCTAACAGATAATTCTTTATCTGTGTTTAAAAATAAAGAACTAACAGATAATTCTCTATTCGTGTTATTAGTGTAGTTCTTTATACGAATACGCATATTCTGTAAACAAAACAAACGAGGCTGTACAGCTCTCTGTACAGCCTCATTTAGGACAAGAACATAACAATCTATGTATTCTACTTAACTCGGTGCAAAGATACGGCGACTTCCTTGCCTTGCCAATACCTATATATGGGTATTTATGGCTTTTTGCCGCTCAATGCGAGTTCTTTTGCTCTTTGCGCCAATTTATTTCAGCTTATAGCCGAGCGAGATAAGGGCAGAGACATTGCGCGAACCGTTGGTGTTGAACTTTGCCAAACCGAAATCGGCTTCTAGCCCGATGGTAAAGCTCGTGGGGAATTGGTAACCTAGAAAGGCTTGCACACCATAGTCCCAACGATGGGTGCCTGGCTCGTTGAAGGTTTTCTTCTCGTAGTAGTAGCGGTCTACGCCACTTTGCTCTGTATCCCCCTTTGTCTTTTGCTTCCCGCTTATGCCATAAGCCGCGTAGGGACCAGCGCTTAGCACGATGTAGCGTGCTTCTCCTGTGCGCCAGAAGTAGGAGAAGAGTAAAGGCAGTTCCACATAATTTTGTGTAGCGCTACGATTCTTTGTAGCCGTGAGGGGAGCTCCCGTTTCGGGATGGAACATCTGTTGGTGGTCGTCGTCGAATACGAACACTGTCTCATTGGGATCTTTCCATCCCTTGCCGTAAATTTCGAGACCGGGAGTAAAGCTCCAGTGTTGATTGAACTCTATTTCATAACCTACGCCTATCTTGAAGGCGCCTACGGTCTCGGCCTTTCCATAGTGTGAGGAAAGACCGCCACCAAACTTAAAATGCACGCTCTGTGCGCTCATTCCGAGGCTGAGAGTGAAGAGTAGGGCAAGGAAGAGGGGGTGTTTGAGGGTCATGTCTTGGGGGGATGAGGGGAATTAGGGCTTCTAGAGAAGCTAGATATCCCAGAAAATATAGCCACTCTGGAAACCCTAGTTCCCTAAGATTTATTCAAAGAATTGGCGCCAATCGTCTTTCTTAGGCTTGCGGTTGGCGGGTTCGTGATCGTTTTTTGCGGCTTTGCGCTTGCTCTTCTTTTCGGCTTTCCAAGCAGCTTTCATAGCGTTGGGGTTAGCGGCCTCGGCGTAGGCACGACGGGCTTTCCGGGTGGGACGCTCACTTTTAGAACCGCGTGCACTCTTGCGAGGATGGCTCTCTTTGGCAGAGGAACCTTCTTCATGGTCGGCCGTGTCGACCACGACGCGTCGTTCGCCTACTTTGGCACGCTTCATCTTTTGGATGACGAGGTCGGCATCCTCGGAAGGAACTTCAAAGAAAGAGCAGTTGTTGGTGAGGTCGATGCGTCCAATTTCAATCTTTGTACCGCGAACGTGGCGGTTCACGAGGTTGATGATTTCTCGAGCATAGAAGTTGTCGCGCTTGCCGAGGTTGATGAAGAGACGAGTGTATCCTTCTTCTGCCTCATGGTTAGTGGTGTCGCCTTTGCGTCGGTCACGGCGAGGCTTGTTGCCGTCGGCAGATGATTTGCGATCGGTGGGTTGCTCGATGATGGGTGCATCAGCATAATAGCGAAGGAAATGACCAAATTCGCGGCTTACGATGCGCTTGATAAGATCTTCCTTGGTAAGCCAATCAAGCTTACGGAATATTTCTGGCAAGAACGGAGCAATCTCGGTATCGTTCACTTCTATGCGTTCGAGTTCGTCCATGACCTTATAGAGCTGCTTGGTGCAGATCTCTTGTGGCTCGGGAAGTACGCCAGCTTCAAACTTCTTTCCAATCACCTTCTCAATGATGCGCACCTTGCCCTTCTCACGCAGATGAATGATAGAGATACTCGTACCGCGCTTGCCTGCTCGACCCGTACGACCAGAACGGTGGGTATAGTTTTCTACGTCGTCGGGCAGTCCGTAGTTGATTACGTGGGTAAGATCCTCTACGTCAAGGCCACGGGCGGCTACGTCGGTAGCCACGAGGAGTTGTGTGTGGTGTTGTCGAAACTTCTGCATGGTGAGGTCGCGCTGTGCTTGCGATAGGTCGCCATGGAGAGCTTCAGCGTTGTAGCCGTCGCGAATGAGTTGGTCGGCCACTTCTTGAGTTTCAAGGCGGGTACGGCAGAAGATGATGCCATAGATGCGGGGAAAGTAGTCGACGATTCGCTTCAGAGCGGCATATTTATCTTTGGCATGAACGAGGTAGTAGATGTGGTTTACGTTCTCAGCTCCTTCGTTGCGCGATCCAACTACGATTTCTTTGTAATCGTGTAGGTAACTCTTGGCAATGCGCTCTATCTCTTTTCCCATGGTGGCAGAGAAGAGAAGTGTGTTGCGTTGAGCGGGAACACCTGCTAGAATCTCGTCGATGCTTTCGGTGAATCCCATGTTGAGCATTTCGTCGGCCTCGTCGAGTACAACGTTCTCTACGGCATCGAGTTTTGCTACACCTCGATGCATGAGGTCGATGAGGCGACCAGGAGTGGCCACGATGACTTGTGCTCCCTTGCGGAGTGAGCGAATCTGGCTTTCGATGCTCGAACCGCCATAGACAGCAAGTACGTGTAGATTGTCTATATAGCGCGAATACTCCTTGAGGTCGCCTGCAATCTGCAAACAGAGTTCGCGGGTGGGGCTAAGGATGACGGCTTGGGTCTGTTTGTTTTCGGGATTGACCTTCTGCAGTACGGGCAGACCGAAAGCAGCCGTTTTGCCAGTACCTGTTTGAGCCAGGGCGATGACATCGTTGCCCACACCGAGGAGGTAGGGGATGACTTCTTCTTGTACTGGCATGGGGTGTTCATACCCCATCTCGCTAATGGCGCGACGGATTTCTTCCGATACGCCTAACTCTTCAAATGTCTTCAAAATATAGGGTGGTGTTAATGTGCTTGGGTTATGGGCTTTAGACTTTCTAGTTTTTTCTAGTTATTCTAGGTGGACTAGTTTTTTCTAGTAATTCTAGGTGGACTAGGGGAAAATCTCTCTCTATATATAGGGAGTCTCTCTTTATTTTCCCTCTTTCAAGAACTGCAGTGCACGCTTTACAATGTCGCTGCGCTTATTGACAAGTCGGAAATATTCATTGCGATCCCAAAGGTCGTAGGCAATGGTAGCTTTGAGGGTGAAGCGTAGGTCTTCGAGGGTAGACTTGAGGTCTTTGTCGTCCTTAGGCTCCACCTTCTTGCGCTTGCCTTCGGCCATGATAGAGTCGGTGAGCGAGGTGGGCACTACGTAGTTTTGCTCGAAATCTTCAAACTTGCGGTATTTACGTTTTAAGAGTTTACGATTTTCGTCAACATAACGTAGCACATTCTCGTTGATGAGGTTGTAGCGGCGCAAGGCACGATAGTAGGGCGAGAAGGTGGTGGTGTCGAGAGGCACGAAGATGTCGGGCATGATACCACCGCCGCCGTAGACGGTGCGTCCCTTTGCGAGGGTGTGATATACCTTAGTAGAGTCGAGGTGGATGCTATCGATTGAGGTCAGTTCTCCTCGTGTGTAACGATTGTCGAGATCGCGCTCGTATTCGCTCTTTTCGCCTTTTACGTATGGTTTCTGGATGCAGCGTCCTGATGGAGTGTAGTAATGAGACACGGTGAGGCGAATCATAGAACCATCGGGGAGGTCGATGGGGCGCTGTACGAGGCCTTTTCCGAAAGTACGACGTCCGATGATGGTACCACGATCGTGGTCTTGCACGGCTCCGCTCACAATTTCAGCAGCTGAGGCGGTAAATTCATCAACGAGGATAACCACGCGCCCTTCTGTCTGCATCAGTCCGTTTCCCTCGGCGTGTAGCTCTTGGCGGGGCATGACGCGTCCGTCGGTATAGACTACCATCGAGCCCTTAGGCAGAAATTCGCTAGCTACATCTTGGGCAGCATTGAGATAGCCTCCACCGTTCATGCTGAGATCGAGGATGATGTCTTTCATGCCTTGCTTGCGGAGAAGAGCTATTTTGTCGTGTACTTCCTTGCCTGATGTGGCTCCAAAACTGTCAAGGTGGATATAGCCCGCGGTGGGCGAAATCATGTAAGCCGCATCAACGGTGTTGACGGGAATCTTATCGCGTACCACCTTGAAATGAAGTACGCCCTGTGTGTCACGGCGCACGATATCGAGGTTGGCAATGGTGCCTTTCGGACCACGGAGCTTGGTCATAATGCTGTCGCGATCCATCTTTACACCTGCAATCTTTACGCTGTTGACAGCAATGATGCGGTCGCCGGAGAGAATGCCTGCTCTTTCGCACGGACCTTTACTGATCACTTGGAGCACGAGTAAGGTATCTTTTACCATATTGAAACTCACGCCGATTCCCTCGAAGTTGCCGCTGAGAGGTTCGTTGAGTTTCTTGGTATCTTTGGCGTTGGTATATGATGAGTGGGGGTCGAGTTTACTGAGCATGCCGTTGATTGCATCCTCGGCCAACTTCTGCTGGTCTACACTGTCTACGTAGAGGCTAGTAATGGCTACTTGTGCCATTTGTAGTTTCTTGATTTGTTCAAAGTCAATATCCCCATAGCGCGATTGAGCGCAAGCGGGTAGAGTGAGGAGAGATAGGAGAAAAAGAAAAATGGATTTCATGAGTGATATATTTGCTAAAGGGTGGTTCTATTCATTCTGATGTCCATCAGAAGTTCAGAATGATGATAAGCCCCCCTAGTCTGTTGCGCTCGATAGGCAAGTTTGTGAATATGCTAATGGGCTGATGCTTTGGATGATTTATTCTTTTCTAGGGGCGGGCTTTGGGAGGAAAGACGATACGTCTTTGCCGTAAGCGATGAGTTCGCGCACCACACTGGAGGAAATGTCGGAGTAGTGGGCTTCTGTAAAAAGCATGACGGTCTCTACACCGGCAAGTCGCTTGTTCATGGCGGCAATGTCGCGTTCGTATTCAAAGTCCTTGACCGACCGAAGTCCACGTAAGATAAAATCGGCTCCTTCGCGACGGGCAAGGTCGATGGTCAAGTCGGTGTAGGCCACCACTTTGATGCGAGGCTCGTTGACATAGATTTGACGAATCGCTTCTACGCGTTGTTCGGGTGTGTAGAAAGATCGTTTCTTGTCGTTGACACCTACGCCGATGACGATGCGGTCGAACATGGGGAGACCTCGCTCTACAATGCTCGCATGCCCCACGGTGAATGGATCGAAAGAGCCAGGAAAAATAGCGGTCTTATTCAATTTCGGAGGTATAAAGGGTGAAAGAAATGGAAAATAGAGACAAACGTTGTTGCCTGCTCCCGATAATGGTATACACCTATATATGTTATAGGAGTGGCTAGACCTTTGTCAGGAGATTTACTCGGTTACTTCCTCGTCGGCCGGGTCTTCTTCCACCACGAGGTTGTCGATGATGAATCCTTGTCGCTCCATGGTGTTCTTGCCCATATAATATTCAAGGAGTTTGGCCACGTTGTCGCTCTTATGCAGTGTGACGGGGTCGAGACGCATGCCAGGACCGATGAATGTCTTGAATTCTTCGGGGTCGATTTCGCCAAGTCCTTTGAATCGGGTAATCTCCGGGTTGGGGCTGAGCTTTTCAATGGCGGCAAGGCGTTCTTCGTCTGAGTAGCAATAGATCGTCTCGTATTCTGAGCGCTCGCTTGCCTGTGTCTTTTTCAAAATGGCAGCTCCCGCACTCTTATCGTTGACCGTTTTGACTTTGGGTGTGGCACCCCGCACTTTTTTCTTCTTGTTGCGCACGCGGAAGAGGGGTGTCTGAAGAATGTATACGTGTCCTTTCTTGATTAGTTCGGGGAAGAATTGTAGGAAGAAAGTGATGATAAGCAAGCGGATGTGCATGCCATCAACATCGGCATCGGTGGCCACAATCACCTTGTTATAGCGCAGTCCGTCAAGCCCCTCTTCAATATTTAGGGCCGCTTGCAGCAGATTGAATTCTTCGTTTTCGTAAACCACCTTTTTGGTCAGTCCAAAGCAGTTGAGCGGTTTTCCGCGGAGCGAGAATACGGCCTGTGTCTGTGCATTGCGTGTCTTCGTGATAGAGCCGCTGGCCGAGTCGCCCTCGGTGATGAATAGAGATGATTCAAAGCGTGGGTCTTCCTGGTCGTCGTCCTGCTTTTTCTTTGTTTTAGGTGCGGGGTCGTTGAGGTGAATGCGGCAATCGCGCAGTTTGCGATTGTGTAGGTTGGCTTTCTTGGCACGCTCGCGGGCAAGCTTTGTCACACCCGCAATGGCTTTGCGTTCCTTCTCGCTCTCCTCAATCTTTTGCTTTATTACGTCGGCCACGTCGGTGTGCATGTGCAGATAGTTGTCAACGTTTTCCTTGATGAAATCACCAACAAACTTGTTGACGCTCACACCTGAAAGGGGGAATGGTTTCCCGTTGGAATCCTTGTCGGGAGCCATGGTAAGGGAACCAAGTTTGATTTTCGTTTGGCTTTCAAACAGAGGTTCGATAACGCGGATAGCGATGGCAGCCACGAGTCCGTTGCGCACGTCCTGTACGTCGTAGTTTTTTCCGAAATATTCCTTGATGGCTTTGGCAATGTGTTCCTTAAAAGCACTTTGGTGTGTACCGCCTTGGGTAGTGTGCTGACCATTGACAAACGAATAATACTCTTCGCCATACTGCGAGGTATGGGTAAAGGCAATATCAATGTTAGGCCCTGTAAGGTGAACGATGGGGTAAAGCCCCGGTGCTGTCATGTTGTCGTTGAGGAGATCTTCAAGACCATTGCGGCTCAAGATGCGTCGGCCGTTATAGAAGATAGCCAAGCCCGTATTGAGGTAGGTGTAGTTGCGGAGCATATTCTCCACAAACTCACTGTGGAATCGGTAGCCTTGAAAGAGAGTAGGGTCGGGCTCGAAGAATATATAGGTGCCGTTTTCTTCTTCAGAGGAACCTGTTTCATCGCTTATAAGCACACCTTTTTCAAAGATCGCTTCGTGCATTTGTCCATCGCGCACGCTTCGGGCAATGAATCGCGAGGAAAGGGCATTGACAGCCTTGAGGCCAACCCCATTCATACCCACAGAGGCGGTAAATACAGCAGTATCGTATTTACCACCCGTATTGAGCTTCGATACCGCATCAACGAGTGCTCCGAGAGGAATACCACGTCCGTAGTCGCGAATTTCTGCGGTCAGGTTGTCGTGGATGTTCACCTCAATGCGTTTGCCGAATCCTTCATTAAATTCGTCAATGCTATTGTCTATGCTTTCCTTGAGGAGCACGTAGATGCCATCCTCTGCATGCGATCCGTCGCCAAGGCGACCAATGTACATGCCAGGTCGTGTGCGGATGTGCTCTGTATCTTCAAGGTGTCGGATTTTGCTCTCGTCGTAAACTACAGACATGGTGGGTGGTTTGGGGGGTTAGGGGGACTAGGGCTTCTATATATTTTAGCTCTTTATGTTTTAGAGGGGCTGCTTAAAGCAACGGCGGCGTTTGTGTTGCTCTGTTTTGAAGTATTGCCATTGGTTCTGCACCTTTTCATTCATCTCGAGTTCGGGATTGCTCTCAGCATATTCGAAGCCAAGTTCCTTGTATACGGGAATGAGGTCGGTGAAGAGGAGGGCATTGACGCCCTTGCCTTGATAGTCGGGGCGTACGGCCACGAGTAGCAAATCGAGCACTTTGGGACGCTTCCACATGAGTGCTTTGAGCAAGTGAAACCATCCGAAAGGAAGCAGTCGGCCCTTGGCTTTTTGCAGTGCACGCGAGAGCGAGGCCATAGAGATTCCTACGGCTACGATTTCGTTCTGCTCGTTTTCCACGATGCTCACCATGCGGAGATCGAGCACGGGCACGTACATCTTTACGTACTGGTCTATCTGGCGCTCCGTCATGCGTGAATAGCCAAACAGGGGCGTATATGCATCGTTGATAAGGCGGAAAATGTCGTGGGCAATACCCGTTTCTCGAATTTCCTTTTTGCTTTTAATCTTACGTGTGTGAAGATTGTATTTACGAGCAATAATTTGCGAGATGCGTTGGTGCTTCTCGGGAATGTGGTCGGGCACGTAAATCTTCATTTCCACCCAGTCGGCACTCTTTTCCATGCCGAGCCGTTCCATGTGTTGGGGGTAGTAAGGGTAGTTGTAGATGGTGGCCATGGTCGAGAGCTGGTCGAAGCCTTCGATTAGCATGCCTTCGGCATCCATATCGGTAAATCCGAGGGGACCTTCTATCTCGGTCATGCCACGCTCGCGTCCCCATTCTTTCACGGTGTTGATAAGGGCGGTACTCACTTCTATATCATCAATAAAGTCAATCCATCCGAAGCGAACGGTGTGCTTGTTCCAAGTATCGTTGGCTCGACGGTTGATGATGGCGGCTACGCGTCCCACGATTTTTCCATCGCGCAAGGCGAGGAAGTAGTCTGCTTCGCAAAACTCGAATGCGGCATTCTTCTGCGGCGAGAATGTATTGAGCATATCGTCGTAGAGATCGGGCACGGAGTAGGGGTTGTCTTTGTAAAACTCGTAGTTGAAACGTATGAACTTTTTAAGTTCGGCCTTCGTCGTTACCTTTTTTATTTCGACTGCCATATCGTTTGTGCTTGTATGATGATGTAGAGTGGTTTGTATTCTAAAAACTTTAGCTTGCAAATTTACTTATTTTTTGTCAGTATGTGAGCTTTTTCGCCAAATAACCCTTGAAAAAAGCCTCTTCTTATCCATTTCTTTCGCCATTTTCTGTCCTGTGATTTGGAACTTACCTGGGGCGAATGGTGGGCAGAAGAAAGGAATGCTGCGTAAGGGATGTTTGAAACGTATCGTTTTTAACTGAAGTTTCAGGTTCAGCCCGTCCATACTAAATCCGTAATTAAGATGAGTTTTGCAACCACATGCTCGCGAGATAAGGAAACGACTTTCTTTAGAGAAAACTTAAATTTTTAAGATCTGCTAGCGAAAAGTGCTCTTTTCTTTTGCTTTTTCCTCTTTTGTGACTATCTTTGTCACGCACTCTCTTTGAAATGGGTGCAAACCTTAGTATTAACCCTAAAATCTACATTACGTTATGGGACTTTCAGAAGCTGTGAAAAGTGTGTTTTCCAAGTATGCCACTTTTCAAGGACGTGCCTCTCGTTCAGAGTATTGGTTCTTTTATCTGTTTAATATTTTGCTAGAAATAGGTTTGCTCATTGTTGGCCTTATCTTAGGTGCTATCGTAGGAAAAGGCACAGGAGCTTTGGCGGGCATGGGTATAGCCTACGTACTGCTTTGTATCTATGGTCTTATTGCCCTTATCCCTAGCATTTCCGTATTTGTGCGCCGTATGCACGATATAGGTCGTTCTGGTTGGTGGTATTGGTTAGCCTTAGTTCCTTTAGTGGGCGTCATTGTTTTGTTAGTGTTCCTGCTGACGGGCAGTGATCGCGGCGACAATCAGTATGGGCCGGAGCCTCTTTAGTGGAAACGAATATCCGTCTTACGGAGAATCCGCTTCATCCTTCTGCTATAGTGCGGAGGATGAGGCGGATTTTTTGTGTTTGATAGAGAGGATAATGTTTCGCGCAAGCTTTAGATGGGCATTCAAGTTATGCGAAAAGGCCGTTCATGTTATCGTCCTTCGACCGAAGGACGATGACTTAGAATACGTTCTAAGAAAACTTCCATGGCCTTTTTGCCTAACAACAATATACTTAACTTAAAGAGGACACTGCAACGCCCAGTGAACAACGGGAAAGTCTGGATTAGCGGATATTTTTGGTTGTTTGATAAGGAAAGCGATTTGTCTTCCCGTCCACAGATGCCCGTTTTTCCATTCACAGATGCCCGTTCCCTCTTTTGCAGATGCCCATCTTTACGTCTACCACTGCCGTGCGGCAGCTTTACCACAGGCCTGTGGTAGCTCTACCGCTGCCGTGTGGTAGCTCTACCACAGGCCTGTGGTAGACGTGAAAGTCTT
>UQKO01000057.1 GCA_900541575.1 uncultured Prevotella sp.
CATCCGCAACGCCTGTTTATGGGCATTGCGGATAGGATTTCTATGCTCTTTTGAGTTTTAGCGGACAGCAATAATCTGAAATAGGTGATTGTACCATGCTTTTTATGTTCACTTCTGCTCGGAAGAGGAATAGTCAGCGGAACTTTTCGTTTATTACAAAAGGCACGGAACTTTCACCCCGCTTCCGTGTTTTTTTACAAGCAAAATCAAAGATGGGTGGGGCAAAAGACTTTGCAGCGTCTTGCTAATGATTTGAAAAATGAGTATACCGACATCAAAGGTTTTTCTATTCGCAATATGCAGTGCATGATGCAGTTCTACAATGAGTATAATAAGGAACTCACCATGTGTAAAATGAGTACATCTGCAATTGCGCAACTATCAGTTGCGCGATTATCACAAGAAATTAATGTAGATGTCCAACCAATAACGCAACCATCGGTTGCGCAATTAACAAATTCAAATTACAAATTGGGCCAAGCTTTACCCAAGAATTTGCGAAGCAGTTTGCCTTCGATTGAAGAGATTGAAGAAGAACTTGAATCTTTTTAGTCTAAAATAAATCCTACCTTGCGTAGAATACAAGGGAGGATTAAACTTTTATATTGATAAAATTACAAATCAGAAAATCCTCTCCCTCTTTCGCTACGACTTCTACAAAGGTACGCGAAGAATGAAATTGCTGGATAGCAACGAAATCCGGTAGCTGAGAGATGTCTGCGTGTTTGAAATAAATGGGTTGGAGGTGTTTATGTAACTTTATTTGTCACAAATATCGATTATTTTTGTGACAAGCATGTTTTTCTTTCTTATATGTTTGTATGTCACAGATTTCTTGTAATTTTATGTGAAAATATTCTGTCATACACTTGTTCGATTGAAAAATAACTTTGTACTTTTGCAATGCTAGAATCCGCCACGCTTCCCGTAGAACAGCGTACCAGGGCGGAACTTTTTGTTTATATAGGCTTATGATTTATACGAACTCACCCTTAGTACAACTACTCTAATTGCAAATCTAAAGACTGATGGTCTCTCTGTCAATGATGAAAATTTTGCAGAAGACTTCTTGAACAATGTAAGCTACTTTCGATTTAATGCTTACTTGCGTCCTTTTGAAGATGTTAATGGTTCAATTCGTTTCAAACCTAACGCAACATTTGATAAAGCGGTTGCTCTTTATCTCTTTGATGCAGAGCTTAGAAACTTGCTTTTCTCAAAAATACTTCGTACTTTTGCAGTAACAGTTCCCACCACGCTTCCCATAGAACAGCGAACCAAGGTGGGACTTTTGCTTTTTATACGTATAAGATTTTCGGTGGGTGGGGTGAGATATAAGATCATGAAAAGTTTCATATAATAGAAACTTTTCATACCTTTGCAGATATATTAAACATACATATGCAAGAACAGAAATTTAGGATTATCCTTACGGGGGAGGCACAAGATTTTTTGGAATCTCTATCTTTAGCTGCAAGGAAAAAATAGCATATAATATCCGCCGTGTTATGGGCGGTGAGATAAACAATGAACTTTTCAAGAAATTGGAAAACTCTGATGGTATTTGGGAATTCCGTACAAAATATAATGGAATAGCATACAGACTATTTTCTTTTTGGGATACAGAAACAGAGACCTTGGTAATAGCGACACATGGAATTATCAAGAAAACTCAGAAAACTCCATCAAAGGAAATCGCCAAAGCCGAAAGAATTAAGCAAATGTATTTTGAAAAGAAAGCTAAGCAACAAAATAAGAAAAAATAATGGAAGATTTAAGACTTACATCTTTTGAGGATTTCCAAGACAAAAATTTTGGAAAAATTGGAACTCCTGAACGTGATGCGTTTGAAAAAGAGGTAGATGACGCTTTACAGGCTTACAGAATGGGGAAAGTAATAAAGCAGGCACGTAAGGCTAGAAATCTAACGCAAGAACAACTTGGAGCAAAGGTTGGTGTACAAAAGTCTCAAATTTCAAGATTGGAACGTGGACATGGCATCACCTTTAATACCATGGCTCGTATATTCAAAGCTATGAATATACCTGCAGTACTAGATATGGGTGAAATTGGAAAAGTCGCATTATGGTAATCTAAAAATCCTTTCCCAAAGCCCACCCTTTCGGGCAATCCTTTCTTTCAGCCGCCGTGCGCATTGGCTCTCTTGCTATGCGCATGGCGGCTTTTCCGAGGGAAACGAACTTTCACGTTCTTCTTGACCGATGAAGTTCCCACGCTTACGCTGATCTTTCAGAATGAGTTCAATGTGGATGACACCTTGTACCTCACTGCCCAAACCAAGCGCAAGGTTTCCTTTGACCGCAGCTTTGCCGTATGTTGTGGAGAGTCTTCTGCATACAATGATAATACGGAGATTGAATACGAGAGCGAGACGTCCTCGCTTTCCTATTCCTTCGCCAGTCATCTTACGCAGGCTTTGCAGTCTCACAAACTCTAATACTTTCGACTAATGCTCCACGCTATTCACATCACCACGCAGCTATTGCTTTGACTACCAAAAGTTGGTAGACCTGTTCGGCATCAATCTGATTACGGGTGACTCGGACGATGAAGAGGATAAATCTGTGGCATAAAAAATATCATTATTTTTGGGGGGGTAAAAATATATCTATATATTTGCAAATACATGTTTAACTACTAATTTTTATGATATGAAAAAGATTCTATTCATGCTTCTTGCTTGTTTGTTTTGCGTCTTTGCACAAGCACAGACTAAGGTAGAGGTCACACTTACAGATGGCAAGGTCGTGAAAGGTACTACTAGAACCTTGTTCTCTGTTGATGATGCAAACTCCATTAAGGTGAAAGACGCCAAGGGGGAAAAGAAAACCTACAAATCCACAGAGGTAAAAAATCTTCGTGTTTACGATGACAAAAGCCAGAAATGGTACACCTTTGAGGCTTTGAAAGCGCAAAAAGCGTTACCCAATGTGTGGAATAAGAATCCGAAACCTTATAGTGACCCTGTGTTTTTGCAGGTAGTTTATGAAGGTAAGAACGTCACGGGATATGTCCACAACATTTCCACGCAGACCAACACTAAGACCCTTCAACTGACAGGTACGGGAGGTATGCTCTACTTCAAGTTGAAGAACGAAGATGTAGCTCGCGCTTTTTGGATGAGTGCAGCGGTTGGTTGGAGAGCAGAACTCAAATTGGTCTTCAAGGATTTTCCTGTAATGAAACCCGTTATCAAGGAACTTGATTCAAAGTCTTTCTATGCAGACCCATTTGCACTGATCAAAACATTTGATGGACTTTTGGAAAAAAAATAAGATTGTTTGAAAGAATAAAGAGCATGGTACGCTCATCTGAAATAGGTGATTGTACCATGCCAAAGTTTTTTTCAAAAAAGGAAACTTTTTTTCTTTCAGCAGTTCAAAAGTTGTGCTTTGGTCTCACCATCAAAAAATTGGTATCACCTTGGTATCACTTTTTTGTATCGTAGAGTATCGTTATGTCCTCTTTTGTCCACTTTGGCAAAATATCCCACTGCGAAGTGAAACATTCGCATTCTCAAAATTAGACCACATAACATTACTTTTTCGTATCGCGCCATATTGAAATATAGTGCGTATCTGCTTGATAACCAACAAAAAGTGGACTCTACTTTCGTAAAATCCACTTAATACTTTTCTTTGGAATTGATTTCCCTTCGTGATTCTGCAGGGATTCGAACCCTGGACCCACGCCTTAGAAGGGCGTTGCTCTAATCCAACTGAGCTACAGAACCAGCCTTTTGATGGGTGCAAAAGTAATCATTTCCTCGCATATGCCAAAGGGCTGAGGAGGTTTTTTGAATATTTTGGGGTATGGTCTCGCTTCGGCACATAGAACATGCAGCTTTTCAGCCAATACTGGGGACGCATCGCTCACAGTATTGGTTGAAAGGCTGCTTATAGGAAGGAAGAAACTTTTACTTCTTGGGAAACTCAAACTGCTCGAGCTTGAGAGTACCAAGCTTTTCGAGTTGACCAACGTAGAGTTTAAAGTGGTCGGCTGCCATGTGCTTCTGGAGCGAAGCTTCGTCTTTCCATGTTTCGCAAATCATGAAAACATCGGGGCGTGTGGCACTTTCCATTGTGTCGTAAGCAATGTTGCCCTCATCAGCACGTGAGGCGGCGGTCAGGGCGATAGCAGCTTGCAGGGCTTCATCATAGTGGCCCTCTGCTGCTTGGAAGAAACAGTTTAATCTAAGCATGGGAAAGAAAAGTTTTGAGTTTAATGAATTTATTAGGTTTATGAGTTTAGCAGATGCTTGTGATCACTGCGCTAGCCAATTAGTATATTGTCATATTAGCAAATTAAAACAGATATGTCACCTGCACCTGGAAGGAGTTGGTCTTGTATTCCAATTCTACGTCTTGGCTTTGGCCTGTATAGTTGTCGGGGATTATGGCTTTTCCGGCTTTACCTAGGGCGAAGTTGTAGCCGATGCCGGCTTCGAGGTGCTTGAAGAGACGAACGCCTGCACCAATGTTCCATGTAGTGTTCATGTTGTTACGGCTGAAGTTGGAGCCAGAGCCTACATTTTTCCATTTCATGTTTTGCAGGGCAAATCCAAATTGTGGACCAGTGGCAATGTATACGCTGGCTAACTTGCCAAGTCCGATGGAGTAGCGCAGATTGATGGGGATTTCGAAGGTGCGATACTTCTTAGTTTCAGAGACATTGTTGTATTGTTCCTGAGTGGTGTCTCCACCTGCGTAATTTGTGGTATAGTAGTCTTGGGTGATGTTGAGGCTTCGTTCGGAGTATTCTATGGCAGCGTCGAAACCGATGCCGAGACCTGAAGAGAAAGTGATTTTGGGACCGACGAACCAGCCAGCCTTATTGTCGGAGCTATAGAGATCCTTAGCCGAACCTTTGAGTTTGAGTTTTGTCTGATTCCATCCAGCCGTGATGCCATAGCTGAATGACTGTGCTTTAACAGTGGCATTAGCAGCCAAAAGGAGCATGGCGGCGATTGCAAGAGTCTTTTTCATAATTGCGGAGTTTGTGTATTGTTGTTTGTGTTGTGTATTTCGTTATCTCATTGCAGTGGCGCGTTGAGCGGGTGTTTATAGCGGAAAGAAAAGAGGGATGACGAGTATGGCCACAATGCCCATGACGATTTGCAAGGGCAGTCCCACCTTTACGTAGTCCATGAAATTGTAGTGGCCAGCGTTCATCACCATCGCATTGGGCGGTGTGCATATTGGTGTGGCGAAGCAAGCACTGGCGGCCACGGCAGCGGTCATCATAAATGGCGTGGGCGACACGCCAAGTTGTGTGGCTGCAGCCCATGCAATGGGTGCCACGAGGATGGCCGTGGCTGAATTGGAGATAAAGGTGCTCAGCACGGATGTGACGATGTAAACGCCAGCCATAGCTGCCACGGGACCGTAGGCGTGCAGTCCGCTGACGAGTGAGGTGGCTATCCATTCCGAAATGCCCGTTTTAGAGAGAGCTGTACTCATAGGCATCATGGCGGCAATAAGCACAATGCTTTCCCATCCTATCATCTTATAGGCCGCATCCACAGAGCGCACGCAGCGAGTCAACACCATTAGCAAGCCAGCTAGGATTACCACTGCTACGGGCTTTATTCCAATCTGGTCAGCAAACACCATGCAGCCCACCATGAGAGCCATGATGGCTGCGGCGAGTGGAGCTTTGTGGTCGAGCGCCACGCTTTCGGCATCTTCGGTGGGTGAACCTATCACAATCCACTCTCGATTCTTCTTTGCCATGCTTTCAATGCCTCGCCATTCTCCGTGTACGAGTAGCATATCACCATTCTTCACGGGCGTGTCGAGCACATTGTCGAAGAGGTATTTACCTTGTCGCTTCACGGCCAGTACCGTCACACCAAAGCGTTCCTTGAAGTTGGCGCTACGCAGCGTGCGGTTGATCAGTGCTGATTCGGGCGAGATGAGCACTTCGGCCAAGCCAATCTCGTAGAAATCGAGTTTGCCTTTTCCCTCGCTCTCAGGATCTTCAAACACACACAGGTTGTGGTCGGCAGCAAAAGCTTCCACTTGTTCTTTGTGACCTAGCACGTAGAAGGTGTCGTCGGCTTGCAGGATGGTAGAAGCGTCTACGGCTTCTTGGATGTTGGTGCTAAATATGGTGCGATTGGCGCGGCGCACCTCGAGGATGGTCACACCATAATGCTTGCGAATAGCTAGCTCGCCCACGGTCATGCCCTCTAGATGAGCACTCCCGCTTGGGGCTTTGAGGCGAAACACGAGGTCGGCAATATGATATTCATGTAGCAGGGCGGCCAAGCCATCGTCGGCATCCGTGTCGGTTGTTTCCTTCGTTCGTTTGCCTAGACAGAAGCGGCAGAGGGGATAGAGCATCAGCAGTCCTACGGCCATGCAAATCAAGCCGATAGGCAGGAAACTGAAAAATCCGAAGCCCTCACGTCCGTTGTCGCGCAGATAGCCGTCCACGATTAGATTGGGTGGTGTGCCGATAAGCGTCAGCAGTCCTCCCATAGAACTAGCAAATGCCAGGGGCATCATGAGTTTGCCTGGACTGATACTCGCGCTCTTGGCCATGGCTAGGATGATGGGTAGAAGCAGAGCCACCGTACCCGTATTGCTCACGAAAGCAGCTACCACGGCTGTTACAATCATCACGAGGAAGAAGAGTTTGGGCTCACTTCGTCCAGCAAGTTTCAGAAGACGTCCTGAGATGGTACGTGCTAATCCTGTCTGAAACACGGCACCGCCCACTACGAACAACCCAATCATCATCACCACGGCAGAATTGGAGAATCCCGCCAAAGCCTCGGCGGGGGTAAGCACGTTGGTAATGAGCAGTAAGGCCAACGAACAAAGCGCCACGATATCAGAGCGCACCTTGTCGACCACGAAGGCCACGATGGTTAAGGCAAACACGGCAATTACAATTGCCGCTTGTCCCGTAGAGGTAGAGAAGAATTCCATAGGGTATAGATAGGTTAGGGGTAGTGGAGAAGGGAATGTAAACTGCTATCTCAAAGGAAGTGGGGGCGAAGCGTCTCGCTTCGGTCAGTCACGCGAGGCTTGATGCCGAAGCGAGACTGAAGATGCATGATAGATAGAGGGCGTGTCGGGGCATAGAGCCCTCTCCACGCCTGCCGAAGCGAGACGCTTCGCCCCCACTTCCTATGAAGAGTTATTGAGAATCTCCTCTCGCCGAGCAAATATATGCACAAAGTTCGGTTTAGCAAAGTATTTTGTACGTACTTTCACAAAATTATTATTATATTTGCCGCCGAAAGCCTTACGATGGCTTCTTATTGTCGTGCTCTGGTGAGTAAGACACTACCTTGAATATCAATAAATCTAATCACATAAATAGTTACTTTATTCTACACATGAACAAGCGATTCCTATCCCTCTTGCTAGCGAGCATTCCGTTCGCGGCAACTGCATGGGCTGATGCTCCTGTGCGCACCACCACTGTGAGCGGTACGACATTTGCCCAGGAAACTCCTTGGTATTATCTGCGCATTGGCAATGAGAGATACCGCATTTCCAGCAACCGTAATAATCCTTTCATTACCCTCGGTGGACCTAATAATATGTCCTCTGACGAAAACTTTTGGTGTTTTGAGGGCAATGAAACCGATGGTTACAAGATTTACAATATGAATGCTGGCACCAAGTTGGCTTTGGCCGCTCCCACCCAGATGCTTGGCGATACGGGAGCAGAGTCGTATGCCATCTTGAAAGATGCCGACAACCCTGGCGAGGGATATACCAACCGCTGGGACATTACTGCTAGCTCCAATATCGATGGTGCCTATTACATCGCAGAGCACGGCATTGCAGCCAATAAACTCAACAATCGTGGTCGCAAACTCGCTTTCTGGAATGGCGGAGCAGATGCAGGATCGTCGATCTCTATCGTGGCGCAAGTGGCTCTCGAAAAGGCTACCGCAACCATTGATATGACAAATGGTGCCTTTGCTGCAACCACGGGATCTACCACCTACTACAAATTGTGGGAAGGCTCTGCATCGCCCAATCTCAAGTTCTCTAGCGGCTCTTCCAACAATATGAAGGCCGCTTCCGACGGTAAGTCAATCGAAATTTATTCTAGTGGGAACTGCACCTATACGCTTTCGGCCGCTAAGGGCATTGTTGCTAGCTATAGCTTCAAGGCCAAGAAGGACGCTGCAAGTACAGCCGACATCAAGCTCGTAGTGGGCGACAAGACTTATACCATTACCTCGGAAGAGCAGACCATCAGCGTGGGCAAGGTAAATACGGCAAGCACTTCGTTTGTCCTCTCGGGTGATAATAAAGGGGTGGCTCTCTCCGACTTCAAAGTAGAATATTACAAAACGGATTTCTCGCAGACGGTAAGCACTTCCACGGGTTCACTCGCGGAGAAATGGACGAACCAATGGACTTCTTCATCCACCTCTCCTCAGGTGAAGCTCACAGCAGACAAGAATAACATGAAGAACCTGTCGGGAGCTTTTATTATCGCTTCAGGAACGGGGGAAAAATCCGTCTATACACTCTCGGCTGATGGCGCCAACCTTGCGAGCTACTCCTTTAAGGCATCCGTAGCCGAGGGTGGTGTGACCCTCACCCCCTCAGGCGGTACAGCCACTACACTTACCTCTACTCCACAGGAAATTTCTGTGACAGGACTGAGTGCCTCTTCGGCTCAGTTTACTCTGGCAGGCGATAACAACAACGTGACTCTCACTGATTTTACTGTATCGGGAGCCATTACGAGCGTTGATACTGAGATTCGTCATTCCGAAGATCAAACCGATTTGCTCGTCACCACGGGCGTTCCTAACTACCGCATCCCTGCCATTGCACATGCTAAGAATGGCAACCTTGTGGCTGTGGCAGACTATCGCTACTCGGGCAACGATATCGGTTCGGGTAAACTCGATTTGCGTAGCCGTATCTCTAAGGACGGCGGCAAGACTTGGGGTGAGGTGAATACCATTGCTAATTGTGATGAATACAAGAAGGGCGCCGAAGGTACTAGCGAATTTCTCCACACCGGATTTGGTGATCCCTGTCTCGTGGCCGACAGAGAGAGCAACAAGATGCTCCTCCTCTCATGTTCAGGCGACGTGATGTTCCCTAGCGCTACGAAGACCAATCACCAAGCTATTGCCCGCTTCGTTAGCGAAGATGGTGGCGAAACATGGACCAAGCCTGTTGATATCTCTAAGCAAGTTTATGCACTCTTCGATGGCTCTTCAGAAGATGGTGCCAAGTCGATGTTTATCGGCTCGGGACGCATCCACCAAAGCCGCTATACGAAGGTGGGACAGTACTATCGCCTCTATTGTTCTGTGCTCTTCATCGCAGGTAACGGAACATGGCACAACTACGTGATTTATTCCGACGACTTCGGCGAAAACTGGAAACTCCTCGGAAGTCCCAACCAGGCTCCTACCACAGGCGATTGCAATGAGCCAAAGGCAGAAGAACTCCCCGATGGTAGCGTCATCTGTAGCTCACGCGTCCTGGGCGGACGTAAATACAACATCTTCCGCTTCACTGATACTGCCAAGGGGGAAGGCTCATGGGGCACAGAGGCTTACTCTAACGCTAGCAACCAGGGTGCTATTGCCACAGGAAACTCTTGCAACGGCGAAGTGCTCATTCTCCCCGTACAACGCAAGGCAGACAGCAAGAAGATGTTCCTCGTTCTGCAATCGGTACCTTTGGGTCCTGGCGGTCGTACGAACGTAGGCATACATTATAAAGGACTTGCCTCATACTCCGACTTCGATACCCCCGCGAATCTCTCTAAGAACTTCGAGGGCAAGCATCAGGCCAGCTATATGGGGTCGGCCTACTCTACTATGACGCTCCAAAACGACCACTCTATCGGTTTCCTCTATGAGGAGAGCACCTTCGGCAACGACTATACCATCGTATATAAGAACTATTCCATCGAGACTATCACCGATGGTAAGTATACCTATGATGCCAGTGCTACCTCTGCCGATGTGATGACCGACCTTTCTTCTATCACCACCACTCTTTCTTCTCAACAGGGGAATATGGTGGGTGGCATTTTGCCAGAAAGCGTTGCCGAGGTAACCAAAGTTGTCGATGCTTACAAAGCCACCCCTACGACGGCCAACTACGAGGCCATTAATCAAGCGATAGCCAAGGTTAAGCGCGTGGAAGAAGTTCCCCTGCAAGCCTACCGCATGAACGCCGTGCGCAACAACACGGCTTACTATGTTACCGTGGTTGACAATAATCTCAAGGCGGCTTCCTTCAGTGAGTCGGATCAGAATCAACTCTTCAGCCTTGTGCCTGGTTCGGCCGAAGGCACCTACCGCATCTACAGTCTTGGCGCGAAGAAGTACGTGGGCAAGTCGCCCGCCACTGAGAAACTCTACACCCTGACTGCCGACATCAACGAAGCTGCTGACTATCGTTTCGACGTAAACAATGCCACTTGTGGAATTGTCTGCACCAATGCCACCAACGCAAGCTACCCTGCATTCCACCTCGCAGGCGACTGCCAACGTATCGTAGCTTGGACTACTTCGGCTGAGGCTTCACGTTTCACAGTAATGCCCGTTGAGGCGGAAGTAGATATGTACTCCATCGCTTTCCCCACGAGTGAATATTCCACCATTTATCTGTCCCGCCCCTTTGAGATGCCCCAGGGCATTCAAGGCGCGAAAGTTACCGTAGAGGGAACAGACCTCAAAGTGAACTATGCTTACAAGGCTGGTGCCACTGTGCCTGCCCTTACACCCTTGCTTCTCAAGGGAGAAAAGGGTACGCTCACTGCTCTACCTCTTCAGGCTAAAAGCGAAGCTCCTGCATCACTCACCTCTGAGAGTACTTCGAATGCCGACAATCAGCTCAAAGGTACGCTCACTAGCGAACTTACCTCGGCAAGCGATGCAAGCTTCTTCTATCATCTTGCCTCCGGTGTTACTGCTGGTCAGGATATGGGGTTTTACTATGGAGCCGCCGATGGCGCAGCCTTCCTCAATAAGGCTTTCCATGCCTACCTAGCTCTGCCCGCCTCTGCTGATGCTAAGTCCTCTTATCTTTTCTCGACAACGACTACGGGCATAAACTCTCTTTCTGCTATCTCTGAATCTCAGAATACTACGCTTTACGACCTTCAGGGCCGCCCCGTTAATGGAGTAGCAGGTAAGCATGGCGTGTTCGTTACGAAGGGTGGAAAGAAGATTATCAGATAAGACGATCTCTCCCTCTCTCTCACACACATCGTTCCTTTCGCACCTTGAGCGGCCTGAAGTTTGAACGCATACTATATTCCTATATGTGTTGTTGTATATCGTTGGTAGTATATAAACCACAGTATCTATGTGCGCGTTTATAATTCAACTTCCCCATTTCGTAAAGGCTGCCTAAAGGTCAAGGTCGCTCGTAGCTCAGGGCAACGTTCTAGAGTTTACGAGAACAAAAACAAGTCGCCCTGTAAAGGAAAAGTAAGATTTCCAACTTTTACTTTTTCCTTTACAGGGCGACTTGTTTATTGCTTTTCTCTAGGGCACTGTCCCTAGGAAAAATATTTATCTTATTCGGCCATCGTTATCCTCTCATCTGAGAGGACAGACCTAACGTATAGACATAAAAAAAGGGATACCACTGTATCCCAACCTTGTTAACCTTAAATCTAATACTATGAAAAACACGATGCAAAGATACGGACATCTAGGAAAAATGCAAGCGCTCCTATCGACTTTCTTTGCCAAAACAAGATTCTTTAACGAACTATTCTCTAAATGTAATCCGAAGGTGGCAAAATTAGGATGTATAGTGTCATACATTCTTCATCGGCAGTGGCACATATCTTCTGTTAGGGGGTACTCTGTAAGGCGCACAATCGTGGAGCGCCCGTTCATACTCAACATGGGAAAAGAGTCCGCATGGCGAGGCTTTTCTTCCGTTTGAAGTTAGTCCGTCATCGTCATCAACTTTTCCTTCAGTACACGCATGCCTCGTGAAGCTACGTCTTCAATCACCTCCACATGGCGCATACCAGGCACTCTTACAGGTTTGGGGTCGATGAGATAGATGGGAATGCCCGGCCGCGTATATTGAATGAGCGAGGCTGCAGGATATACATTGAGCGAAGTGCCGATGATTACAAACACATCTGCCCTCTCCGTTTCTTCGGCAGCTACCTCCAAGTTGGGTACAGCCTCGCCAAACCATACAATCCATGGTCGCAAGAGAGAACCATCGCCCGCCCGTTCGCCATGCTTCACGCCCTCACTCTCAGGCATAAGCGTGTGGATGTAGCGTGGATCGTTTGGCGCAGCGCTTGAGCATACTTTACGTAACTCTCCGTGCAGATGTATCACGTGTGTAGAACCAGCCCTCTCGTGGAGATCGTCCACATTCTGTGTTACCACCGTCACACGAAAGTGATCCTCCAACTCTGCCAATAAGCAATGTGCTTCGTTGGGCTGAGCCTTGTCAAGCTGATGGCGAAGACCATTGTAAAAGTCTGTCACCAAGTCGGGGTCGGCGCGCCACCCTTCTGGTGTAGCCACCTTCTCCACTGGATATTTGTCCCACAACCCGCCAGCATCGCGAAACGTTGAAAAACCGCTCTCGGCGCTCACTCCTGCGCCCGTAAGCACTACCAATTTCTTCATAATCATAGATGTTTATACGTTTTCTACCCTCAAAGTTACAAAAAGTAACATAAAGAGCATACCCCAAACCGGAAATAGTTGTACTTTTGCACACTGATGGCGCAAGCTCACCCTCAGCGCGAGGAGAAGCGCTTACAGACACGCGAAATTCTTAACCCATTTACGCGAATATTATAAACTCAACACACATACAAATCTCTTTATGGAAAAACTCAGTTACGCTCTCGGCATGGTCATCGGCCACAATCTCAAAGGTATGGGAGTAGACAATCTCAACGGCACAGACTTTGCACAGGCCATTACCGACGTACTCGCCGGTCAGACCACTAAGCTTACCGATGCCGAAGCACAGCAACTGGTCAACAACTTCATGCAAAAGCAACAGGAAGAAGCTACTCGTGCCATTCGCGAAGAAGGCGAAAAGTTCCTTGCCGAAAACGCTAAGAAGGAAGGTGTTACCGTTCTGCCTAGCGGATTGCAGTACACCATCATCAAGGAAGGTACAGGCAACCAACCCCTCGCCACTGACAAGGTGAAGTGTCACTACGAAGGTACGCTTACCAATGGTCAGGTGTTCGATTCTTCTTATCGCCGCGGAGAACCCGCAGTGTTCCCCCTCAATGGCGTAATCGCTGGATGGACAGAAGGCGTACAACTCATGAAGGAGGGAGCAAAATATCGCTTCTTCATTCCCTATAACCTCGCTTATGGCGAGCGCGGAGCCGGACAGGCCATTCCTCCTTATGCTGCACTTATCTTCGACGTAGAGCTTATCAGCATCGAAAAGTAAAAAGAAAATTCCCTTTTTATACACAAAGAAAAATGAAAAAGATATTCCTAGCAACACTCGTTGCCGCAGCAGCTCTCATGACTAGCTGCAACAACGGAACACCCAAAGCTAATCTAAAGACCGATATCGATACCCTCAGCTATGAAATGGGTATGGTTATGTCAGCCTCTGAGGGCGATTTCCAAAACATGCTCACTCAGCAAGGAAGCGATTCTGCTTACGTCGATGAGTTTCTTAAGGGCTACATCGATGGCATGAAGTCGGCCGACGATAAAAAGAAAATGGCATACAACCTCGGACTTCAGGCGGGTATGCAGCTTAAGGCTCAAATGCCTATGATTGAAAAGCAAGTGTTCCAAGGAGATTCTACCAAGAAAGTAAGTCTCAAGAACTTCGTTGCTGGTTTCACCTCGCTTGCGAAGAATAAGACTACGCTCAAGATAGGTGGAAAACTCGTAGATAAGGAAGAAGCCAATAAGCGCATTATGGACTACATGTTTGGTTCGAAGAAGCAAGAAAGCATCGCCTACATGCAGAAAATCGCTAAGACACCCGGCATCAAAGCTATTGGTAAGGGCGTTTATGCCAAAGTAATCGAAGAAGGAACTTCCACTCAGCACCCCACAGCTACCAGCAAAGTTACCATCAAGTATGAAGGTCGACTTACCAATGGTCAAGTGTTCGATGCTTCTACTTCACAGCCCGGAGGACAAGTGCAACTCTCTCTCTCCAATGTAATCAAAGGCTGGCAGGTAGCCGTACCTCAGATGACCATCGGCTCTACTTGGGAAATCTATATCCCTTACGAGCTAGGTTATGGTGAACAAGGTGCAGGCCCCATTCCTCCTTTCTCAGCCCTTATCTTCAAAATTACACTCGTAGCAGCTGAATAATCCCCCATTTCTCAGAAAAAGTGCTAGTACTTACCTTATCAACCCTTTGGAAGCACTAGCCTTTTCTTAAATTCAAGAAAAATGCAATTCAAATCTCTTCTTCTTATTGCTCTCGCAGCGACTACTGCCGTGGGAGCTATGGCCGACAAGAAAAAGTCTACAAAGAAATCCTCTAAGAAAGTCATCCCTGCGGCCACTCTTACCCCCGCTGGACATGCTGTCGATGGCAAAACATTCAGTTATGCTCTCGGTGTGGCTCAAGGTCCTTCTCTCAAAGATTATCTCGTAGGCCAACTCGGAGTTGATACCGCCTATGTTAGTGAAGCCCTTGCTGCTATGAATGCTAATTATTCTGACGCTGAACGCAAAAAAGCCGAAGCTATTGCCGCTGGTCTCCGCATTGCCGAGATGAACAAGCGCAATCTTCCCTTTATCAGTCAGCAAGCAGCAGGTAAGAGGGATTCTGCCTATATCAACCTCCAGGAGTTTCAGACTGCCCTCACTCGTTCTGCTCTCGGACAGTCCACAGCCTTTACTCCCGATAGCGCAATGAAGATTGTCGATGGACAAATCGCCTATCAGAAGGCTGTTTATAAGAAAGCTAATGTTGACTACCTTGCCAAGAATGCACGTCTCAAGGGGGTTACCACTACTCCTAGTGGACTTCAATACCGCATCCTTACAAAGGGTACAGGCCCCATTGCTACTGATTCTACAGAGGTGGATGTCGACTACGAAGGCGCGCTCATTGATGGCACCGTGTTCGATTCATCTATCAAGCGTGGCAAGGCTGCCACCTTCCGTCCCAACCAAGTAATTGCAGGATGGCGTGAGGCTCTCACCACATTCCCCGAAGGTACCGTGGCAGAACTCTACATTCCTTCAGCTCTAGGCTATGGTGAGCGTGGACAGGGTGCTGTTATTCCAGGCAACTCTACTCTTATCTTCCACATCGAAATTCAAAAGGTAAAGACTCCCGCCACTTCTGCAGCCCCTGCTCCTAAGAAGTAACTATTTTGTCCCTCTCTATATTATGTGCATTCCTTTCTTTGTATACACAATAATATATAATATAGGAGCGCATGCATCTATATAGGGAGCCACCCTTACACTTCTTATAATAGAATGAGTATGCAGCTCTTTTTATTTCAAGAGAGTGCATAGTTCAAATCTTATAAATCCCTTGCCTCTATGATTCCCTGAGGCAGGGGATTTTCGTTAATCATCTCCTTCCTATTCTCTTCCTCTCTCAACTGAAAGAAGGTTCCATCGAAATGGGTGCTTCCCCCTTGCCGAAACGAAAAGTCTCACAGGAGCAAAGTTGTTTCTCCGCTGAACAGAAAATGCTTTGGCGTGCAAGATTTCTTCATTCTTAAATCTGAACTTTCTTCATTCTTTTGTCGGCTCTACGGAATGTCACGTTGCCCAAGCTCTTCCAGGACAACGTTTTGTTGACTTCGTGTATACCGTTCCAAGGTATACGTCTTTCCGTCCGTAGATGAACATTCTCCCGTCCACAGATCTTCATCTACCCGTCGTTCAATGCCCAGTTATAGCTTTACCGCTGCCGTCCGGTAGCTCTACCACTGCCGTGCGGTAGCGCTACCACTGCCGTCCGGTAGCGTTACCACAGGCCTGTGGTAGAGCGTTCACCGCCCAGTGAACGACGGGAAAGTCCTCATCGAGAAACGGGAAGACCTAGATTTTAGCTTGATAATGACGAAGTTTGTGGCACTTCGTTCACCACTTACGCATACCCCCATTCGCAAAGGGAAAATTCTGCCTACACAGAGATCCTAATTTGCGTGCTCAAAAGAAGCCCAAATCTTCGCACCGTAAAAGCTAAATAAAGAGACTTTCGTACCTAGCATCGGAAGGAAGAAGAAGCAGATCCCTTCTTATTACGCGCGTGCGCGTTCCTTATATACCCCACTCTTGCCCCTCACATCGCTCCTTCTTTTCCCTGGAAATATGTTTTTCAGCATAAAACAGAGAAAAAAACACCCAGCCTCCTTGCATGCAATCTTCAAAAGCC
Organism: uncultured Prevotella sp.; assembly: GCA_900541575.1. Taxonomy (GTDB): domain Bacteria; phylum Bacteroidota; class Bacteroidia; order Bacteroidales; family Bacteroidaceae; genus Alloprevotella. The sequence goes on from UQKO01000057.1 coordinate 16,356, forward strand.
CTACATTTGCCTTCAGCTATCCAAAAAGTGCGGAAAACGCAGAAAAAACTTTTCATTCCATAACGCACTAGGAATCAGTGCATTCATTACGATATAGGGGAATTTGAGAAAAATTTCTCCAAATTTTCTTCGCTGATAATTTGGTTGGTATGAAAAAAGTGCGTACTTTTGCACTCGCAATTCAGCGAT
>UQKO01000058.1 GCA_900541575.1 uncultured Prevotella sp.
CATTTTAGCGGCTCAGCTTCGCTTCGCCGCTTTCATCTGCAAACTTAGTGCTATGTGCACCATTGGGCTTTCAGCCCGCCCTTGCTAAATCCGAAAATTGAATTATATTATATATGAGTTTTTGTGGGCGACGCTGAAATGACACTGCAAAACCACTTCCATGACCCCGAAAAACACACCAAGAAGAGAAAAGAAGAAGAAAAACCCTAAGTTTCAAAAAAAATCGTGTATATTTGCACGCTAAACAGTGTGAACATGGGTGAACTATACCCTGAAGTTAACCGCACTGGCACTCCATAGGAGACGAAAAATAATATCAAAACAAAACAATAAACACACAATCAAACAATGCAAAACAAAGGATTTGTTAAAGTAATCGCTGTGTTGCTCTCCTTGATTTGCTTGATGTATCTCAGTTTCTCGATCCCTACGCATAAGTATGAATCAGAAGCAGAGAGACTCACAGCACAGGGCAAGGACGGCGCAGCCTACCTTGACTCCATGCGCAACCAGACCGTATGGTTGGGCAAGACCCTCAAAGACTGCGAAACACTGCAGATCGGTCTCGGCCTCGACCTCAAAGGCGGTATGAACGTGGTGCTCGAGGTGAGCGTACCCGACGTGGTGAAGAACCTCGCTGGCGAAAGCGCTAACGACCCTCAGTTCAAGGAAGCCTATGCCAAAGCTTCGGCCGTGGCAAAAAAGGGCGACGTAGACTTCGTAGATGCTTTCGTGGATAGCTACCAACAAGTGGCTGGCAAAAACAAGCTCGGCGGTATTTTCGCTGCAAAGCTCGGCGAGAAAAACATCTCGTACAATTCTTCTGATGCCGACGTAAAGAAGGTGCTCAACGAAGAGGTGAACACTGCCGTAGAGAATTCTAACAAGGTGGTTCGTTCACGTATCGACCGTTTCGGTGTGGCACAGCCCAACATCCAAATCCTTCGCGGTAAAGGCCAAATCGGCCAAATCATGGTGGAAATGCCGGGTATCAAAGAGCCCGAACGTGTGCGTAAGCTCCTCCAGGGTAGCGCCAACCTCGAGTTCTGGGAGACCTATAGCTTACAGGAAGTGCAGTCGGCTCTCCAAGCCCTCGACACCCGATTGGCTAAGGGAACTAGCACCGCAGATACCACTCAAGCCGACTCTGCTAAGGCTGCAACTGCTAAAGCAGAAGCCACCCAAAAGCAGGGCGCTAAAGAACAGCATCCCCTCTTCTCTAAGCTCGCACAGATCCAGGGCATGAGCCCCACCAACTGCGTAGTGGGCTATGCTACCGCACGCGACACCGCTGCCATCAACGCTCTGATTCAGAGCGCAGAAGCCAAAGCCGTGCTCCCCGCCGACCTCCACTTGGCATGGGGCGTAAAGGCTCCTTCAGGCATGCAGGCCAACGTGTTTGAACTCTACGCACTGCGCACCGTAAACGGACAACCTTCTATGCAGGGCGACGTGATAGCCGATGCTAAGGATGACTTCGATCAAAACCACCAACCCATCGTGAGCATGACAATGACCACGAACGGCGCACGCGACTGGGCTTCGCTCACAAAGAAGAACCTCAAGCGTTGCGTAGCTATCGTGCTCGACGGCTATGTATATAGCGCTCCCGTGGTGCAAAACGAAATCTCTGGCGGTACATCGCAAATCTCTGGCCACTTCACCGTGGAAGATACGCGCGACCTTGCCAACGTGCTCAAGAGCGGTAAGATGCCTGCCCCCACCAAGATTGTACAGGAAGAAACCGTAGGTCCGAGCCTCGGTGCAGCCTCTATCCAAGCGGGCTTCACTGCCTGCGTGGTGGCTTTCGTACTCTTGATGATATTCATGTGCTGCTTCTACGGAGTAATCCCTGGTATGGTAGCCAACATCGCATTGATCCTCAACTTCTTCTTCACCTTCGGTATTCTCACCTCATTCCAGGCTGCACTTACCATGAGCGGTATCGCCGGTATGGTGCTCTCGCTCGGTATGGCCGTGGATGCCAACGTGTTGATTTACGAACGTACGAAAGAAGAACTTAAGGCTGGCAAGATGCTCAAGACTGCCCTAGCTGAAGGCTATGGCAACGCGTTCTCGGCCATCTTCGACTCCAACCTCACCTCTATCATCACCGCCGTAATTCTCTACAACTTCGGTACAGGTCCCATCCGTGGTTTCGCCATGACACTGGGTATCGGTATTGTATGTTCATTCTTCACCGCTGTGTGGGTGAGCCGCATCGTATTCGAACACTTCCTCAACAAGGATAAGTGGCTCGGACTGACCTTCAGCACACCGATATCGAAAAACTTCCTCGTAGGCAAGCACATCAACTTCATGAAGAAGGGCAAGACGAGCATCTTGATGTTCATCGTAGCAGCAGTGGTAGCTCTCGGCTTCCTCTTCACTCGCGGACTGAGCAGCGGTATCGACTTCACTGGTGGTCGCAACTATGTGATTGAATTTGAGCAGAAGGGTGTAACTCCCGAACAGGTGCAACAGGCCGTAGCAGCCAAGGTGAACGCCAAGGATCCCAACGCCGTAGTGACCGCTATCGCTATCACAACGACGAGCAACGACGCCGTACGCCTCTCGACCAACTACCGCATTGACGACGACAGCGAGGATATTGACCAAGAAGTAGAACACTTTATCTACAATGCTCTGCACGACGCTAAGCTCATCAAGGCTGACGAAGCCACCTTCATCGATCGCGACAACCACACAGGTGGTTCCATCGTATCAGCCCAAAAGGTAGGTCCTACCGTGGCAGCCGATATGACACGCGGCGCCATTGTGGCTGTATTGCTCTCGCTCGTGGCCATCTTTATCTACATCCTCGTGCGTTTCCGCAATATTGCCTTCTCAGTAGGTAGCGTAGTAGCGCTGTTCTTCGATACCCTCCTCGTGATGGGCGTCTACAGCATCTGCTGGGGTTGGATAGGCTTCTCGCTCGAAGTAGACCAAACCTTTATCGGTGCCATCCTGACTGTGATTGGTTACTCTATCAACGATAAGGTGGTGGTATTCGACCGTATGCGCGAAAACCTCCAGCTCCATCCGAAGCAAAACATCTGGGATCTCTTTAATGACTCGCTCAACAGCACACTGACACGTACGGTGATTACCTCAACCACCACTCTGCTCGTGCTCATCTGCATCTTCATCCTGGGTGGCGATAGCATTCGTTCATTCTCGTTTGCTATGATTCTGGGTGTCATCTTCGGTACATGCTCTTCTATCTTCCTTGCCGCTCCGATTGCTTACCGCACTTTGAGCCGCAAAAAGAAAGGCGAAGCAGAACCCGTAAAGGAATAAGTATCTCTCCATACTTTTATTGTTTTCATTAGAAATTCTTTTGAAATACATTTTTTTCTCCCCGCAGACTATATGTCTACGGGGAGTTTTTTTCGCTTTCAAGTAATAAGCAATGGATTTTCAAGTAATAAGTAAAAAGTAATAAGTAATACATCCTTGCAGTTCCCCCTTTTCAGCCAATACTGGGGGCCCATAGGCAGTGGGGGCGAAGCGTCTCGCTTCGGCGCGGTGGCGAGGGGTTCAATGCCCCGTGCCACCGCAAAAGTCAATGAATTCTTTTGCCCCGCTTCGGCATCGAGCCTCGCGTGTCAAACCGAAGCGGGACGCTTCGCCCCCAGTATCGGCTGAAAGCCTACCCCATTGTAATACCTCCAACCTAATTGTAATACTTTATACTTCACACTTAATACTTTCATCCTAAGCCCTCCGACCCCGGTAAACCCAAGAAATACCGGTACAAACCACTTGAATATCAAGAAAACCAGAGATATTGACATAATTTTTCGTACCTTTGCACGCAGTAAGGATGGAGAACGCACTACCAGCATCCACGTTCACAACAAGACATCTAACCATTCATGCTTTTAGATTCAGCATTCTCCTCCCCCCCACAAAAACTAAACCCTGCCCACCCTCGCGGTGAACCACACCCCAAGCAGCAAACCCATTTATATGAAACTCATACACCCCCTTCTCATCGCAACCCTCTCCCTCAGCACCCTCAACTCCTGCATACAGGACGAACCGCTTAACGCAGAGTGTGACATCACGGGAGTAGACGAAACGTGGTTACAAGAACACAGAAACATTCTCTCGACCGACCCTAATATCGAGAATCAACGCGTTACCTTCACGCTTGCCAACAGAAACATTGACCGCAGTGCGTTCGACCCGAAATTTACCTTAACCCCTGGCGCTCGCATCACGGCTAACATTGATGGAAAGGAAGTAGAGGGTAATGGTATCATACGCAATTTTAATAATCCCCAAACTTATACCACTCACTCCCAAGATGGTGCATGGAAAAAAGACTATGAAGTGATGTTTAGTTATCCTCCTATCATCACCGAAGAGTGGAACTTAGGATTTGAAAGCTTTGAACTCGATCCCTCTCGTCGCTTTTACGAATGGTTTGAGATGGATGCCGCTACAGGCGAAAGGAACAACATTTGGTCGTCCGGCAACCCTGGCTACGACCTCACGCTCGATAATATAGGTATACAAGAATACCCCACCGTGGCCATTGACAATGGCGTTCAAGGAAAAGGGCTTAAACTCACCACACGCGCCACAGGATGGAACATGATGAAGATGCCTATCGCTGCAGGTAATCTGTTTATTGGTACTTTCAATGCTAGCAAAGCTGCCATGGGACAGACGCAAGCTTTGCAAGCGACACAATTTGGCCTGCCTCTCGTAACAAAGAAGCCTTTGCGCTTGGAGGGCTATTATAAGTATAAAGCTGGGGAGGACTTCACCAACGCCAACTTTAAAGTACAGCCCACGCTTCACGACACAGCCGATATTTATGCTGTAGTCTATGAGATAGCAAGCAAGAGCGAGATGGAAGCCGACCCCAAAAAGAAGTTTGTAGCCCTTAATGGTAAGGACGTGCTCAACTCCAAGCGTATCGTGCTCCTCGCTCGCATCGACAAACCTGTAGAGTTTCAAGGAAACATAGAGAATTTGGAGGAATCGGAGTGGATTCATTTTTCGGAAGAGTTCAAGCCCATGAATGGAAAAGAGTTTTCACTTGAGCGCATGGCCGACAGAGGTTATGCCATTGCTGTGGTGATGACCTCTAGCCGTGAGGGAGCTTATTTCAAGGGAGCAGTAGGTTCTACGCTCTACGTAGATGAAATCAAGATTATCAACGAAAAGTGACCCCTCAAAATCTTTCCCAATACCGACATACCTCTCCCTTATGAAAAAAATATTATTACTTCTCGCTCTAACTTTTACCTATTGCAGTCTACAAGCTCAAAAGGTAAAGGAAGCTAAAGAAACAGACACAAACCTCATCAAAGCAGCACTGCGCGGTTGGCACGTACGTCTCGGCGCAGGGTTCAGCATAGGTGGCACATCGCCCATTCCCCTGCCCGCCGAAATTCGTAAAATCAATAGTTTCAACCCTACCCTCTGTATCCAACTCGAAGGTGCTGCGCACCGCAAATTCACTAAGCATTGGGGCACCATGATAGGTGTTCGCTTCGAGAACAAAGGCATGAAGACGGATGCCACGGTGAAGAACTATCACATGGAAGCCGTCAACGATGATGGATCTGGCAAGATTAATGGCGCATGGACAGGTAAGGTCAAGACGGAAGTCAATAACAAATACCTTACGTTCCCCATTTTGGCTACCTACTCTTTCAACGACCGTTGGCAAGTGCAAGCAGGTCCCTACTTCTCCTATCTTATCAATGGTTCGTTCAGCGGCGAAGCCTATGATGGCTACATTCGCAACCTTGACCCAACGGGGCAGAAAGCCGAAGTAGCTAGCGCATCGTACGACTTTTCTTCCAACCTACGTCGTTTCGCCTGGGGACTGCAAGTAGGTGGCGAGTTTAAGGCTTACAAGCACCTATCCGTATCAGCCAACCTCAGTTGGGGATTCAACAGTATTTTCCCCTCCGACTTCGAGAGTGTCACCTTTAAGCTATTCCCCATCTACGGAACGCTGGGCTTCAACTATTTGTTCTAAGGTGGTGTTCTACTTTTGCCCTTTCAGGGCGTAACGTTCTTACATACGGGGAACCCAGGGCGCTGCCCTGGGCTATGAACAGACATTGGGCTTTCAGCCCGCGCTGACTGCTCAACACAAGCCGTTCCGTACAGATAGAGACACAAGTCCTAACCCAAGGTGAACTGAAAGTTCTAACCCAAGGTGGGCTTAATAGTCGAATGCAATCAAGCTTGCTTGAATTGCTGATACACTGCCGATAATTCAGCCCGCTCATACTAAATCCGAAATTAAGATGAGTATTCCCAACCACATGCCCGCGAGATAAGGAAACGACTTTCTTTAGAGAAAATTTAAATAATGTATTAATTCATGCCCATAGCGTGACCAAACACAGCACATTTCACAACCATAAGAATACAAACAACAAACATCAACGATATGAAGAATTTTTTACTTGCATGTGTAGCCGTGGCAAGCAGTCTATCAGCTTTTGCCCAGACTGACGTTACCCCCGTGGTCAACAAGTACAGTGGCGATCTCTACATCAGCCTCAAGGTTGAAAATTACGATGAGAATTCCAAGATGGACGCCAAAGTAACCGTTTCGGCTTCAGACGAAGCTGGAAAAGTAGACTTTTCACTTCCTAATTTCGCATTCGGCGGAATGCCTCTCGGCGACATTTTCTTGCCAGGAATCAGCATTTCACAGAAAGAAGACAAGTACGTATTCGCTGAAAACCCCGATGTACGCTTCAACTTCCTTGCTGGCACTCCCAACGAGATCGTAGCCGATGCTCACCTCAACGAGCAAAAGAGCTACATCAAGGGCGATAGCATCGTGGCTTACATCCCCGTTCAGTGGATTCAAGGCACACGCAAAACTCCCATCTACGTGCTCTTCAAGGGTAAGGTAGTCAATAACTTGGCTCTAGAATATGGTAGCTTCACCAATATTGAGAACTGGGAATATGGCAAACCTTGGGATAGCGTAAATGGCTATTTCGACCTTTCTGCACTCGACGAAAGCGATGAGTTCTGGACGGCTTCTGGATATACCGCTGATGATTTCTATACTCCCAAGGGCTGGTGCATTGCCAACGTAACAGGTCTTAACGGCTTAGGTGCTACTGTGGTAGGCGCTCCTGAACAAACGAATACGGATGAGGATAATCCCGAATTTGCTGTGGCTCTCACCAACGCCGTCAACCCCATGAGGACCAATCAGATTGTTCCGGGCTATATGACCCTCGGCACTAGTTGGGCCACTGCCAACACCACGGATCTCAATAAAACCTCTGATGGCGGTGCTTTCGGTGGAATAGAATTCAAGGGAAAGCCAGATGCTATCCAGTTCGACTATACGCGTAGCCATGGCGATAAGAACGCAACAGAGCCTGCTACCGTAATTGCCTACCTTTGGAAAGGACAATACAAACAAGAAAACGTGCCTGGTAATACGAGTGCACCTACCACTTCTGTAACCATGTATGGCCGCGACCGCAGTATCCTTGGAATGAAGACCACCGTAGGTGGCGCTCAAACTAAGAGCGAGGATGCCGCATGCATAGCCTCTGTGGTAAAAAGCATCGAGGGAGATCAAGCCTCATTCAAGACCATGACCGTCGACCTCAATTATGGCGAATTTGCTGGCACGGACGTTCAGCCCGACTCGCTCAACATCATCTTCGCTGCCAACGACTACTTCGGCGACCGCACAAAAATTGGCGAAGGCAACAAACTCGGCATCAACAACGTAAAATTCCTCTACTACCACGACATCAAAGACGTGACCTACGAGGGCAAAGCCGTTTCATTCTCTGAAGGAAATTCAGCAACTCTCACCTCTGTATATCATGCAGATGAACTCAAATTCACTAAGGTGGGCGAGGGTGCAACCATTATCAATAATTACGACGAGAAAACGGGTGTGCTTACCATTCGCGTAGAAGCACAGAATATCCGCTTCAACCCCGAAGCTGTAACTACCTACACCATTCAGTTTGCTCTCGTGCCCGAAGCTATCAACGATGCTAAAGTCGAAATCGCTCCCGCAGCTAAGCAAAGCATCTATACGCTCGATGGCCGCCGCGCAGATTCTCCCGTGAAGGGCGTAAACATCATCGGTGGTAAGAAGGTTATCAAGTAAACTTTTATATTGACACATATCCTTAAGAGCCACTCTAGTCTGTAGAAGGGTGGCTCTTACTATAAATCATAAAAAGAATGAAACGACAATTACTTGCGCTTGCATTCCTTGCAGCAGGTCCTATTTCTGCCCTAGCCCAGTATCAGCTGCCGAACTCGGACTTTGAGTCGGACTTTGTGGAGGCATATAAATGTACAAAGATTGGAAAGAAGAAAACGCTTTACGAGCCCATTGGTTGGCATGGCTATGCTACCTTAGAGAGTAGCTATGAGGCATGGTCTTCAAAAGTGAGAGTAGGAGAAAAACTTACCTCCTCTACAGATGTACGTACAGAGAGCAACTCAACGGGAAGTACAAAATGTGTATGCATTACATCCAATAGTCCTATGTCGGGAGTTGTGGCCAATGGTGTGATGACAACTGGTCGTATTTACAATAAGAGCGATGATCCCAATGATGCTGCAAAGAACTACAATTCCTCTGACCCTTCTTTCAACATATCTAGTAAAGAAGAAACTAAAATAACATACCCCAACAACCGCAGCTACGCCCAACCTTTCACAGGCAAGCCCGACAAGTTCACTGTATGGGTGAATTTCTGCCCAAAGAAACAAGATGGGTATGCCAGCGTAAATGCTGTAATCCACACGAATGCTCGCTATCAAGACCCCGAAGAGGCTGATAAATACAAGGCAGTAAAGGTTGCAGCAGCCAAGAACGATGCCATAGCCAACTACAACAATTGGCAGAAGCTAGAAATTGATTTCGACTACTCTGTAGGTAATAAAGACAACGTGCCTGCCTACATCTTGGTATCATTTACCACCAACAAGACTCCTGGTGGCGGTTCTGATGGCGACCGTCTCTACGTCGACGATCTCGCCATGGTCTACTACAACGACCTCAAAACCCTCACCTATGGTACGGGCAACGATGCGCAAGACCTCTTGGCCAAGGCTGGTAAAGCTGTGAACAACGTAGTAAGCATCAATGCTTCAGACCTTTTCTATGAGAAGAGCATGGTCAACTACAAGAAGGAGGGGCAAGGTGCCAACATCACTGAAGAGAAATATGACCCCGCCACTTGCATCCTCACCATCAAGGTAGAAGCCAATGATATCTCTGTAAATGCTCAGAACTACACCATCTATAAGGTACAGTTTAAGAAGCCCATCACAATCTCAGATGATCAGGACGTAAGAACCACTGGGGATGACAACGCAAAAGTCATCATGACCCGCACCTTCAAGAAGGGTTGGAACACCATCTGCCTCCCCTTCAGCACTACGGCAGAGGCTCTCGGAGCTGCTAAGGTACAGAAGCTCACTAATTGCACAAACGACTTGATCAACTTCCAGAACGTTGATGGCAATATGGAGTGGAACACACCTTACCTCATCTACTTCAACGAAGAAAAGGCTTTCACAAGCGAGAATCCATTCATCTTCGCTGGTAGAGTGGCTGATTCAAACGAATCAACTAGAGTCCTTTTCTCCCCAATCATGATGATAGGCAACTATAAAGCCAACTTCTCTATGAAGGGCAAATACGGTGTAGTAGATCAGGATGGCGTACAGAGAATCATGAGCGGTGGCGAAGAAGCTACACTCGGTCCCTGCCGTGCTTACTTCACAGGAGATGGCGAACATCTTGCTAACGGCATGCTCATCAGCTTCGATGGTCAGACCACGGGTATCACCTCTGCCGAACTGAATGCCGAGGGCGCTGCCGAAGATGCTCCTATTTACAACCTCCAAGGCGTTCGTGTAAACCACCTCACAAAGGGTGTATATATCAAGGGCGGCAAGAAGATTATCGTAAAGTAAACTATTCACACATCGATTATCCAAAAGACTAACGAAACATGAAACGTACATATATTGCACCCGAAGCCCTCGTCATCAAGATGACAACAGAGGATGCCATTCTTTCTCTCTCTGGCGAGTTGAGCGCAGGTGGCGGCGACAACGTGCAGATTAAGCCTTCTGACGAAGAATACAATGGTTCATTCCAGAGCAACCGCTTCGAGTGGAACTCAGAAGAGGAATAATCCTCGCACTGACGAATAAATTTATAGGGCTACCCCTCTCTACTTTGTGAGAAGGGGTAGCCCTATTTGTTTGTTTCGATGTTACTCTTTCTGTGCTCTACCTACGATGATAGAGAACGCTTAAAATTTATTGTTGTCCGCTAAAGCTCTTGCCCAATAGGCAGTGGGGGCAAAGCGAGACGCATCGCTAAATGGATGATAAAAAGCTATACACACCTTTCTTCGATGAAAATATCATCGCTGCAAGAACGTATAGCTGTTCGCAAATAAGCTTTTAGCCGTTTGCAAACAGGCATCCTGCCGTTCACAAATGCCCATCCTTCCATCGTACACCGCTCGGTGGAAGAACTATCAAAACGGGACGGAAAAGCCTTCGTTTAGGCTTGATAATAAATGCTATCCAGTAAAACATTGCAAGCAACATAAATAGGGGCTGATTCTTCTCACCAGAAATCAGTCCTTTGGGCTATTTTGCATAAGATAGGCAGTTAAAGTTTCGGATTTAGTTCCAAACGGGCTGAATTATCGCAAACCTCAGCAATCAAGCTTGCTTGAATTGCTGAGCCGCAGCCGATAATGCATAGCAAAGCCCAGGGCAGCGCCCTAAGTATAATGGCAATCAGTAAGACGCCCTGTAAGGGCAGAAGCATTCATCCTTATGGAGATTTTGCTCAATGACTGTGCCATATTTATTACGCTTTTGCCCTTACAGGTAGGGTGTTCAAAATTGGCATCAAAAGCGAGACCACTTTTTAGGCTGTTTTGAGTGTTTTGATACGTTTGGTAACAAGGTTTTCCATAAGATATTTTTCTCGCCAAAGAGTAATATCTTTAATCCTTGTCCTGCATAAGCGTTCTTTGACATTGTATATTTAATCGACGTGTTTGGCGGTTTTGTTACAGCCATCATTTTTTATTACTTCACCAACTGGCTCTACCTACGTCGCAGAGCACGCATTTTAGGGGCAGCAGCTTAAGCCCCCTCGTGCCCCTTGCCCACCCCTTACGCACTCAATTTATGCCATTTTTTGCCACTCCGTAAGCATTGGCAAGAGACAATATGCTAAAAAAAACAACATTTTTTTTGAAAAAAACTTGCACGCTTGTAGCAAAACCCCTACATTTGCACCATACAAACGATTGGGAATCAAGCAGAATGTAAACCCCTTGTGGGCAAACCGCGTAGCCTACCTACTACCTACCTTATTTTCGGCACGCGTTAAATAAAAAGGGTTTCCACCCACTTCTCTTCAAAATGAGGGGGAGCGGAAGGTGAACTTTGAGGCAATGAAAAGCCTCTTGATGACCAATCAACAATCTTAAAAGAGGAAAAACTCAAAATTATTGAGGGATGAAGCACGACAGCCTAACAGCCAATGCTTATGGCGTTTAAAACATTGCAGCCCTACCTTTAAGGTGCGCTACAAATTGCGGATCGTTCAACGCGAGCAATGGTAGTTGTTCCCCTTCAAGGTGAGGCCATTTGTCGTATAACTACCTACACCGTCCCTTTGCATTGCGCAGTGTTTTGCTGGGCTTGCAGCGTCTTTGCTCTGTGCTAACTTGGTTTTTACCGTGCTTGCTGTCTACTTTCCTCTTTTGTAGCCCCCATTCTCTATCATTCCGAGAACTATTTTTAAAAAAATACACAAATGAAAAAAATTACTTACTTCTTGACAGCACTCTTCACATGGATGTTTGCTGTCACCGCTTCGGCAGAAGGTGGCCTCACCGTTGCCACAAGCTACACAGCCGCAGAAAATCTGACTGACGGCTACTATGTGTTGAAAACCCTGAGTAAGAACGTAACGGGTTACATTTATCACAATCCTGCTAACAGCGGCCGTCCTTTCCGTCAAAAGATTGAGGCTAATATTCCACTTTCTGCTGTTGGAATGAATATGGAGTATGTTTGGAAGCTAACTAAAAACACTACAGACGGAACCTTTACTCTTCAGAATGTAGGTACTCAAGGTTACTTTCCCGCAGAAAATGGTCATGGACAAAACTTTGCGAATTCAACAGAAGCTTCAAACGCGGCTAATTTGAAGTTTAGTTCCGCTGATGGAATTACGCTTGATGGTGGTGTGCTTTTGTATGAAACCAATCACAAAGGCGAAAAAGACCAAGACTTATACATCTACGCCAATACCACAGATGAAAATAACCTTTCATATTGGGAAGGTGGTTCTATTAGTAATGCAATCGTTCAGTTCGCCTTCTATAAGGTGAATAACTTGGTCGAATCACAAATCGCTTCTTACACTATCAATTACAAGGTGGGTGACAATACTGTTTTTTCTACTACAAATAAAGGTGTAAAGGGCGAGACTTTTTCTGTAGCACCAACATCAGAGCCAACAAAAATATCTAACTACTACCTTACTAAAGAAGCCCTTACTGGCGACCTTGTTCTCTCTGACGACAACAAAGTGTTCAATGTTGTTTATAGCAAGGGTACTGTTCCTTTCACCTTCTCAACTGCCGAAAGCAAAACTTGGTACACATTGTCATTACGTAATAAAAATAATTCAGGTGCAGGTAACTATTTGATTCGCCAAGACAATAATAACATCAAAACTGGTAATAATGATGGTTTAAGCAAATTCGATGCAGCCAATGTAACCACCTTCGAGCGTTTTAATGGAGGTGTTTGGGCCTTTGTTGAAAGTGGCTTTGGTGTAAAGCTCATGAACAAGTTTACTGGCACTTATGTTAAAGTTGATGGTGGCGACCATAAAGCAAAATTGGATGCTACGGGTACTGTCTTCTATGTGCAAACAACATCTGCTGAGGGTGCTAAATTCAGCTTGCAGTATGACGGAAAAAGCTATTTAGGCGACCATAAAGAAGGTAATCTTGGAACTTGGACGGATAACGGAGCCCAAAATGATAATGGTTCAGGTTTCGCTATTCACGACGCCAACCTTGATGCTTATGTAAATGTAGGTAAATCAGCTGCAACCGCCAGCCTCACTGCCCTTACCGCTAATGAAGAAGTAGCAGGTATGCTTACTATCAACACAGTTGCTTCAATTGCAGCTGCAAAGACAGCCGTACCGTCTGCTACTACTTTGGATGCTTTGAACGCAGCTTATGCTAAATCGTATAATGTTGACCCCACAGCTTACTATCGTATAAAGAATGTGAATGCTAATGATAATCAAAATGCATACGTTAGCTCAGAAAACATCTTTGTAGGTACTGACGGCCAACTCTCAACTTCATACAACGCCAACACTAATTTAGACCGTGTCGTACGTCGTGTTTCTGCTACTGGAAACTACGCTTCGCAACTTTGGCAGTTTGTTGACAACAACAACGGTACTTTCAAACTGAAAAATGCCAACACGGGTTGCTGCTTGGGTAGTTACAAATCAGATGGTGCTGCCCTTGAAATGCCTATTGACAATAAGCATGCTGGTGAATATACCCTAAAGGCAACAACTACATCTTTAACAGGTGTTACTAACGATGGCAAAAGCATGCTTCAGTTGGTTACCGAAGGTTATCACACCATGAATGCGTGGGGTGGTGCTGGTGCTCAAACCATTGCTAATTATGACAACCAAGACGGTGACAAAGGTAACTACTGGCAATTCATTAAGGTAACTACCGTGCCTGTAAGAATTAGCGCTGCTAACTATGCTACAGTAGCTTATCCTTTCGCAGTGAAAGTGCCTACTGAAAGCGGAGTGAAGGCTTATGCCGTTTCAGCTGTTAACAATGGTGTGCTCGAACTCAGCGAAATCACTGATGGCATTATCGCAGCTAACCAGGGTGCTATCCTTTACCACGAAGGTGAAACAACTGCAAACCTCGAAATCACAAACGAAGCAGCTACTTACGCTGGCGAGAACAAGCTCAAAGGCGCAACAGCTAAGCGCACAGGCTTTGCTGCTAACGCCACTTACGTTTTGGCGCTTAACTCAGCTAACCAAGCAGCCTTCCTCAAGAGCGAACTCACTACAGTACCTGCTAACAAGGCTTATGTTTTGGCTTCAGCTCTTCCTGCTGCCGAGGCTGGTGCGCAAGCCCTCAACTTTGGCTTTGGCGAGGTTACAGGCATTAATGGCGTAAACGCTGATAGCAACAATGCTGTTGAATACTACGACTTGAACGGCCGTCGCGTACTTTATCCTGCTAACGGCATCTTTGTTACTAACACTGGCAAAAAGGTGTTCATTAAGTAATCAACCCATTTATTTTTTCAAAAAACAAAAAAACGAATTACGAAAATGAAAAAGACATATATTGCCCCTTCAGCCGTTTGCTTTAACTTGGTTGCTGAAGGCATGATGGCCGCAAGTGATCCTAAGAGCATTAATTACTCTTCGGACGAAACGGTAACTAACGAAAATAAAGTACTCTCAAACGACAAAATTTGGGACAACGACCTTTGGGGTACAGCTAACAAGGACTAACCCCCTCATCAGCTGATGAGCTACACCCCGTAGCATAACATTACGGCAAGCGCCACACAACGAACACTCTGTGCTTAAAGGAGTGAACGCTGTGCGGCGCTTTTTGTGTAACAATAAGTAGGTTTTCAAAATTTATTGCTGTCCAGTAAAACTTTTTCAAACAAAATAATTTAGGGCTGACACTTCTCACGAGGTATCAGCCCTTTTGCCTTTCTTTGTTTTTGCTAAATAAAAATAGAACCATGAGCAAAGATAGTCATTTTACTGGACAGCAATATTGGGGGATATTTTTGTTTGAAAAAGTTTTAGACCTATAGGTCAAAATGCAGGATGACATAGCCTCTCATCGCCTATAAACACAGATGATTTCAAAGCTTGAAAGTTTTCAGATGCCAAATCAATGTTTTCAACTTTGCTAGCATTAGACGAGCATAGTGGCTTTCCCCTCTATCTTGCCTTTATCGAGAATGAAACGGCAAGCGACTATGAGAAAGCGATAAGGAGCATAGAGGAACGTGGCTATACGATCTTTGGTATTATCATAGACGGCAAGAAAAGCCTCTTTACCCTCTTCTCTGACTATCAGATACAAATGTGCCAGTTTCACATGAAGCAGATAATTAGACGTTATCTCACACAGAATCCAAGGCTTAAGGCAGCGCGAGAACTTAAGGACCTATTGGACACGTTGACTTTTTCCTCTGAAAGGGACTTCAAGACCAACTATGCCCAGTGGAAAGAAAAATGGAAAGACACGCATGCAAAGCGCTCTCTGCTGAAATGTGGGAAAAAAAGCTATACTCACAAGCGCTTGCGTTCTGCGATGCACAGTTTGGATTTCTATATGCCATACTTCTTTACGTTTCAACAAGAAAGTTGTGAAGGCATGCCAAATACGAACAACAAGATAGAGGGAACTTTTACCAATCTGAAGAAAAGGCGGGTCAGCGGATATTCCCGGTTGTATGATGAGGAAAGTTGAGTAAATAATAGATATGAGATTAAACTCTTCTTATACTCGCCGCTCACTGGCTATGCTCTATTTCCCTGATTGTGAACCACGCAATGCGGTAAGACGACTGACGGGAATGATTAAGCGATGCACAGATCTTTACGAACAGTTGACCCGCTGCTCTTTGTTCGACAAAAGGTAAAATCTTACGATTCGTGAAACTCGCCTCATCGTGGATTATTTAGGCCTTCCAGAAGGTTGTTTTGACGATGAAGATTAAGCTGTTTCTACGACCTAAATCTTAGTACTCTAACGATGAAGACCGATAGGTGCTAACGATGAAGATCATTAGGTGCTAACGATGAAGACCGTTAGACTCTATGGATAAAGACCGATAGGATAGACTG
>UQKO01000059.1 GCA_900541575.1 uncultured Prevotella sp.
CACAGATTTATCCTCTTCATCGTCCGAGTCACCCGTAATCAGATTGATGCCGAACTAGTCTACCAACTTCTGGTAGTCAAAGCAATAGCTGCGTGCCGATTGAGAGAGTTTAGCCGGGTTGCCATGCTTGTCCTGTTTGGCAGATTTCTTTAGAAGAAATATCCATACATTTTCAGAACTTTTGAATCATGTTTCATTTTTTTGTTATAAAGTAATTGAATATCAGTTATTTCAAACACGCACACATCTTTCAGTTGTCGGATTTCATTAGAGTCCAGCAGTTTCATTCTTCGCGTGCCCTTGTAGAAGTCGTAGCGGAGAGAGATGCAGCGGTGCCAGCGTTGGATTTCACCCGAGCGCGTCCATAGTTTGATGTCTACGGGTTCGGGAGATTGGAGCATACGTTTGAGCGTAGTGATGTGGATAGCGTGGGGCATTAGTCAAAAGTGTTAGAATTTGTGAGACTGCAAAGCCTGCGTAAGATGACGGGCGAAGGAATAGGAAAGCAAGGACGTCTCGCTCTCGTATTCTACCTCCGTATTATCATCGTATGCAGAAGATTGTCCACAACACACGGCAAAGCTGCGGTCAAAGGAAACCTTGCGCTTGGTTTGGGCGGTGAGGTACAAGGTTTCATTCACATTGAACTCATTTTGAAAGATTAGCGTGAGCGTGGGAACTTCATCGGTCAAGAAAAACGTGAAAGTACGTTTCCCACGGAAAAGCCGCCATGCGCACAGCAAGAGAGCCAATGCGCACGGCGGCTGAATGAAAGGATTGCCCGAAAGGGAGGGCTTGGGGAGGGAGCGTTACCAAAGTGCAACCTTACCAGCTGCACCCAAATCGAGAGTTGCAGAGGCAACACCTAAAGCACGGAACACACGACTTAGGGTTGGCAAAGTCATAATAGTATGCCCCTTCTCTAATCTTGAAATTTGTGCACGTTGCACTCCTATACGTTCACCCAGTTCTTCTTGTGTGAGTTTCTGGGCTTGTCTTGCTTTACGGATAGCTTCACCTAAGTAGTAAGCGTTTACTTCTTCCTTAAGCTGCTTCTCCATCGCATCACGTTCTTCTGTTCCTTTTTCTCCCCAAACATCATCAACGAGTTTTGAAAGAGGAGTTAAATGCATCTGTGCCATATCATTCTTCTTTTTTCTTCTTAAAATACTCTTTTCTAATCTCTTCTGCTTTTGCAATTTCTTTTGGAGGCGTTTTTTGCGTTTTCTTTACTATGCCATGTGTCGCAATTACAAGCGTTTCGGTTTCTGTGTCCCAAAAGGAGAAAAGCCTATAGCAGTTGCCACTGAAAATAGTACGGAATTCCCAAATATTGGAGTTTTCCAACTTCTTAAACAATTCATTATCTATAATTCCTTGTTCTATTTTCAAGTAGTTATATGTTATTTTCTTCTGCACTTTCAATGGCAATGATTGGATGAACTCTATAGCTTCATCCAACAAGACCACTTGCAGTTTGTTGTTGCTCATTTTGTAATGTATTTGTAGATGCAAAGATAGATAATTGTTTCTTACGAAAGAAACAAAAGAGTATTTTTATCTCACCCCACCCACCGAGAATCCCCCATAAAAATCATACTGCGGGAACTTCTCACACCCAATATACAGCGTATCGAAAGCATCTGTACCATCGGTGCGATGCTCCAACAAGTCCTCCACTGATTCGGGATTTTTCTCTGTGTACTTATTTTTGCGACGTCATTATTTCTCTTCGTTTCTCGGAATTAGATACGTTCTATCAAAAAAAATCATAAAAATATAGCGAATTACTTGCATAAAATAAGCCTTTATATTTGCGACATAAAATCTAACTGACACAGCACACTACCTACATATTGTTGGCAATGCACTTACCTACGCTTTATTCACGCACTGCCACAATACATCGAACACAGGATTTTATAAACTATATTTTAATAACAACAAATGAAAAAAATTACAACGTTTCTGGCGTTGCTCCTCACGTGTATTATAGGAGCAACAGCCGCCGACTTCGTACCTATAAGCGGTGCGAAGTACCTTATTAAGTGTAAGGGTGATAGCAAGTACGTACTTTGGAACAGCAGTTGTGTTAAATCGGCAACAGACAACACTATCATTCTGTCGAATTGGACACAGTTTGACAGCCGAAGCCTTTTCTCTATTGAAGGCGATGCCACTACTGGCTACACCATTCGTTCTGTTAAGGACAATACGCAGTATGTTTATGCCATTAACACCAATAATGCCGATGGTAATGTGGGTGTTAAAGCTGTAAGCGAGACTCCGGGCGATGAATGCGTTTGGAAGATTGTAGCACAAGGCGATGGTTGGAACATCATACCTAAAAATGGTGAATACAGCTGGAATAACCGTGGTGGTTACAACGGCAATGCTCATGTCGGCATGTGGAACTCAAACGCAAGTGATAACGATATCTGGTACATCAAGTCTGTAGAAGATGTAATGGACGATGCAACTAATTTCACTGCAGGAACTGGCCTCGGACTTATTGACGAGAACTATGCGAATTCAGTCAAAACTAACGTTACAGACTATAAGGCAAATCAGAGCGAAGACGCCTTGGCTAATTTGGGTGCGCTTCTTGCAGTTAACAAAACTTCTTACATCAACCTCCCTACTGGTTATTACCGCATAAAGAGCTGTGCAAATGATGGTAACGGAAAGAATTTTTCAGTGTTTGATGGTACCTACCTCTTTACTGATATTGTTAACTATCCCAATGTCACCAAGACTTTGGCAAATGTGCCCCTCGAAGAGGCTAAAGCCAAAAATAACTATGTATGGAAGATTACTCGTGGCGAACTCCCCTCTGCCACAGTAGGCATTGTAAATGGTCAAGGCAAGGGCGTAAATAATGGTACAAACTATAACACTATCAACCTTGGTCTGTCAGACTACTATACTACTGGTGCCATTTACTTTACCCAAGGTCTCCACATCACCAATCAGGACTTACATACAGTAGGAGGTAAAGAGCAGAACGCAAGTGCTGAAGCCACACGTTCTAATCCTTTTACGATGACAGGTTGGGCTCACTCAGATTCTAAGGGTTCTGCCTACATCTTCGAGCCCGTGAGCATGGACGGTGTTACAGCATACACTGTCAATGTAACTGGTGCTGAGGGCTATGTTACACTCAACAGCACTAACGAAGTTGCTAAGAATGGTGGTTTCTTCCTCCTTTCTTCTGCTCCACAGACTGCCGACTTCACTGCAGCTACAGTTCCCAATTATGATGCAGCAGTCTCAATCAATGGCAACACCATCAATGTAAACTACACCTACAATTTGGCAAAAATCATGGAACTTGCCCATAAGGCTCTTGCCAAGACAGGTGTAGGCTATCCTACAGCGAATGCTGCAACCCGTACAGCATTGAAAAATGCCGTAAAAGAAGGCACAGATGCAGCGGCTATCGAAAATGCACTCAATGCTTTCAAAACAAGCACCGACAATATTCAGATGCCCGAGGACGGTAAGGCATACCGCATCAAGGTGCCCTATATCAGTGGCACTGCAAACTACCTCTATTGCGATGGCACGAAGGTGGGTAATAAGGCTAACGATGAATCTACCAACGCGAACGAGTTCGTGTTTGTTTGCCACATCGTTAACGGCAAGTACATGTTTGCTACCAACTACGGCACCTACCTCAGCTGGGCTGACAGTGGCGATGGCAACAAATCATATAGCACCACTGCACAAACCTCTACTTACATTAAACAAAACGACTGGACAATCGAGCCTGCCACACTCGACAAGGGTCAAGGCTCTGTGAGCCTTACCGACCGTGCCGATGTATTCGGCTTCGTACAGATGAAGGCTCTGGGTAAGGATGGCACGACTAACTACTACCTCAACTCACGCATCGACGGTGATTTCATTTCGCAATATGCTAATGACAAGTTCTACGATACTGGTTGGAATAGTATGAACCGCTCATGCTACTACCAGTTCGAAGAGGTTGAATATCCCAACACCATCACCTTCCACGATGCCCAAAACATCAATGGTGTAAGCCACATCGCCACATTCAGCGCACCTTTTGCCACCATCATTCCTACTGGCGTTAAGGCATACTACGTAAGCGCTAAGGGCACTGAAGCTACAATGACTGCTATCGACGCACAGGCTATCCCCGCCAACCAAGGTGTAATCCTTACTTCTGAAACTGGCACTTCTGTAACGATGGTTCCCGCTGCTGACGAAACTGCTGCTACCATCAGTGACAACAAACTCGGCCACTCAGCCGGTGCTACCAAGACCATGATTGATGGCGATGGCTATATCCTTGGCAACAGTGCTGATGGCACTGCCTTCTATCCCAGCAAGGGTGGTCTCCTGCCCATGAACAAGGCATACCTCCCTGGCAACGGCGTAGTAAGCGCTATTGCTATGAACTTTGGCAATGCCGTTACTGGCATCAACACCATCGCTGCTCCTGCCAGTGCAAAGGCCCTCATCTTCGACCTCAGCGGTCGTCTCGTAGTAAAGGCTACTAAGGGTCTCTACATTCAGAATGGCAAGAAGGTCATTGTAAAGTAATACAAACTACAAACACATTTCATAGATAATAACATGAAACTTACATATATCACACCCTCATCAAGGGTTATCAACCTCGAGCCCATGCAGATGCTCGCAGCGTCAGACCCCAAGGTGAAAATCGTTGACGACGAATTAAAGTCGCTTGACCCCTCTGATGCATTCTCTGCTGGTAAGGATTGGAGCAGCGATAGCTGGTCGTCAGATGAGGACTAATCCAAGGTTCACGCACCTATATCATAGGTGAACGCCCTTACTCTTGAAAGAGTACAACTTCCGCCCGAAGTTTTCCGAAAAAGGAGAACTTCGGGCTTTCTTTTTCTTAGCAGACATCTCTCTTTCAGCCTTGCCCTCTCCCTTCCTTGCCCTCCGACACAAACAAATCCCCTCTCCTACAGAGAATCATGTAAGAGAGGGGATTTCCTTTTAAAGCACAAGCAGGCATCGCGCCTAGCGCACATATCAAACCTTACGCACAGGCGCACACCCGTGCTCTATACGAAGAGACTTATTTCTTAGGGATGCGTTCAAGGATTGTCTTGACGAAAGTCCAATAGCGAGCCACACTAGGAATATTGCAACGCTCGTTGGGAGTGTGGGGCGAACGCAAGGTCGGACCGAAGCTCACCATATCCATGTGAGGACGCAAAGCGCCAATCACGCCACATTCCAATCCGGCATGCACCACGGTGACAAGATTGTCCTGCTGGAAAAGTTCCTTATAGATACCCTTCATGAGTTCCACAATCTCGCTCTGTGGATTAGGTTGCCAAGCGGGGTAGTCGCCATCAGTTTCCACCTTCATGCCTGCCATAGAGAAAGCACTCTCGAGCGTCTCTACACAGCATTCGCGCATACTGTCGCGTGAAGAACGAATAAGGATTAGGAAACGCACCTTACCCTCGGCAATCTCCACAATGGCCAAGTTCGATGAAGTCTCCACGATCTGCTTATCATAAGGAATCATGCGCAACACGCCATTGTGTACGGCACAGAGAGCATCCACAAGATTATCTTGAATCTCAGCGGGCACGATATACTTAGGCAGCGGAGCGTCCTCCACGTCGAGTTCCATGGTTGTTTCGACAGGAGCATACTCCTCGCGGAGCGTCTGTCGCCATTCGTCTATGGCCTCCTTGAGAGCTTCCACATTTTCTTTCGGCAACGTCAGCACCACTTCAGCCGAAGCGGGAATAGCATTGCGCATATTGCCGCCCTGCCATGAGGCGAGGCAAGCTTCAAAGTTGGCAATAGCGTCCTGCACGATACGTGCCATGGCCTTATTTGCATTGCAGCGACCTTCGTTTATTTCCAATCCAGAGTGTCCGCCGAAGAGCTTGTGAAGGGTAATTTTCACTGCAGCATCAGTCGCATCGGGTTCTAGAGGCTTGTATTCGAGCGTAGCGGTCATATTCACGCCGCCAGCCGAACCGATAATCATCTCTCCTTCGGTCTCATCGTCGAGGTTGAGCAAGATCTCCCCCTCAATAACATCGGCCTTCATGTGGTTCACCCCATACATAGTAGTCTCCTCGTCGGCAGTGATAAAGCCTTCGATAGGACCATGTTTTAAGGTGGGATCTTCCATCACAGCCATGATGGTGGCCACAGCCATACCATCGTCCGACCCAAGCGTAGTGCCCTTTGCCTTCACCCAATCGCCATCGATATAAGTCTCAATCGGATCGGTTTCGAAATTGTGGGTAGACTCCTTCGTCTTTTGCGGCACCATGTCCATGTGTCCCTGGAGAGTCACAATCTTACGATCTTCCATACCCGCCGAGGCAGGCTTGCGCATGATGATGTTACCAGCTTCATCCTTGAATGCCTCTACGCCCTTTTGGGCTGCCCAGTCGAGCAAGAACTGCTGCACCTTCTCTAGATGGCCCGATGGACGGGGCACCTGAGTAAGCAGATCAAAGTTTTTCCAAATGGCCTGCGGTTGCAGGTTTGCTATTTCACTCATGATTGTTGATGTTAGAATATTTACTACTGAAGTTTCGGATTTAGGAAAGGCGGAGGGAAAGCCTCAGGCTAAATCCGAGAATTAAGTTTCTTATTTCTTCCGACGCATTCGTCTGTGCCAAAACATCACTGGCCACACGATGCTTACACTTTCTCCACAGCCTCTCTTCGTTGGCCACGCAGCGCCACTCTGCTCCATCCCATCACACCCAACGCCACTACGAGAGCCGTCTGGATGGTATGTACCGCCAGGGCAAACATGACGGCCTGCCCATCGGCCACTCCATAGAGCACAAGCATCGTCTTCACCGCGAAATGCCATGGCCCTGCCCCATTGGGAGTAGGAACGAGCACTGCAAAAGTGCCCACACAGAATATGAGAAATGCGGCTCCTAGCGAGAGTTGAGCCGTAAATGGGAAGCAGAAGAAAGCAATGTAGAAATGGAGAAAATAGCCCACCCATATCAGCAGGCTATAAAGCAGATAGAGCGGCAAGTTCTTCACGTAGCGCAGCGAGAGAATGCCCTCCCATATACCTTGAAGCATGTCGCGCCCTTTCCGAAACACAGCAAAGCGCTTCATCACCACCACCGCAGCTGCTAGTGCAGCCACAAGACAGATAAAGGTGACAAGATAGCCCGTACCCGTGAACCGACGGAGCAAAGAAGAGAAGTCCATGCCCGTCTCGTCCATGAAACGCACAAACATAGGGAGCTGCCACAGAAAGGCCACACTCGTAAATAAGAGCATCAGCAGCGAATCGACCACGCGCTCGGTGACCACCGTGCCAAGGCTCTTGCTGAAGCTCACGCCATCGGTCTTCTTCAGCGTGCCACAACGAGTCACCTCGCCCACGCGAGGAATCACCAGACTCGCCGCATACGACATAAAAATGGCATCTGTACACGAACTCCTTCTTGGGCTCTCACCCAGCGGCTCGAGTGCCATCTTCCAACGCCAAGCACGAGCCATCTGAGGCAATATGCCGAAAGCAAGACTTAGGAGCATCCACCCCCACTGCATCTCGCCAAAGACAAAGTGTGAGAAAGCCTCCCAATCCGTATCGCGATACATCCACCAAAGAATGCCCCACCCGAGCAGGAAGGGAAACGCCGTTTGTAATATGACCTTGACTAAGCTTTTCAAGCGAGAAAAAAAATTGCTTTAGAAAGAGCGAAGATG
The DNA here is from genome assembly GCA_900541575.1 of uncultured Prevotella sp. Taxonomy (GTDB): domain Bacteria; phylum Bacteroidota; class Bacteroidia; order Bacteroidales; family Bacteroidaceae; genus Alloprevotella. The sequence goes on from UQKO01000059.1 coordinate 7,717, forward strand.
GTTCATCCTGATGATGCACCCCCTCTCCCTACATATTATCATAATATTTTCTGAACTTTCAGATTTAGAAGAGGTGGGCTAAAAGCCCAGGCGAAATCCGGAAGTTGAGTAAAAAACGTATGAAACAGAGGTTCACTTCTTGGCATACTCCCAATAAAATGTTTACCTTTGTAGCCAGAATCACAGCCGTAGCCCCCAAAAGGGCTTTGCCTGCGTTCTTATGCAAAAGTAGAAAAAATATATTAGATGAAGTCCGTACGCCCTAAAAAATTTCTTGGCCAACACTTTCTGACCTCCCTACCCACGGCACAAGCCATCGCCGATACTGTAGATGCATGCCCCGAATTACCCATTCTCGAAGTGGGTCCCGGCATGGGCGTAATGACGCAATATCTTCTCCAGAAAGGGCGCGAGCTCAAAGTAGTGGAAATCGACTTCGAAAGCGTGGCCTATCTGCGCGAACACTTTCCCGCGCTCGAGCAAGGTATCGTAGAAGACGATTTCCTAAAGATGCACCTTGACCACACCTTCGAAGGCCGTCCCTTCGTGCTCACGGGCAACTATCCCTACAACATTAGTAGCCAGATCTTCTTCAAGATGCTCGACTATCGTCACCTCATCCCTTGCTGCACGGGCATGATTCAGAAAGAAGTGGCCGAACGACTAGCCGCCCCTCCGGGTTGCAAGGCTTATGGCATTCTGAGCGTACTAGTACAACTCTATTATAAGGTAGACTATCTATTCACCGTCGAGCCAGGCGTATTCAATCCGCCTCCCAAGGTGCGCAGTGCCGTAGTGCGTCTCACGCGCAACGATGTGACCCACCCTGGCTGCGACGAGCAACTTATGCGAAGAGTGGTAAAGACCACCTTCAATCAGCGACGCAAGATGATGCGCGGCTCTATCAAGCCCCTCCTCCACGAGCTCGACCAGCAATGCCAAGGCGCTCCCGACCACACGGAGTTTCTCTCTCAGCCACTGCTGACCCGTCGTCCAGAGCAGCTCTCAGTAAAGGAATTTATCGACCTCACCAATCAGGTAGCGGAGCACTATGGGGGTTTGAAGTTTTGAGGTTAGAAGGTTATAAAGTTACCTTTGCATCTTAAGCCCTCATCCCGCTTGTAATACTTTATACTTAATACTTCAAGTGAAGCTTGTAATACTTTATACTTCAAGCGAAGCTTGTAATACTTTATACTTAATAATGAAAACCTATCTCGTAACAGGTGCCGCAGGATTTATCGGTGCCAACTACTTGAAGTACATTCTAAAGAAATACGACAATGTGCGCGTAGTAGTACTCGACCTGCTGACCTATGCTGGCTATTTCGGCACCATCGCACAAGACATCGACAACGAACGTTGCTTCTTCGTGAAAGGCGATATCTGCGACCGTGCACTGCTTGACTCACTCTTTGCCGAATACCGATTCGACGTGGTGGTAAACTTCGCCGCAGAAAGCCACGTAGATCGTAGCATCGAGAATCCGCAACTCTTCCTCAACACCAACATTCTGGGCACACAAAATCTCCTCGATGCTGCACGCGCAGCATGGGTGATGGGACGCGACCCACAAGGCTACCCCACATGGCGCCCCGGAGTACGCTTCCATCAAGTTTCCACCGATGAAGTGTATGGCTCGCTCGGCTCCGAAGGCTTCTTCACAGAGCAGACTCCCCTTTGTCCACACAGCCCATATAGTGCCTCAAAAACTTCGGCCGACCACTTCGTATGTGCCTATCGCGACACCTATCACATGCCCGTAAGCATCACACGATGCTCTAACAACTACGGACCCTATCAATTCCCCGAGAAGCTCATTCCCCTGGTCATCAACAACATCTTGCAAGGCAAGAACCTCCCCGTATATGGCAAGGGAGAGAACATACGCGACTGGCTCTATGTGGAAGACCACTGCAAAGCCATCGATATGGTGATCAATCAAGGCAAAGACGGCAGCATCTACAACGTGGGCGGACACAATGAACGCCAAAACATTCAAATCGTCAAGATTATCATCCGCACCATTCACGACATCATGGCCGAAGAGCCCCGTTTCCGCACCTTGCTGAAACGCCAAGAGATCGGCGCCGACGGACAAATCAGCATTGATTGGATCAACGAATCGCTCATCACCTTCGTGAAAGACCGCCTAGGCCACGACCAGCGCTACGGCATTGATCCCTCGAAGATTAAGGCCGACCTCGGATGGTATCCCGAAACCTCCTTTGAAGTGGGCATTGTCAAGACCATTCGCTGGAATCTCGAACACCGCGACTGGGTGGAAGCCGTCAGTGGCGACGACTACCAGCTATACTACGAAAAGATGTACGCAGGCAAGCGCATCTAACCGCCGCACTCCACCGCCTAACCCTAAGCCGCCATTTTCAGCCCCATCTAGGGCAACCTTTCAGAAGTTCAAAGTAGCACCATCTGAAAAGTCAAAATAGCGCAGACTGAAAGATCCAAGTCATTCATAGTGAATGAGCAAGAACATGTCGCCCTGTAAGGACAAAAGTAAGAACTCACCTCCTGCTTTTGCTCTTACAGGGCGGCCTTTCTTATATTGATTTAAGTTTCGGATTTAGTATGAGCGGGCTGAAAGCCCTGGGCTATGCGCTTGTTGGGCTTTCAGCCCGTGCATTATCGGCTGCGTATCAAGCAATTCAAGCGAGCTTGATTGCATTCGTCTTGCACGATAAAATTCTCCCATTGCGAACGGGTGAATACGTACGCTGCGAACGGAGTAACAGAACGGCTTCATTATCAAGCTAAAACCTAGGTTATTCCGTCTCTCGTTGAAGACTTTCCCATCGTTCACCGGGCGGTGAACGCTCAGTCACTGGGCGTTGAACGATGAGTCACTGGGCGGTGAACGATCAGTCACTGGGCGGTGAACGATGGGAAGATGAAGATCTGTGAACGGAAAGATGCCCATCTGTGGACGGAAAGACGTACATCTGTGGACGGCACATATACGAAGTTACAAAACGACGCTCAGAAAGAGTTGGGGCAAAATGACATTCAGCAGAGCCAACAAGCAGATAAGGACTTCACTCAAGCACACCGATGAGGAGGTAGAACCAGCCATACGAAGTTTCCTTGCTAAAAATCCTGATATAGCGAATTGCGCATTCAGCCTGCTCAAGTTAAAACCGAAACTTGAAAAGTTTACAACCTTAAATAGGGAAACTACAAACTAAATAAGTAAATTTGCACCCTAACTCAAGCACATTTAAGAAGATGACCGAAGTAAAAGATAGCTGGAAGAAAAAGGGCTACGTGGACGAACCCGTGCCCGCGGGCGTGGATCTCAAAGCCGAGATTCGCCGTATGTGTAAAGAGAAAAATGCCATTATCCTGGCCCACTACTATACAGAAGGAGTATTGCAGGATATAGCCGACTTCGTGGGCGACAGCCTCGGTTTGGCTCAACAGGCAGCACGCACGGATGCCGACATCATCGTGATGTGTGGCGTACACTTCATGGGCGAGACAAATAAGATACTCTGTCCGCAAAAGAAGGTGTTGGTGCCCGATCTGAATGCTACTTGCTCACTGGCCGAGAGTTGTCCGGCAGAGGACTTTAAGAAGTTTGTCGAGGCGCACCCGGGCTATCAAGTGATTTCCTACGTGAACACTACGGCGGCGGTAAAAGCACTGACTGACGTGGTGGTGACTTCGAGCAATGCCAAACGCATTGTAGAGACATTTCCCAAAGATGCCAAACTCATCTTCGGCCCCGACTATAACTTGGGCAACTATATCAACTCCGAGACAGGACGCAATATGTTGCTATGGAATGGTGGTTGCCACGTACACGAACGCTTCTCTGTGGAGAAACTCGTGGAACTGAAACAGGAGCACCCCGGAGCTAAGGTACTAGTACACCCGGAGTGTCGCGGAGCTGTGGTGAAACTGGCTGATGTGGTGGGCTCTACGGCCGCGCTACTGAAATATGCTATTGACTCCGATGCACAGGATTTTTTGGTGGTGACAGAGAGCGGCATTCTGCATGAGATGCAGAAGCACTGCCCGGAGAAAACATTTATTCCCGTGCCTCCCGATGATAGCACCTGTGGTTGCAACGAGTGTAACTTCATGCGCCTGTGTACACTGGAGAAGGTGTACAACGCACTGCGCTACGAATGGCCCGAGATTGAGGTGCATGAAGAGGTGGCTCGCGAGGCAGTGAAGCCTATCGAACGCATGCTGGAACTGAGCAAGTAAGAAGGCGGAAGAGGAAGTCCATCTCTGCCCGCTCTGACGCGACAGCGAATAAGCCCCTCTCTGCACAGAAATAAAAGAACCTACAAATATCCAACCCAAGCGTATGCTCAATTCTCTTCGTCAATGGATGAGCCAGGAGGCTCTAGAGGTATATATAGTGCCTACGGCCGATCCACACAATAGTGAATATATCGCTCCACACTGGGCTTGCCGAGAGTGGCTCACAGGCTTTACAGGTTCGGCAGGAACAGCTGTGGTGACACAAAAAGAAGCTTTGCTCTGGACAGACTCACGCTACTGGCTGCAAGCCTCGGAAGAACTCTCAACCACAGGATTTCAACTAATGAAGGATGGCGCAGAAGGAGTGCCTAGCGTAGAGGAATGGATTCATGAGCACTATGGATCCGAAGCGCGTATCGGAGCTCCCGCCGATATGGAGCCTGGATTGTCACACATCGCGTACTGCTCGCGTAAGGATGCCTTTAGCCAACTATGGACCACACGTCCGGCACTGCCCGCAGCGCCTATTCGCGTGCAAGATGAGCAATGGACCGGACAGACCATCAAGGAGAAGCTCTGCGCCCTGCAGCATGCACTAGAGGAGCAACGTACAGAGACTGACGAAGTGTTTCTGCTCAACGACCTATCCGACATTGCTTGGACGCTCAATCTGCGCGGAGCGGATGTGGACTACAACCCCGTGTTTCTTAGCTACTTGGCCTACGAAGCCGAAACGCAACGCTTCACGCTCTATACCCATGCCGAGACGCTCACTTCCGAAGCACGCGAACGGCTGGCGGGGGCTGGCGTGGCAACAAAGCCTTATGCCGAAGCATTGAAACTCAAAGCCCTGCCTAGCCTGCGCGTATGCCGTGAGACGGCGTGCATGGGACTATGGCCAAAGGGTGTGGCAACGTTTCATTCGCCCGTGGAAATGTGGCGTGCAGTAAAGTCGGAACAAGAACAAGAGGGCATGCGCCGCGCGATGGTACAAGATGGCGTGGCAATGGTGAAATTTCTGCGATGGCTCGACGAACGGATGGAACGCGAAGAGGAGGTGACAGAGCTTTCCGTCGATGAGAAACTGACCGCCCTACGCGCCGAACAACCCGACTTCGAGGGACTGAGTTTTGGCACAATAGCAGCCTTTGGAGCGCATGGTGCCATTGTTCACTATGAGGCCGATGAGCACTCGAGCGTACGCCTACCCGCCCATGGTCTGTTACTGCTCGATAGCGGCGGACAATATCTCTCGGGCACAACGGACCTGACACGCACCATTGCGCTAGGTGGACTGACCCAAGAGGAACGAGAGGTATATACACTTGTGATGAAGGGGCATCTCAGACTCGCTCACATGAAATTTCCCGTAGGCACCACGGGGCTACAACTCGACACTGCAGCTCGCATCGACCTCTGGGCACAGGGCTATGACTTCGGACATGGTACAGGCCACGGAGTGGGAGCACACGGATGTGTGCACGAGGGTCCTCACCAAATACGCAAGAACGTGCGTCCATGTACGCTAGTGCCCTTCACGGCAGGAATGACAGTGACCGACGAACCTGGAATCTACGTGGAGGGACGCTTCGGGGTAAGAATAGAGAACACACTGCTCTGTCAAGAAGCCGAAGAGACTCCCTACGGCCGCTTCCTACAATTTGAGACGCTCACGCTCTGCCCCTACGACCTCCAAGCCGTTGACCGTTCGCTGCTCTCACCCGAAGAGATGGAACAAATCAACGCTTACCACGCCCGCGTGCGCTCGGCCATTATGCCGCTACTCACCGACGATGCCGACCGCATTTGGCTGGCTAAAAAAACAGCTGCCGTAGACAACGAAGACTTTTAAGGGTGGTTCTATAAATTCTGAAATTTAGGGTATCCAATTCCCCTTTAGAAGTTTCATAAAAAGGCGAACCGAAAACCCAAACGCAATCATTAAATACAAGAACACACGTATGCCTAGCTGACGCACTCCATGCGCAGCAACGCATCCTAACCCAAGGTGCCTGTGCACCGTATGATACCTATATTATATATGGAAACTACAAGACAACAGAAAATATCCCGACTAATACAGAAGGAACTGAGCGACATCTTTCAGCGACAGACACAGGGCACACATGGTGTGTTGGTGTCGGTGAGCGCTGTAAGAATCAGTCCCGACCTAAGCATCGCTCGCGGATACTTGAGCATCTTCCCCTCAGAAAAAGCACAAGAGATACTCAACAATATCAACGCGAATACACGACAAGTGCGCTACGAACTGGGCACTCGCGTGCGCCATCAGCTACGCATTATCCCCGAACTGAAGTTCTTCCTCGACGATTCTCTCAACTATCTCGACCATATCGACTCTCTGCTCAAACGCACTGAGGGCGACGACAAACCTATCGCAGAATGAGCCTCATAGAGCGACTAAGACTGCCGCTTTTCTTTGCCCGAAGATACTTGTTCTCGCGCAAAAGGGTGGGAGCAATCAATATCATATCGGGCATCTCAGTGGCTGGAGTGGCCTTCGGCACGGCAGCACTGCTGGTGACGCTGAGCGTGTTCAACGGATTTCGCGACCTCATAGGGAGCCTCTATACGGCTTTCGACCCACAGATTGAGGTGGTGCCAACACAGACGAAGCTCACTCCGATGGATGATCCCGCACTGCAACAAATACGCAGCATGAAGGAGGTGGAGGCCGCTAGCTTCTGCCTGGAAGACAATGCGCTCATACTGTTTCAGGGAAGACCCACAGTAATTGTGCTGAAAGGGGTTGACGATGACTACGACAAAGTGACGGGAATACGCAGCATCCTCTACGGCAACGGACGCTACGAACTTCATCGCGCCACGCTCAACTATGGCATACCAGGCATCGGACTGGCAGCCACAATGGGAGGTATCGACTATGGCTCGCTGCAAATCTGCGCGCCACGAAGAGGCGAAAAGGTAAACCTCGTCAATCCTGCCGAGAGCTTCAATGCCGACGACTTGACCTCACCCGGAATTTGCTTCAACGTGAACCAAAGGAAGTACGATGAAAACTATATGCTCACTTCTCTACAGTTTGCTCAGGGCCTCTTTGAGCAGCCGGGCTGCGTCACGGGGCTTGAGCTAAAACTTCGTCAGGGCACTGACCTCGAGGCGGTGAAGAAGCGCATGCAACAGGTGGCAGGCAGTCGATTTAGAGTGATGGACCAGTTGGAGCAGCAGCAAGAGGTGTTCAACGTGATGAACATTGAGAAGATGATGGCTTATTTCTTCCTGACGTTTATTCTCTTGGTGGCTTGTTTCAATATCATTGGTTCCGTGTCGATGCTCATCATCGATAAGCGACAGGACGTGATGACACTGCGCCATTTAGGAGCTTCGGAGCAGACCATCTTCCGCATCTTCCTGTGCGAGGGGCGCTTAATTACATTGCTCGGTGCATGCCTAGGCATTGGGTTGGGTGCTGGACTGTGTTGGCTCCAAATGGAATATGGCCTAGTGAAGCTCGGCGGCTCGGCAGACAGTTTTATCATCAACGCCTACCCCGTGAGCATCCATGGAGGCGACATTGTGCTGGTGCTCGCCACCGTGATTATCGTGGGATGGGGAGCCGTGTGGTATCCCGTGAAATATCTCAGCAAACGATTCCTGTGAGGCGCTACGCGCAGTTTAGAGGTTAAAGTTTTAAGGTTTTAAGGTTTAAGGTTATAAAGTCGCTCTTCGACAGGCAGAGAGGCTTTATGACCTTATTATTTATTATATTACTGACGTTTTCTCTAAAGAAAGTCGGTTCCTTATCTCGCGGGCATGCGGTTGGGAATACTCATCTTTATTTCGCATTTAACAAGGGCGGGCTGAATCATCGTGCAAGACGAATGCAATCAAGCTTGCTTGAATTGCTGAGC
>UQKO01000060.1 GCA_900541575.1 uncultured Prevotella sp.
CAACATCAAAATTATCTATCAACACCTCTGGCAATATAGCACGTAATAGTTTTATTGATTCCATGATGCAAAGCTACTCAATATGCATGATATGAGCAAGCGCTTTTTACCATCATACCAACCGGAAATATCCGCTGACCCTAAATAATCCACGATGAGGCGAGTTTCAAGAATCGTAAGATTTTGCCTGTTGTCGAACAAATATCCGCTGACCCCAAATATCCGCTGACCCAGAATGAGCGCGAGTTAAAACAAAAAAAAGGAACAAGTTTTTTAACTTGTTCCTTTTTTAGTTGCGGAGGCTCGACTCGAACGAACGACCTCCAGGTTATGAGCCTGGCGAGCTACCAACTGCTCCACTCCGCGTCCTCAAGATGTTTAATCACTTTGTTTGTAGTGATTGTCTTTATTTCTTGTTTGCGATTGCAAAGGTAGAGCTTTTGTATGAAACTGCCAAACTTTCTAGTGACTTTTTTGAAGAAAAATATAAAAATCCTATTAAATTGTTTGTTAGTTGTTTGTTTTGCTATTTTGAATTTGCAATATTATAGCATTGAAACCGTCGATTTCTACGAATGCGTTTTTGTTGGGCTTTATCTCGATGGTTTGTAAATTTCCTGATAGGAGGTCAATCGTTGAGACTATTCCAGGACGAAGTTGCAGATATTCAAAAGCGTGAGCGGGAATTTTTACACCGCAATGCACGGGTGTGGGTGAGAAATTGGCCACTATGAGCAAAGTTTCGCCACTTGGGGCTTGACGAATGAAGGCGTATTGGCGATCGCAATCGTAACCTGCGTCGTGATTATAGTTGGCATATTGTAAATCGTAGAATGTGCCATCAGAAAGGGCTGCATTGGATTTGCAGAGCGTAATTACTTTTTTATAATATTGGTATAGACTCCGTTCTTCTTCATTCATTTCCTTTTCGGGTTGTGTTGCGGTGAGGAGTCTAAGTGAACGAACAGACCAATAGTCAAATATCGTGGTGCGTCCGTCACTACCGCTAAATCCTTCGGCATCCATGCCTGGCTCGCCTACTTCTTGTCCCGCGTAAACCATGAAGGGATTTGTTCCCATCGTTGCACTTACCACTAAAGCAGGTAAAGCTTTACGAGCTTCGCCTGCAAAGAAAGCTGAGGCAATACGTTGTTCGTCATGATTCTCAAGGAAATTGAGCATATGTGCGCGAATGTCGTCAATAGCTTGCCAGCATCCTGTAATGCAAGAAGCTGACCGACCTTCGCAGACGATAGCGCGAAGTGTATCGTAAAGCCCCACCTTGTCGTAAAGGTAATCGAATCCGCTGGCAATATAGCGGCGATATTCACTGGGATTGTACACTTCGGCAATAAATTGTACCTGGGGGAAACGTTCCTTTACGTGTTGTGTGGCGTATGCCCAAAATTCGGCGGGCACCATCTCGGCCATGTCACATCGGAAAGCATCCACACCTTTCTTTGCCCAAAAGAGAAGGATGTCTGTCATTTTCTTCCAAGTGGAAGGGGTAGGCGAGAAGTGAGTAGTGCGTCCATTCATATAGTCTACTCCGTAGTTGAGTTTGACTGTTTCGTACCAATCATTTCGGCTAGGCCATGCGTTGAAGCAGTCGTTCCCTGTGGCTTTTGCTGGGTATTCTTGATAGGGCATGGGGGCGCGATGAGCAGTGTCGAAATCAGTGTGGAGAGTTTGCCCTAGAAGATAATAGAAATTATTGTTGGGCGAGAAAGCTTGATCTGTTTGATCGTCTGCTCCAAGATCGTGTACGCCGCGTGGACATTTGTCGCTATGGTATTGACGAGCCACATGGTTGGGTACGAAATCGATCACCATTTTTAGTCCTGCTTTGTGCGTGCGGCGTAAGAGGGCTTCAAACTCTTTCATGCGATTCTCTACGTTGGTGGCCAGGTCGGGATCAATGTCGTAATAATCCTTGATGGCATAAGGAGATCCTGCTCTTCCTTTTACAACAGAAGGATGATCTTGGCGTATCCCATGAGAGCTATAGTCTGTTTGTGTGGCATGTTCTAACAGTCCTGTATACCATACGTGGGTAAATCCGAAATCAGCAATGCGTTTTAGTTGCTGTTGTGTAAAATCACTGAGTTTTGCACATCCATTTTCCTCTATTGTTCCGTTGGGAATATTGGCTGTATGCTGATTATTGCCATAGAGGCGTGTAAAGATTTGGTAGATTAAAGGTTTCATGTGTACTTGATGGGGTGTGATAGTTGTCGTATTGATAGGATGATAGATTTGTAAGGTAGGGGAAAGACGGTTTGCATGTAAATAAAGGTATAGGCAAACTCGTTTTCTAGGTAGAATACTACTAATAATTTGACGGGTTAACGGAATGACGAGGATATTGATGTACTATTAATAGTAATTAACCCGTCAACTCTCGTTAACCCGTCAAAATATTAACCAATTAACTTGGCTGCTTAAATAGATTTAGTCGTTAATGCCGTGAGCTTTTACAGCGTCGTTGCCCTTGCAAATCTTGGCAATCATGCCTTGTAATGTCTTACCAGGTCCACATTCTGTAAAGTCTGTTGCTCCATCAGCAACCATATTGCTCACTTCTTTTGTCCATAACACGGAAGCTGTGAGTTGGGCGATGAGGTTCGCCTTTATCTCCTCGGGATTGGCATGAGGCTTGCCGTCTACGTTTTGGTATACAGGGCAAATTGGCTTATGGAATTCTGTGGTAGCAATAGCTGCTTCGAGTTCTTCTTTAGCAGGTTGCATTAAGGGTGAGTGAAAAGCGCCGCCTACAGGGAGTACTAATGCGCGCTTTGCGCCTGCCTCCTTCAAACGTTGACATGCAATATCAATGGCTTCAGCTTCGCCCGAGATGACGAGTTGTCCGGGGCAATTATAGTTAGCGGGAACGACCACTTTACCTGTCTCTTTGCTTACTTCTTGACAAACAGCTTCTACTTTATCGTCTGTCAAGGCAATGATGGCTGCCATTGTTCCAGGCTGTGCTTCACAGGCCTCTTGCATAGCTTTAGCACGTGCAGCAACGAGTTTGAGACCATCTTCAAAACTCAAGCAGCGAGCAGCTGTGAGAGCCGAGATTTCACCCAATGAGTGGCCAGCAACCATGGCGGGTTGAAAATCACTACCCAAGCAGAGAGCGCTTACCACGCTGTGTAGGAACATCGCGGGCTGAGTCACTTTAGTCTGTTTCAGCTCTTCGTCTGTACCATCAAACATGATGTCGGTAATTCGGAAGCCAAGGATTTCATTAGCTTTCTCAAAAAACTGCTTGGCAATGGGGTGCTTCTCGTATAGGTCCTTGCCCATACCTACAAACTGTGCTCCCTGGCCGGGAAAAACAAATGCGTTCATTCTATTATGGATAATGTATGATAAGTTTTCGTATATAACTAAATATTTAGTGCAAAGTTACGAAAAAAAATGTGCAATAGTTGGTTCATTGCTTTTTTTCCTAATATATTGTCTTGTTTTTTTAGATTTCCTGTTTTGTCTTTTGTGTTTTATTTCTCCAAGTGGCGAACCATACTAGTGCAATAATTGCTACTGCACCTCCTATTATGTAACCTACAAAGGAGGGTAGACCGAGAGCTGTGGGGGATACGGCGATAAACGATGTACATACGGCCGTCATGAACAAAGCTGGAATCAGCGTGATAATATAGGGCTTGTGGCTTTGTGATAGATAGGTGGTTATAGTCCATAAAGTGAAGATGGACAGTGTTTGGTTGGCCCATCCGAAGTATTGCCATATTGTGTTGAAACCATCGGGATTATCAATCTGCCAGAGTAGGGCAAGAAAAGCCACAACAAAGAGAGGTATGCAGATGTAGAGGCGATGTAGGATGGGGCGTTGGTCGAGCTTGATGGCTTGGGCAATGATGAGTCTGGCCGAGCGAAGCGCTGTGTCACCGCTTGTGATAGGAGCTGCCACAACACCGAGCATAGCTAAAATACCGCCAAACGTTCCTAACCAATCATTGCACACGAGCTTTACGACCATTGGAGCCGAGGTGATGTAGCCCGTGGAGGTCGCATCGGCTATTTGTTCGTAACCAGGCGAGGGAGCATCATAGAAGAACCACATAGATACTGTAGCCCATACTAGTGCAACTACACCTTCCGTAATCATGGCGCCATAGAAGATTGGGCGTCCCTTACGCTCAGAGGCCATGCAGCGTGCCATGAGTGGGCTTTGTGTTGCGTGGAAACCGCTGATAGCGCCACAGGCTATTGTGATGAATAGGGCTGGAAAGATGTCGCTTGTAAACGATCCTGGGTGTGTTGCTTTTCCCATATTTTCTAACCCGTTCCATAATTCAGGTAGCGCTGGCATTTTGACGAAAAGCATCACTGTCAGCGCTACTGCCATAAAGAGCAACGAGAAAGAGAATAGAGGATATATTTTACCGATGATTTTGTCGATGGGAAGCAATGTGGCAATCACATAATAAATGAAGATTATGGCCATCCACATAATTTTAGAACCACCCATATTGCCCAATATTTCGGCAGGACTATATACAAACACGATGCCTACCATGACTAAGAGTAAGATGGTGAATACGAGGAGAATCTTTGCTGTTGTTGCACCTAAGTATTTTCGTACTAGCGAGGGCAAGTCGCGGCCTTCGTTGCGAATAGATAGCATGCCAGAGAGATAGTCGTGAACGGCTCCGGCAAACACACATCCGAAAATAATCCATAGATAGGCTACGGGACCAAACTTTGCTCCCATAATAGCACCAAAGATGGGGCCAGTGCCAGCAATATTGAGAAATTGAATCATGAAAATCTTCCAATAGGGCATCTTTACGTAGTCCAGGCCATCGGCATGTGTAATGGCTGGCGTAGGGCGATCATCGGGGCCAAAGATTTTTTCTACGAAGCGTCCATAAATAAAGTAGCCCAAGATGAGGGCAACAAGACAAATAGAGAATGTAATCATTTCTTTATGTGATGATTAGGTGACAGAGCTTAATGCTGTTTATCTGCTAATGGATTGATGGGGAAATAGGTGGTGCGATATAAAAAAAGTATTGTTACTTACCAATCAGTCCATTCGCTTGCTAACTCGTCAATTTGCTTGCAAATGTATAATAAAAATCTGTAAATGTATTGCTTTTTGCAAAAAGAAGCGGTTTGTATGTACATTCCTGCTGAATAATGGCTAACTTTGCGTTCTTATGAAAGAATTTGATTTGCAATCGAAATATAGTCCCACGGGCGATCAGCCTGAAGCCATTCGTCAGCTCACGGCGGGGGTGCTTGAGGGTACACCCGCTCAAGTATTGCTTGGGGTAACAGGTTCGGGTAAGACGTTTACTGTGGCCAATGTGATTAAGAATGTCAACAAGCCCACGCTCGTATTAAGTCACAATAAAACGCTAGCGGCGCAGCTCTACTCAGAGTTTAAAGGATTCTTCCCGAACAATGCAGTGGAGTATTATGTGTCGTACTACGATTATTACCAACCTGAAGCCTACATAGCGTCTACAGATACATATATAGAAAAAGATCTTGCTATCAATGAAGATATTGACAAACTCCGTCTTGCAGCTACTTCGGCATTGCTTTCTGGACGTAAAGATGTGATAGTGGTTTCTTCTGTATCGTGTATCTATGGTATGGGTAATCCTGCTGCGTTTTATGAAAATGTGGTGGAGCTCAAAGTGGGACGTACGCTTTCCATGAATGCACTTCTTAATTCTCTTGTAAGTAGCCTATACACACGTAATGATGTGGCGCCAAAGGCGGGAAATTTCCGTGTGAAAGGCGATACGATAGATGTATATTTAGCTTATTCTGACGAAATTATTCGTATCTGTTTCTGGGGAGATGAAATTGACTCCATTGAAGAGGTAGATTCTATCAGTGGTGTTCGACTCAATACATATGATGAGTATAAAATCTATCCCGCCAACCTCTTCCTTACTTCAAAAGACACGCAAGAGCAGGCTATACGCTTGATACAAAATGATCTTGTGGCGCAAGTGCAATTATTCGAGGAAATGGGCAAGACGCTTGAAGCAAAGCGATTGAAGGAGCGTGTGGAGTATGACATTGAGATGATACGCGAACTAGGACACTGTGCAGGTATAGAAAACTATTCGCGCTATTTCGATGGTCGAGCTCCTGGTACGCGCCCGTTCTGCTTGTTAGATTTCTTTCCCAAGGATTTTCTTATCGTTATTGATGAGAGCCATGTTACCATTCCGCAAATACGTGCTATGTATGGGGGCGATCGCTCTCGCAAGGAAGCGCTAGTCAACTATGGTTTTCGCTTGCCTGCCGCCATGGATAATCGTCCACTTAAGTTTGATGAGTTTCATGAGATGGCACGTCAAGTAATCTATATCAGTGCCACCCCTGCTGACTATGAACTACAGGAAAGCGAGGGAGTGGTTGTAGATCAAGTGATTCGTCCCACAGGGCTTCTCGATCCGATTATTGAGGTGCGTGACACTGACTATCCCGTTGATGACCTCATGGAAGAAATCCGTCGATCTTGTGAAAAGGATGAGCGAGTACTTGTCACCACTCTGACGAAACGTATGGCTGAGGAACTCACGGAATACTTACTCAAGAATGGAGTCAATACTGCTTATATCCATAGCGATATAGACACGCTAGAACGTGTACAAATCATGGAAGATTTACGCCGTGGCATTTACGATGTGCTTGTGGGAGTAAACCTCTTACGTGAGGGACTTGACCTTCCCGAGGTGGCACTTGTGGCTATCCTTGATGCCGATAAGGAAGGTTTCCTTCGGTCAGCTCGTTCTCTCACGCAGACAGCGGGACGTGCTGCACGCAATGTCAATGGTCGCGTAATAATGTATGCCAAGGAAATCACGCAGTCAATGCAGCAAACCATCGATGAAACAAATCGAAGTCGTTCGAAACAAATAGCATACAACAAGGCTCACCATCTCACGCCACGCCCTATTATTAAGCCCATAGAGACCAATGACCTTGTGGCTTTGCAACGTGAGCGCCAAGCGACAAAGGAAAAAGGAACGGAGAAAATGCCCTCTACAAAAGACTATGCCTCGCTTCATGCTCAGCCCGCTTCTGTTTCTTACGCGGCAGAATCTGCCAATGCTTATGGCAAACGTTCTGTTGCTCCCTCGTCACGAACGGCAAGCGAACTTGACGAATCTATCAGTCAGAAAAAAGAGCGCCTTCAAAAAGCTATGAAGAAAGCTGCGGCTGCTTTCGATTTTATTACAGCTGCTCAAATTCGTGACGAGCTCTTGGCTCTAGATAAGGAGGAATAAGATGGCCAATGTATAGGCATAAGGTATAGGTCTAATTGGGTACAAAGGCTGATATTTTTTGCGTTCCTTCTTTCGTACAATTAAAACGATTAAGCGGTTATCATTCGATTTAATAAGTCGAATGGTAACCGCTTAATTGCTTTACTTCCTGAATGATTTAGATTATTATGCCTTCATCGTTGCTTTTACTAAATAGATAATTAATCCAATGTAAGCCACGAGCGAGACAATTTGGGAAAGAGGAGAGTTTAGGTATGCCTCATTGGCAAAATTAAGTCCGCCAAACTGCATGCCAGCACTTACCACACCCATCAGCGCACCACCAGCAATGAAACCCGATGCCAAGAGCGTTCCTTTTTCGCCTCTACGTTGGTTGAGGCTTGTATCAGTAGAGCGAGAGCAGACATACCAATTGATCAATCCGCCCACAATGAGTGGCAAGTTAAGTTGTAGGGGAATGAACATACCCAGGGCAAATGCTAGCGCTGATACCCCACACATTGTTAGCACGATTGAGATTACCGCACCAATACCATAAAGGAGCCACGGAGCACCTTGTCCGCTCATTAAAGGTTCTATAACGGCAGCCATGGCACGTGCTTGTGGAGCAGCCATCACGTCGGAATTGTCGGGGGTGAAGCCATAGGCCTTGTTTAAAATCATAATCACACCGCCTACGGTTGCAGCTGAAACAAGTATGCCTAGGAATTTGAAAGTCTCTTGCTTGCGGGGGGTAGCTCCTAGCCAATAACCAATCTTGAGGTCGGTAACAAAGGCACCTGCTGATGAGAGTGCTGTACAAACTACACCACCCATAATCAACGCTGCGACCATGCCGCCCGTGCCTTTAAGACCTACGAGAACCATAATAATGGACGATAATATGAGTGTCATTAGGGTCATACCACTTACAGGGTTAGAACCCACAATGGCTATGGCATTAGCTGCTACCGTGGTGAAGAGGAAAGCGATGATGGCTACAATCACGATACCTACAATGGTAAAGAGTAGATTTCCACCCATCACATCGAAATAGAAGAATAGGGCAGTAATGATGATTGTGAGCAGCGAGCCCACGGCTATAATCTTCATGGAGAGATCGCGTTGCGTACGTTCTACATGCTCGGCTCCTTTGTTTCCTTTAAATATCTGTCCTACTAGAGAAAAAGCACTCTTTATGACGCCCCAACTTTTTATCACTCCAATAATGCCAGCCATAGCAATACCGCCGATACCGATACTCTTGGCGTAGCTAAAGATTTGTTCGGGCGAAGCTGTGGCAGCATTTATTCCTTCGGACACGCTAAGGTCGGGAAACATAAGTGCAATACCTGGCACGATAATCCACCATACTGTCACGGAACCGAAACAAATGATTGCTGCATATTTTAAGCCTACGATGTAGCCCATACCAAGCAAGGCTGCACTCGTATTAATACTCAGCATGAGTTTGGCCTTATCGGCTAGAGTAGTGCCTAAAGCGCAGCAACGCGATGTGAAATTTTCGTTCCATGCACCAAAGGCTGATACAGCGAAGTCAAATAATCCGCCAATAATGCCAGCTACAAGAAGTGGCTTGGCTTGTGAACCGCTGCGCTCACCCGAAAGGAGTACTTGCGTGGAAGCAGTAGCTTCAGGGAAAGGATACTTTCCGTGCATGT
This sequence comes from uncultured Prevotella sp., assembly GCA_900541575.1. GTDB lineage: Bacteria > Bacteroidota > Bacteroidia > Bacteroidales > Bacteroidaceae > Alloprevotella. The sequence goes on from UQKO01000060.1 coordinate 8,942, forward strand.
CTTTGACAAAGTATTTGCGGAAAGGTATCAAAAAGAGTATGCCCAAAATTCCTCCCAATACGGATGAGAGGAACACTTGTAGAAAATTGACCGAAAGTTCGGGGTACTTATGCTGTAAGATATAAAGTGCAGGCAATGTAAAGATGGCTCCTGCCACAATCATACCGGAGCAAGCACCAATACTCTGAATGATGATGTTTTCGCCTAGTGGGTCTTTGCGATGAGTAGCTCCGCTTACACCTACGGCTATAATAGTGATGGGGATAGCAGCTTCAAAGACTTGACCCACTTTAAGTCCTAGATAGGCAGTGGCAGCTGAGAAAATGACGGCCATGAGTAATCCCCACGCTACCGACCATGGGGTGACTTCTCGATATAGCTTTGTGGGGCTCATCAGAGGTTCATATTGCTCACCCTCTTTCAACGGACGGAACGCATTGTCTGGAAGCTTGGCTTCGCGAGAAGGCGATATGTCTTTGCTTACTTCTTTCATTGTTTTATGTATATGTACTTATAATGGAGAGTTTTTCTTTACGAAAAAGTGGAGTTGTAATTGGTAGGTTGTTAGGTTACAATGTAAGTTTCAGTTAATTCCAAAACTTATATTGTAACCTATGTATCTTAGGGGCAAAGCCTCAACAGCTTTGTTGCTAAGAAACTAGTGAATATATTACCATACATCTACTCGATTCTTTTTAGGAACGAAGAGAGGGTCTTTCGCTGTGATATGAAAAGCCTTATACCACGCGTCGATGTGGGGCAAAGCTCCGTTTACTCTCCAACGAGCGGGGGCATGTGGATCTGATTTCACAAGTTGGCGAAGCATTGCATCACGTGTATTATTGGCCCATATAAGACCATAGCTTAGGAAAAAGCGCTGCTCAGGAGTGAATCCATCCTTTTCATTTAGTGGATGTTGCTTCATGGCATTTTGTAGAGCTTGATAGGCAATGTTAAGGCCTCCATGATCGGCCACGTTCTCGCCCAATGTAAGGCGTCCATTAGCACAGAGGTCGGGCAATACATGGATTTTGTCGAAAAAGTCGCTCATTACCTTCGTACGTTTTTCAAATTCTGCTTTATCCTTAGCTGTCCACCAATTTCTCAAATTGCCGTCTTTGTCAAACTGTGCTCCTTGATCATCAAATCCATGCGTCATCTCATGACCTATCACCACACCGATAGCACCATAGTTGCAGGCATCGTCGGCATCGGCATTAAAGAAGGGGGGCTGTAGAATACCAGCGGGGAAACATATCTCGTTAGTCGTGGGATTGTAGTAAGCATTGATCGTTTGCGGTGTCATAAGCCATTCATTGCGATCCGTGGGCTTGTTGACGTGGCGCTCTATATAGTAGTGGCTGCGAAACTGCGAAGCGCGTACCATATTTTCATAGTAGCTAAGTTCCTCGTCGATGTCTAGTCCCGAATAGTCCATCCATTCGTCGGGATAGCCTATTTTTACATAGAAACTATTCAGCTTTTCATGTGCTTGCTGCTTTGTTTCGGCGCTCATCCACTTCTGCTGGTCTATGCGTTGGCCTAGTGCAACTTGTAAATTTTTGACTAGTCCCACCATGCGTTGCTTAGAGGATTCTGGAAAATACTTCTCCACATAGAGACGCCCAACAGCCATTCCTAAAGCACCTTCTACAGAGGCTACTGCTCGTTTCCAGCGCGGGCGGTCTGCTTCTGCTCCCGCCATTACGTGGTTGTAAAATTGGAAAGCTTCTTGGCGGAATCGGTCGCTTAGAGAACTGCTAGCATCGTCCACCACCTTAAAATACAGATAAGCTTTTAGCTCATCCACAGAGCATTCCTGTAGAATTTTTTCCACTTCATGGATTGGTTCAGGCTGATTTACCGAGATGTCCTTAAATGCAGGCACTCCGCTCAATAGGAATTGGGTACTCCAATCGATTCCTGGAAAGTCGGCAAGTAGAGTCTGGTAAGTCATTTTATGATAATTGCCCTCTACATCGCGTTGGCGTGTGGCACTATATGAGGCTTTTGCTATACGCGTTTCGATGGTCATCACTGCCTCCATGCTCTTTGCAGACTCCTCAGCGGAAAGTCCTGTCATGGTGAATAGTTTCTTTATATATTGGCGGTAAGCTTCGCGTATCTTTTTTGTAGATTCATCATCTTCGAGGTAATAATCACGTTCCCCCATAGAAATGCCACCTTGATTCACCTGCATGAGGTTCCATTTAGCATCTTTGAGGTCGGCGTCACAACCAAAACTGAAAAAGCAACCGATGCCGAGCGACTGTAATCGTGCCATTTCATATTGTACGCCTGCGCGCGAGTGTATATTCTGTACTTCAGCAAGAATCTCTTTGATGGGACTGAAGTCTTCCTCGTTGCGACGTACACTGTCCATAGCTAGCCTATAGAGTGAACCAATCTTCTGTTCAAGTGAACCTTGTGGGTGCTTCGAAGCAGCTAGCTCTTCTATGAGTTCTCGGAGTTGACGTCTGTTATTTTCCGCCAAAGCATCAAATTGTGCATAGCGGGAGTATTCAGGAGTGAGAGGGTGAGCTGCTGTCCATCCGCCCGTGGCGTACTGATAGAAATCTGTACCAGGTTTTGCAGTAACATCCATATTGGCCTTGTCAATGCCCGAGGATAGATTGTCTTTTTGAGCTAGGGCAGAACCTGCCACCATAGCTGCAATGGGTAAAATGTATTTTATATTCATTTGTTAGGGTTTATATGCTTTTAGGGGTAAAATCCACGCAAAAAAGTGCATGCAAAGATAGCGCAAACTGAGTGTATCACAAAATTTAAGGCTTGTAAATGTTGAGGGAGTACTGATTCGTAGAGTGCACGACTTCTTCTTGTAGAGGTGTAGGAATCTCTAGCTAAGCATCGTAAGATGAAAAAACCTGAAACTTTCGTATTGCCGTTCGTAGATGTACGTCTTTCCGTTCACGGATCTTCTTCTTCTCGTCGTTCAATGCTCAGTGATTGCTTTACCGCTGCCGAGCGGTAGCGCTACCACTGCCGTCTGGTAGCTCTACCGCTGCCGTCCGGTAGCGTTACCACAGGCCTGTGGTAGAGCGTTCAACGCCCATTGAACGATGGGTAAGTCTTCAAAGAGAAACGAAATAACCTAGGTTTTAGCATGATAATGACGAAGTTCGGAACACTCCATTCGCAATTTACATATCACCCGTTCGTAAGGGGATGATTCTATCTATGCAGAAAGTAGAATTTGCATGCCTCGAAGAAAGGCAATAGTGGCTAAGAAAGGAGGGCAATTCTCATCCAATACCGGAGGAGGGGGGGAGAAAAACGAAGTAGGAGATAAACACTTGTGATTCGTGTTTACCTCCTACTTGAAAAAAACATTCTAAATGGAATCGATTCCTAGCCCATTATTCATTTCTAAAGCGGAGAATCGTCGCTCTTGGTGCTGTTTAAGTTACAGAGAAAGTTCGGTTATGTTTAGGGCGCTTCTCGCACATCAGAATTGGATATAAATTTTCTCTAAAGAAAGTCGTTTCCTTATCTCGCGGGCATGTGGTTGGGAATACTCATCTTCATTTCAGAATTTATAGAACCACTCCTTATTCATTGACAATCTGTTGTGCCGTGAGATGATTACTTTTAAGAAAATCATCATATTGGAAGCGGTCAACAAATTCTTTGCGAGCTCCATAGCAGCGAACCTTCATTTCAGAATTACCATAGAAGCGAGCAATTTTCTCACCAAATCCACCATCTAGTTGGCCATCTTCTAGCGTAATAACCGTGTGATGGTTGGCTCGGAGATTCTCTAGTAGGTCGGTATCAAGTCCAGTGATGTAGCGTGGGTTGATAAGTGTGGCATCAATGTTCTTTTCTTTATAAGCATCCACAACTTGCCTTCCGAGCCCATAGAATCCACCTAAAGCGATTACGGCTATTTGGCTTCCCTGGTGAGTGACTTGGTAACGATTGAGATAGCTATAATCAGCTTCGGGAACAGTATCGTTGGTTGTAGATAGAGAAACAGCTGGCACACGAATAGCAACAGGATGTTTCGTATAATGGATGGACCATCGGAGCATGGCTTCATATTCTGCAAGACAGGTGGGAGCTAGATACACGAGGTTGGGTATGTTGCTCATCAAGCAGATGTCATAAAAACCAAGATGGGTCACATCGTTGAGACCGCAAAGCGTTCCACCGAAGACTACGATGGTAGCAGGATTGTCATTTATGCATAGATCTTGAGAGAGCTGGTCGTAGGTGCGCTGAAGAAACGAACTATGTACGCCGAATACGGGTTTGCCTCCTCGTTTTGCAATGGCGCTTGACATGGCTACTGCTGTTTCTTCAGCAATGCCTACATCAACAAACTGTTTGCCTGCCTTTTTACGCATCTCAGGTGTCCATCCCCATATGCCCGGTGTGCCTGCAGTGAGTGCAACAACTCGCTCGTCTCTTTGCATCTCTTCGAGTAGAAGATTGGCAGTAAAATTGCCAAAGTCTGGCCCATACAAGTATTCTTTTTTTGTTTCTCCTGTCTCGATTACAAAAGGAAATCCCCAATGGAAACGTTCCTTTTGCTCTTCAGCAAAGTGATAGCCTTTACCCTTTAATGTGTTAATATGTACGACAATGGGGTGTTTGATATCTTTTACATGTTCAAAGGCCTTAATCAGAGAGGGGATGTTGTTTCCATCGTTCACGTAGAGATAGTCCAAACCCATGGCTCGGAATAGATTGCATGAGCAGTTACCATTCGATTCACGCAAGGCTTGCAGATTGCGATAAAGTCCGCCATGATTCTCGGCAATGGACATTTGATTATCATTCACTATGATAATGAGATTCGTGCCAATCTCTGTAGCCATATCGAGACCTTCTAGAGCTTCGCCTCCGCTTAAAGATCCATCGCCAATAACGGCAATGACATTCTCTGTTCCATGCTGGAGATCACGTCCTTTAGCTAATCCGCAGGCTAGACTTATAGAGGTAGAGGTGTGTCCTATAACAAAATGGTCGTGAACACTTTCAGATGGTTCGGTATAGCCCGAAACGTTGTCGTAATCGGCGGGCTGAATGAAAGCCTCCTTACGGCCTGTAAGCATCTTGTGAGTGTAGCTTTGGTGACTTACATCGAAAACGATTTTATCTTCGGGTGAGTGAAACACGTAATGCATCGCGATGGTAGCTTCTACCATGCCTAAATTCGGACCTATGTGGCCTCCATGGTCGGAGAGTTTCTGAAGTAGATAATGGCGCACTTCTGTTGCCAAAACATTGAGCTCGTTGATGCTTAGTCTCTTTACGTCAGAGGGGGAATAGATGTTTTCTATATACATAGGATTTTCGTTTTATTTGGTTTATGATGGCAAAATTACAAATCACCATGAATTGAGCAAATACCATTATTCCTGTTATTTTTCTCTTTTCTGCTTTTCTGCCACAATTTTCCTAATCGAGTAGGAGGTAAACACTAATCATAGGTGTTTATTTCCTACTTTCATGTTTACCGACCTCTCACACCACCGTACGTGCCGTTCGGCATACGGCGGTTCCTATTTTGGGTGACATTCGAGATATTCACCCTTTAAAATAACATATTGAAGTTTCGGATTTAACAAGGGCGGGCTGAAAGCCCAATGGAGCACCCAGCCCAGGGCAAGCGAAGCGACACCCTGGGGCTTCCGCATAGTAGAGTCTCCGCGCCCTGTAAGGGCAAAAGCTTTAACCCTTTATGTTGTTATTCTTACTTGATAGCTGATTTAGCGGTCTTAAAGTGGAACATCGTATGTATATATTTTCAACACCTGCGCCATGTCTTAAAGCTTTTGCCCTTACAGGGCGCGACTGCTCCAACACGCGATACCCAGGGTGTCGCTACGCTTGCCCTGGACATCCTATGTTACCCACCAAATTTTACGCGTACTTTTTGCGTTAATATATGTAAT
>UQKO01000061.1 GCA_900541575.1 uncultured Prevotella sp.
ATTCCGTTTCTCAATGAAGACTTTCACGTCTACCACAGGCCTGTGGTAAAGCTACCGCTGCCGTCCGGCAGAGCTACCACAGGCCTGTGGTAGCTTTACCGCACGGCAGCGGTAGACGTAAAGATGGGCATCTGTGAAAGGGGGAATGGGCATCTGTGAAAAGTAAAACGTACATCTGTGGACGGGAAGACAAATCACTTTCCTCATCATACAACCCAAAATATCCGCTGCCCCAAAATTCTAACTACGCAGAGAGGGAAATTAGCTTGGTCTGAAGAAGATTATGCCTTCGTGCCAAAGAGCCTAAGTAAGGGGGCTTTTCTCACTTAGTACGGGAGGAAAAGCTCACGTATCTTCATTATTTTGAATACGGACGAAGTTCCAATTGGAAAATGCTGCTTCCGTCATAATAAATACGCACATTCATCTTTTTTCAAATACGATGTCCACTCGCTTGAATCCCAATTGCTGAAATATTCGGAAAAACTGTGTTCGGGCATTGTTTTCGGCACGTTGCATGTTTTGTGGCGTAAGGCAGCGGCGGCGCATCTTTTGAGATGCAGAGTTGTAGAGTTCGTCGAGCACGGTGGGCGGGATGCTACCCTTTTCATAGAATGTGCGCGTGCGAGCTTCATCGATAAATTGAGAGTCGAGTAAGCCGATCGCGGGCAGATGCAAACGTGCAGTGGAGTCGGGGAGAGATTCAAACCAATCGTCCTTTGCTCGTGTCAGGTCTACACCGATGCGCAATGTGCCTTGATAGATGCGCACGAGGTGGTCATTGCCAAAGGCGCGATGGCGATTCCATTCTACCATTTCTTCTGTCGTGATGGAGAGAAACTCCCATTGGCCAATGTCGCGGATTGACTGAATCTCCTCGGGGGTTACGTCGATGCGGGTATTGCGTTCCACACGGAGTGAAACGGGAGGATGCTCACGCCAGGTTTTCACCACCACCACGATAGCTACCGCTACTAAAGTTACGACTAGGCAGATGGTATAGAAGCGTCCACTACGCAATATGTTGAGTAAAGTTTTCTTCATTTTCTGTTGTTGTTTTATGTGTAGGATAAGGTACAATGTAGTGTGCCTTTTGACGGTCTGTCTTTTCGGAGCATTCCGCATGCTAGAATACTCTCCATTTTCAACCTAATCTTTTTCTTTCATTTTTAGCCAATCTTGATCTGTGAAATGCTTACGAAAGCGGATGGTCACATTTTGCTCTTTATACCCCATGCGTAGCAGCATAGGAAGCAGTTGTGAGGCTGCGCTTCGCTGTGCTTGGGCTTCAATGCCCAATTGCGAGGCATGCGCCCAAATGCTATCCTCACCCTGTCGAGCAAGGGCTGTCACTTCGCTATCCGAGAATCGTGAACGCAGTCCGTCGATAAACTGACGTGTTCCTTTATTGTCGATTTTTGAAGCTGTGCTCACCACATGAGGGTCGGGCAAAGTGACTACAATAGAAGAGTCTGTACGTTCTATATTCTGTGGCCCGAAATCTGCAAAGTCGATGTAAGCTTTTAGTGTCACATCGATAGGTATGGCTATCTTTCGGTCGCCTAGGCGTGTGGGCATATCCACGTCGAAACCAAGGATTTGACCTCGCATTGTAGGCGAGTCAGAGAATGTTACGATTTTGCGCACAACGAATTCCGTGGTGTAAAGTCGTGCGCAGTCTCTCACTTGCATCACGAGTAAAGCTGTGGTGTCCGTACGTACGGATGCTGTGGCGGCTAAAGAAGCATCTTTCTCTTTCTTCTCATGGCAGCTATATAGAAGGAGCATGGCTAAAGACAAGCTAAAAGAAAAAAATAAGGCGCGAGCCGAATGGTAAAGAGTATTCATAACGTTAATAAGCAGAGTTTTTATGGAGCAAATTTAAGGAAAACACCGGTCTAAGGACACTCTTTGGCTCTTTTTCTTGTTTTTGTGGCGGGGATTTTGTTATTTTGCTCGTTCAATAAAACTTTTAATGAGTAAATAATGAAACATACTTCTATCGCCATCTGCCTAGTAGCAGCTAGCCTATCGCTTGCAGCTTGTGGCGGAAAGTCAGAAAATAAAACTGAAACAACAGCCGACACCACGCAAACTGTGGCCGATGATACTCCTTATGCCGATGCTTCCCAGACAATGAAAAACGAGTTTTCAGCAGGCAATCATCGATATGAAATAACCATTCATCGCGAAGCAGATAAGCAACAACCCGTAGTGACCGATGAATTGGGAAAAAAATTCTACGATAATCGTGTAGACGTCACGATTACTTGTGATGGTCAGGATTTCTTCAAAAAATCGTATACCAAGGATGCTTTTGACGGATTTCTCACAGAAGCTGACAAGCATGGTTCTGTGCTTTTAGGCATGGCTTTCGATTCTGAAAAAACACAGAAGGATAAACGTATTATCTATCTAGGTGCCCAAGTAGGCCAGGTGGGTATAGAGGAAGGACCCGCATTTAGCATAGAAATTCCCCTTGACGGAAGCGCTTCAAGCATTGTTCGCGACACAGCTCAGGATAATACGGGCGGGGATATGACCGACTAGGGCGCGAGCGGAATGGGAATTACATCGTTACCTGCGGACAATAAGTAGATAGCTCAAACACTAATAATGGTGGAGTAGGCGCTTTGCTTGCAGGGGGACGATGCAAAAATGTGCTATTTCAGCAACTTGATTTCTTCTATTCCTCACATTTCCCAATATTATCCCACAAAAGCTCCTCTATCTCTTTACTCTCTGAGATTCATGCAAACCGAGTCTGAAAACAACCTGTCGGCCGAAGAGCAGCAAGCATGTTCTGCCGACGACAGTACGTATAGCCATGTGTTGAAGTACACATGGCTTTTTGGCGGTGTGCAGGGGCTTTCCGTGTTGATGGGAGTGATACGCACCAAATTGGTGGCTCTCTTTCTCGGTCCATCGGGCTTAGCGCTAATCAATATATATAATAATGTGATGGGGCTAATAGGGCAGAGCACCAATCTTGGGCTGACTATTAGTGCCGTGAAAGATGTGGCTGCCCATCATGCTTCGGGCCATCGCGAAGCACTCGAACGGAGCGTGGAGGCAGTGCGCACTTGGACAATGCTTACAGCTTTGCTAGGCTCTCTGGCTGCAATGTTGCTTTCGCCATTGCTTAGCAGACTCACGTTTGGCAATGCTGACTATACGTGGGACTTCCTCTTGCTCGCTCCTATGGTGGGTATGCTTACACTTACGGGAGGCGAAATGGCTATTCTTAAAGGGTTGAAACAACTAAAACGCGTGGCTCTTGTTTCGGCTTTCGGTGCCGTGGCTACGGTGGTAGTCAATGCTCCGCTATTCTATTTTTTCGGCCAGCACGGCATAGTGCCCTCATTGCTTATTGTCAACCTCGTCGTATTGCTCATCCATCTGCGTTATTCCACACGCACCGTGCCTTGGCATTGTTCTCTGTTGTCGCGTAGCGTAATCCGTTATGGTATTCCCTTCGTGAAGCTCGGTGCCGCCTACGTGCTCGCTGCCACTTTTACTCAAGGTACGGAATATGTCGTGCGCACTATATTGCTCCGTATGGGAGGCATGGATATAGTGGGCTATTATAACTGTGGCTACATGCTCATGGTGGGCTATGCCTCCTTGGTTTTTGTGGCCGTAGAGTCTGATTATTTCCCGCGGCTTTCGGCCATTGTTGAGCAGCACGAACGAATGATTCATACAGTAAATCAGCAAGTGGAAATCTGTGTGCTACTTATAGCACCGCTTCTTGTGCTTTTTGTGGCAGTTATGCCATTTGCCGTAAGGGCACTGTTTAGTGCCGAGTTTGTGCCCGCAGTGTCCATGTCGGTATGTGCTGTCTTCTACATGTTTTTTAAGGCGCTCACTATGCCTGTGGCCTATCTAGCTCTAGCTCGTGGCGACTCACGTACCTATCTTACGATGGAAGTGGCTTACAATGTGTTCCTAGTTCTCGTTGTGCCTTTAGCTTACTATTTTGGCGGACTTCAAACCACAGGGTGGGCTCTCTCTGCAGCTGGCCTTTTCGACTTCCTTATTGTCAATATTTTCTATTGTCGCAAATATGCCTATCGCTTTCAAAAAACTTGCATTCCGACCTATATCGTGCATTTTCTCTTGCTTGTGGTGGCGGTGGTCTCGGCTCTATGTATTCCCGCAGGCCTATTTCGTTATGGAGCAGGAGCCGCAGTGGTGATATGCTCGTCAGTATTATCGTTTCGTCGTTTGAGTCAAGTGGTCAATGTCCGTGGATACCTTGATAAACTTAGGGGAATAATTCGGAGAGGGTAGGCTAATTTGAAAGTTCATTACCTAATGGCATTTATTCGCCCATTCCCATGTAGTAAAGCTGATGAGTAAAAATTTGTCGAAAACGGGGGGGGAGTGGGGGGAGCATAGCGGAGTATGTGGCAGATTTGCTATAAATATATATGATATGAGCAAGTTGCTTCTTTCATCATACTCACTAGAAATTTCCGCAGAACCGAAAGAGAGGGTGCATATTGTACACTTTCTCAGTTCTTCCATCGTGTGTACGTGTCCGTACGCGTATAAGGATTCCTCCTATTATAGCAGTTCTTCGTACGAGGGGATATCGCGTAAATAATTGATCTGCATCTTTTCGTAATCCACGTGGCAGCAATAGTGAACAAGACCATTGCTCACGATGAGATAGTCGGCATGGAGCACGCTGTTGTAAGAATAAATTTGCTGAAACACGGCTTGCGTAATTTGAATGTGCGGCGCTTTATATTCCACAATCACGCGTGGCCTACCGCCCACTCTGTGATAAAGCACGCTGTCGCAGCGGCGCGCCACTCCCCCCACATTGATGGTTACCTCGTTGGCAAGTAGGGCAGAGGGAAAATTTTTGTGCTCCACAAGATAATGGGTGAAGTGTTGTCGTACCCATTCTTCTGGAGTGAGGCGTAGGTAACGACGACGTAAAAAATCGAATATCTGCGCTATACCTTTCTGATCTCTTATCTTGAGCTCGCACGTGGGAAGATTAAGCGTTTGCATAATTTAGTTTTGGTTTTATTGGAGAGATGGGGCGCTTTACACTATCTTTGCATAATATTCAAGTAAGTGTGTGGACTGCTGCTTTTATTGCAGACTACAAAAATACGAATTTATATGACAACAAAAGAACAAATCATCGACGACTGGCTGGTGCGCTACACCAAAATGCCACTAGAAGACTTTGGTCATGAAATACTCCTTACTAACTTTAATAATTATGTGGATATCTTTTGCCAACAATGTGGCGTAGCACCTGTAGGCTTCGATGCGAACATGCGAGCAGCTACGGCCGACGGCATTACGATGATAAATTTTGGTATGGGAAGCCCAAACGCTGCCTTGATTATGGATCTTCTCGCAGCGGTGAATCCTAAGGCTTGTCTCTTTCTTGGAAAGTGTGGCGGTATTTCGGAGAAGACTCAACTAGGTGACTACGTGTTGCCGCTAGCGGGTATAAGAGGTGAGGGAACCTCTAATGACTATTTTCCACCAGAAGTGCCCTCACTTCCCGCCTTCATGTTGCAGCGTGCTGTGTCGACTGCCCTGCGTGATAATGGCCACGACTATTGGACTGGAACTGTCTACACCACCAACCGACGCGTGTGGGAACACGATGAACGATTTAAAACGTACCTACGCGAAACACGTGCCATGGCTGTGGATATGGAGACAGCTACGCTCTTCACCTGCGGATTTTACAACCATATTCCCACGGGAGCCTTGTTGCTTGTATCGGACAATCCTATGGAACCTGATGGCGTGAAGACGGAAGCGAGCGACAACGTTGTGACACGCAACTTTGCCGAAACACACGTGCGCATTGGAATAGAAAGTATGAAACTTATAGCCGACGGACGCAAAACGGTGCGCCACCTTAAATACGATTGGTAATGGCAGGAACTGTAAGTAATTATAAGAAGAAACCAACGGGAATCACCTACGAACAAATCATACGCGAAGTGCAGGCTGGCAACGTGAAGCCTATTTACTACTTGATGGGCGACGAAAGTTACTACATCGATCGCATAGCCGACTTTATTATCAACTCCCTACTGAAGCCAGAAGAAAAGGACTTTAACCTTGTCACTTATTATGGAGCAGAGGCTGACATTGATGTGATTATCACATCGGCAAGAGCTTTCCCTATGGGAGCTCAACGCTTAGTAATCGTGGTGAAAGAAGCGCAAAATCTAAAGCATATCGATCATCTAGAATACTATTTCAAGCAAGTGCAACCTAGTACAGTCTTGATATTTTGCCATAAAAATGGAGTACTTGATAGGCGCACCAAAGTGGCCACAATGATAGGAAAAGAGGGAGTGCTCTTTGAGTCGAAGCGACTATACGAAAGCCAACTGCCTGCTTTCATTCGCGATTATCTGAAACGTCGACGGTTGGCCGCCGCTCCAGGAGCTGCCGAGATGATGGCTGAATATGTGGGGGCCGACCTCAATCGTTTGGCCTCGGAACTAGACAAATTGGCATTGGCTCTTCCCGAAGGAGAAAAGATTGTAACAACAGACCTCGTGCAGCGCAATATTGGCATTACGAAAAACTACAATATTTTCGAACTTCAGGACGCTCTCATTCATAAAGACGTTTTAAAGGCCAATAGAATAGTAAAATATTTTGACAATTCTCCCAAAGAAAACCCAATTCAACGCGTGCTTTCAATGCTCTTTTCATTTTATTCTAGCCTGATGTTGGCCTACTACTCGCCCGATAAGTCAGAGCGCGGAATGGCCGCTTGGCTAAATATGACAGATTGGAAAGTACGTCGTAGCATCATGCCTGCTCTGACGAATTATACGGGTATGAAGGTGATGAATATTCTAGCGGAAATTCGTCGCACAGATGCTCGATCAAAAGGGTCAGAAGGCTCACATACCTCGAGTGGAGACCTTATGAAAGAACTGATATATTTTATACTTCATTAAGAAAATATACAACTTACAGAATTAGTCTCTATAACTAGCCTCGCTATTGATTTGCGGATCAAGAGCGAGGCTTTTTTGGATACTTTCTTTAAAGATAAGACTTTCTGCTGTGAAAGTAGGGAGGACGTGTTGTTGGTCATATAGTTTTTTAGGTACTGGCGCTAGCTATCTAATCCTTTGTCTCTCCTTCTCTGCTAGTACATGTGTAACTTTGTATAGAGTGGGCTATTTCTTCTGCGAGAGAAACTGAAATTGTTCTGATTTACGATACTAGCTTCTTTCTTCATCTCCTCTACTTTTTTAGAGATAGTCTATTCTCGTTGTCCGATAGTTTAGAATAGGGAGGATTGAGGTGTCAAGATTACTTGAAGATATCTTTTAGTTTCGTTCAATTTAGCCTCTAATTTTTCCTATATCAGTCAGAATGTACGCTTTTATTCCATTGTTAGATGTAATTCGGCCTCTTTTTGGGGAAGATTGGATGCAATATAAGCAAGGAATGAGTGATTAATGTAATAAAATGTAAAGTGTAAATTACAAAACAATATTCTGATTTTTCTAGAATGGCTGTATAAATAATCCTTTAGTATTGATAGAATATATTTGAAAATCAAATGTTTATGACTGTTTTCGTTCGCTGTGGTTGCGTTAGAGCAAAAAAACTTGTACAGTGGGGTGCAATAGGGAAATAAGCGAAGAAATGCGATCTTTGTTCTTCTGGGAGTTTACAATAAGTCTTTATTAGCATTTACAAAGGCAAAGTAAGAAAGTGTAAGTTGAATAAGTAAATTTACCATTTAATACATTTACATTATACAGTCTATATCCTGCAAGTATTTACATCCATGTAAAGAGCAAAGATGTGAATATTGAAATGTGATTAAATAAGTAAAACTTATAATTATACATGTCATAATTTGTTTTGTAATATAGTGAAAACCAATTGTTATAATGCGCTTATATATGCTTTGCAGGATTGTTTTCTGCAATAGTAATGCATAGTGTGCTCCAGATGATGATAATTTGTGTTGTGTGTGAAAATAAATGAGCTGATAACCAATATAAAAACGAGATTTGCTAAAGTCTTACTTAGTGTTGGATTTAATACTTTATATTCGTGAATATAAATATAGCAACATCTTGATTTGTGAACGTGAATATATAAATCTTTAATTGTAATCTATCAATTCGAAGATGCAAATTTACAAATAGAATGGTAAGATGTTGCGTATGTAAAAATAAATATTTATCTTTGTAAACGAAAAAATGAAGGGAATAAGACCTTTTTAGGTAAGTGAGGGTGCGGAGTTCCTTTGTTTATGGTGCTCGAAGTGTGATGTTTGATGAACGATCTGAGAGCAGTTGAAGGAATACTTTCGGTGCTAAAAAAGTTCGTGCTTCGTAGAGGAATTCATTTGGATACTTGAAAGAGGTATTGGAAGGTGAGCGCAGAAAATTGTTCAATTTTTCTGAGTATCTTTTCTATAATATACGCTACTTTTATATTCCCCCCCCCATTATTACCCCTTCTTCTTACTATTATAATAGGAATCATTATGACAGAAAGAATTAGAAAGATTATGGAGGATACTCAGATGACGCAGCAGGAATTTGCTGCTAAACTTGGTATCTCGCCAGCTTCGCTCTCGGGAATATTAAATGGGCGCTCTGAGCCGACTCGTAAACACGCAGAGGCGATCCATCGAGCATTTCCACGAATAAATGTTAATTGGTTGATGTTCGGAGAAGGCGAAATGTTCACTCCCTCTGCTTCATCTTCGGAAGGAGAAGAAAAGCCTCACATGGCGGCAGTAGAATCGCGTATTGATGCTGGCGAACCACAATTGTTAGATGGAACTACAAGTGCTGCAATCCTTCCTTCTTCTTTGTTTGAATCTTCCGCTCCTTCCCCCTCATCCTCTTCCGTGAACGCTCGAAAGCCTCAAACTTATGGCTCGCGTAATGACTTGACTCAACGGGCTATGCAGACCGGTCAGAATTTGGGAATAAATCTTGACAAAGATGAGCGTAAAATAAAAGAAATTCGTGTGTTCTATAGCAATGGAACTTATGAATCGTTTGTTCCTTCAAATAAATAATCTTTTGTTACAAGGTTAATGCGTTCTTCTTCGGTGGTATGTGAGAGTATTATATGTAAAAGTTGTGAGGCGAAGTATTGTGAGCATGCTCTTGCTTATATTGTTTTCAGAAAAATATCTTCAATCCATTGGACGAGCGTTGCAAAGTCTCAATTTTTCTCAAAAGATTTTAGAAAAGTGGCAGGATAAGAAAAAAAAGTCCGACCTTAGCAAAGTGAATGATTTCTCTTCTACTTGGAGTAGAGAGATAATCGCTTATTACTGATCCTTTAAAAACACGGCCTATGAAACGTTCCATGCTAGAATTGACTTATGCTCCCAATGCATTAGCCCCACGAATGAGTGAACAGACGATCTCTTTTCATCTTGGTAAACACTTGCAGGCCTATCTTGACAATGTAGAGCGCCTTACGAAGGGAACTCCCTTCGAGGAAATGACACTTAAGGAGATTGTGATGAAAGCCGAAGGTCCGCTGCTCAATAATGCAGCACAAGCTTGGAATCATATCATCTTCTTCAAGCAACTCTCGCCACAGGTAGTAAAGATGCCCTCCTTGCTCACTCAGGCTATTGCAACACGTTTTGGCTCAGTAGAGGCTTTTCATGAAGCCTTTACTCAGGCTGCTATCAGTCTTTTTGGGTCGGGTTGGGTTTGGCTCGCAATCGATGCCATTAACCAACTGCAGTTGCTTCCCATGTCCAATGCGGGCAATCCTATTAGGGAGGGTATGCGTCCGTTGATGTGTATTGATGTGTGGGAACATGCTTACTATCTCGATTACCAAAATCGTCGTGCCGACTATGTGAAGGAGTTTTGGTATCTCATTGATTGGAATAAAGTGGAACATCAACGTCAGAGCGTTGACTATACGCTTTATTATTAGGATCAATGCGTTGCATGATATAGCTACTAGGGTTTGTATCCTCTGCAAAAGCTCTCTTGGTTCATACAGCAAGGTAAAGCCGACAATGTGAAGATGGGAAATTGTATTTCCCTTGGCTCGCTTGTCGGTTTTGCCTTTTATTCGTAATTTTGCTCATACAAGTTTAAAATCCTTTCGGAGCTCTGAATTATATTTTAATGTCTGATATACGTTCACGCATAGAGACTCTGTTGCAATATCTACAACAGGGTATTTACGAGAAAAATACGGAAACGGCGCTAGCTCTTCTTGCTGCGCTTTCAGGAGAGAGCATTCTGCTGCTTGGTCCACCGGGTGTGGCTAAATCAATGATTGCACGTCGTTTGAAATATGCATTCTATCATGCAAAATCCTTTGAATATTTAATGTCGAGATTTTCAACACCCGATGAGATATTTGGCCCCGTCAGCATTGCAAAACTAAAGGAGAACGACTGCTTTGAACGCAATGTTGATGGTTTCCTTCCCACTGCGGATGTAGTGTTTCTTGATGAGATATGGAAAGCAGGGCCTGCTATACAAAATTCGCTTTTAACCGTGCTCAATGAAAAACTATTTCGTAATGGCGATAAGGAACTGAAACTCCCTCTGAAGTTGCTTGTGGCGGCTTCGAATGAACTCCCAGCTAAGGACGAGGGGCTTGAGGCAATATGGGATCGATTCTCCATTCGTATCATTTGTCGTGGCATACAGAGCGAAGAACTCTTCCGTCGAATGATTTGTGGGGAACATTCTGAGGCGGAGAGTACAGTAAGTGAAAGTTTGGTGCAGCCTGTGAAGCCAAAGGAATATGTACAATGGCGCGCTGAGAGCGAGCGTGTGAATCTAACGCTCCCTTTGCTCGAGGCAATCACATTTATCCGTCGGAAGATATTGCGCGTGGAGGTAGTTGATAGCGAATTACCACGTTGCATCTATGTGAGTGACCGACGTTGGAAGCACATTGCAGCTCTCTTACGCACTTCGGCTTATATACAGGGAAGGAGTCAGGCTACCCCCGCCGATCTGCTACCCATGTATCATTGCCTTTGGAACGAACCTGTCGAGTTGGATTCCGTAAGGCTGATTACGATTCGATCCATTTTCGATCCGATAGAGAAGAGGCTGCAGCGTTTGTCGGATGGTGTGAGAGCTGATCTGAGAGCTTTTCGTGCAGAAGTGGTTCTGGCTAAGGCGGTGCGCGAAAACGACCATCGTGATGACGATTTGCTTATCGTAGATCGTTTCTTCTATCAAGTAGAAAATCATGGTACGGGACATACATATGTGTTCATCACCGATTATAAGCGTTTGCCAACCATCAGTAGGCAAAATGCAGCCATGCCTGGAATTATGTATCGTGACCAGTCGGCACAAGGGCGATGCATTATTCGTTTGTTTTCGCCCGACATCATGGAGTCGACCACTCATGTACAGAAAGAACGAGTGATGCTCTGTCGTGACAACGAGCATATATATATTAATGGTGTGGCTTTCGGTATGCGCCGTAAGGGGGCTGCCGTACTTAATCCGCAAGGGGGACAAATAGGTTCGCTTTTCGATTCAGCTTCTTCTGCTACCCATGCTGAGACTATTAAGGGCGGGGGAGAAACAGGACACGTTCCATCTGTGAGCTATGAACATTATGAAGACGATATAGAGCTTCTCTGCGAAGATGTGGATGCTCTTAAACGCGACATCGACCGTAATCTCTTTGCTTCGGCTGAAGACAAAGCGCTGACAGAAAAACATGTACAGGAACTCTACAAGAAGGTGGCTCTATGTCGTGTAGACATTCGTAAACTCCTATATAACGAAGATTGATGAAAAAGAATGAAGAGTAATGAGGTAAATTCCACAGAGTTCTACCACAACCTATTGAAGGCTTTTATTGAAACGGGCGAAGTACCCGACGCTTCGCTCTATGCCGACGATGCACTGACAATGTATCTCTATAGCACGATGAGTGATGTTAGAGTGGCTTCACAGGTGTTAAGTGATGAGATTGCAGCTCGCATCTTTATGGATACGATGATGCAGTTCGTGAGCCAAAGTCTGCAAAAGGCGGCATTCCAATACCAGCGTTGCAGTTCAGAACGAATCCGATTGCAAGATGCGAAACAGTGGAGCCATACGAAGCGACTCGACAATTGGAAAGCGCTAGTGCAGGAGGTGGGGGAGCAATATAGCGAGTTCGGATTTGAACAGGACTTCTACATGGATTCTTTTTCGACGAAAGAAAATTGGCGCGATGATGCACTATGGCAGACGCTCCTTCATGATTGGAGCGACTGTATGGCGCAACGTTTGGAACAGCAGAAGCGAGAACAATTAAAGTCGCGAGTGGAAGCACACAATAGGCAGCTCCATACTAACCTCGAAGCCGCTACACGTTATGTGAAACAACATGGCATTTCGGCCGAGCGATTCTGTCAATCGTGGGCGTTGATGGGAGGACGATGGAATTTGTACGAGTATGAAAGGTTGCAGCGTGTGGTACAGTTGCAGCAGCGCTATCCCGTGTTACAGCAAATCACGGATAAGATGGGACGTGTGGCTAATGCTGCAGGAAAGCAGCGCATAGGTTATGCTTCGGGGCAAATCGAACAGATGTCTCATGCTTCGAAAAGCGATATCGTGGGCATAGGTATGGGCAATGATCTCAATACGTTATTGCCCTCCGAACTAGCGCAATTTTTTGATACAGAGATGGAAAAAGTGTTTTTGCATAAATACGTGACTCATTGCTTGCAGACGTTTGATTATCAAAGTCGTTTGCTCAATCCTGCGCGTAGTCTGCACACACGCCCTGCACAACTTCGTGGACCGATCATTGTGTGTGTAGATACTTCTGGAAGCATGCAAGGTGAACCTTATAGTATAGCCCTCTCTCTCATGATGAAGCTTTCGGAGGTGTGCGGTAAGGAGAGGCGAAGATGCTATTTGGTGGCTTTCTCTGTACAAGCCACCCCCATTGATGTGTTGCAAGATCGCACAAAACTCCTAGATTTCTTCACCCGACACCCCACTGGCGATACAGATGCGCGCCGCATGTTAGCTACAATTTTTGCGTTGCTGCATGAAAATCCGCTCTATGCGGGGGCTGATGTGCTATGGGTGACGGATTTCAGAATTCCGCTCCCTCCGAAAAATGATCTTTATCAAATGCAAGAAGTTCGTAAAAGGGGTACTTGTTTTTACGGGCTTCAGATAGGCATTGCAGAGAATCGGTGGTTGCCCTATTTTGATGAGATGTATCAGATCTCTTGATTCGACGTTGGGGCTTGATGAGTTGCGATGATATATCTTAACGCTACAAGTCTCCTTAAAAATAAAAATCTATTATCACGGGAAGGTGGTCGCTATATCCACCTTGATAGTAAGGTCCCAAGTAGGTTCGGTAGGGATGTACACCATTACCGCTTTTATCTTTTTGTAGCAGATATTCAAAATCTACTATTTTGCAGTCTTGTGGGGTTGTGCAAAGTCCATTTGTATTCCCTTCCCCTCTCGAAAGAAGAGTTCCACTCACGATTATTTGATCTAATTGGCTCCACTCGCCTTGAAATTTGTAAGTTCCTGTTATGTCGTTGCGAGCCTTCATCTTATGTGTCATTAGATAGAGATTGTGTGGCTGATAATCTTCTCCATCTTTATTTATGGTCTTGACAAGTAGACCTTCGGTAAAGACTTTTTCAGGATAATAGGCATTAAAGTCACCTGTAATAACAATCTGTGGGCGTCTTCTCGTGTGCATCACGCTGTCTGCTGCATTTCTCAGTTCTTTTGCTATGGCTTCTCTGTATTGCATGGCATACTTTCCGCCTCTGCGACTCGGCAAATGGCATACGAAAACATCTAGCGTATCTCCCGTGGGTATCTCTCCTGATACGTGCAGTATGTCGCGAGTAGGACGTCCTTTTTTGGCGTTTCCTGGATTCACACGTATGGAATCTTTCGTTAAGGGGCGGAATCTATGCGGCTGATAAAGCAAAGCAATATTGATACCTCTAGTATCTTTAGAGTGTGTAATCATATATTCGTAGCCTATGCGCCATAGTCTTGTCTTATGGACGAGGTCAGCCACCACACTATCATTTTGGATCAGCGGATATTTCCGGTTGGTATGATGGTAAAAAGAGGCTTGCTCATATCATGCATATTGAGTAGCTATTCTAAACATGAAGAACTTTATGTCT
>UQKO01000062.1 GCA_900541575.1 uncultured Prevotella sp.
CAAGCAAGCTTGATTGCATTCGCCTTGCACGATGATTCAGCCCGTCCTTGCTAAATCCGAAACTTCAGTAAATTGCCTTGCATTCCTACAACCGAAACTACCGAACCACTGCAAATTTAACGATTATCCATGAATCTACCATCCTCTTTGCTTGAGACGGCTCAAGACCTTTTTCAAGTTCTGCTCCGTGTGAATCCCGAATGGCGAGTAAAAACGCGCTATGGCATACTGCTCGAAGTTATCAACGTGGCCATCAATCAAAAGCTACGCGATGTGAGCGTGAAGCTCAGTGGAACGTATGCTAAGATGGACTTTCTGCTAAAGCAATACCATGTGAGGGAAACCGACCGCAGCCTATCATTTGCTCTCAACCATTTGCGCCACCGATTGATGGAACTCAACGTGACAGAAGAGGAAAAGCTGGAACAGACTTGGGGATACGACCTCAAGGCCGTGGTACGATTTATCGAAACAATCTATGATGCGGTAGCCCCTGAAGCTATGAATCTGTTGCTTCCCACAGGCGATTTCCGAGAAGCGAAAGAGGAAGCTTGGCGCAAGAAAGAGGATGTGCCCGACTGCGTGAGATGCACCATTGTGCGCTGGGACAATACCTATATCTATGCTACTCGCGAAGATAACGACGAGGATGTGCGCATCAACTATGCTGCGGAAAATGCTTACGTGCCAGGCGACTGGACATATCTGCGCCAATGTATGGTGGAGGGCGAGGCGATGAACGTGATTCGCCCACGTGAACAAGGCGGAGCTTGGGTGGCCGAATTGCTGATATATGCCCCCGACTATCTAATCAATGTCTCCACAATCGCGAGTTGCTTCACCCCCGTGGGACACACGGCTTTTTCGCAAATGGTGAAACGCATTGAACCTAGTTTGTCTACTCGGCACACGCTACTAGGTAACTTTGCTAGCCAGATGCTTGATGAAGTGGCCTACCGCACAGATACGCCCTACTCTGAGAGCATTCGCCACTTTTTCCGCCACAATGCACTGGGCCTTGTAGCGTGTGAGAACGAGATTGGACGCGACTTCCACGAAGAGGCTCGCCGGCAGAAGCAACACATTGAGCACATGCTTCACCAAACCATGCCCAAGGAGATGAACCACGAATTGAAGGAAGAGGAGATTGTGCTCGAACCTTCTTTCTTCTCTGACGTACTTGGACTGCAAGGACGTATGGACTTCTTAGAACTCAACTATCGCATGGTGATAGAGCAAAAGTCGGGAAAGTGTCGCTATATGCCAGGAGTGCCCCAAGATAAGTATGCAGGAATGCAGGAGTCTCATTACGTGCAAGCCTTGCTCTATCGTGCTCTGCTTCACTATGACTACGCCCACCTTCACTACGAGCAGATGCAAGCCTTTCTGCTCTACTCTCGATATAAAGATGGCTTACAAGAGACCCCGAGCGCTCCACGCCTACTCTTCGAAGCCATCAAACTGCGTAACCAATTGGCTTGGTGTGAAGAATGGTATGCTCGCGGGGGCATGAGAGCGCTCGAAACGCTCACTCCCGAAAAGCTCTATCCTGGCGCACAAGGTCCGTTATGGCAACGATTCACCCGTCCACAGATAGAGCAAACGCTGCGCCCCATCCGCGAAGCATCGGCACTAGAGAAAGCTTACTATTTCCGCTTCCTACAATTTCTGTCAAACGAGCAAGTGCTCTCAAAGATTGGCACACGGACGAAGGAAAATTCGGGATTCGCCTCTGTATGGAACACTCCCTTGGACGATAAACGCGAGGCAGGAAATATCTACGAAGGTATGACGCTTGAGCCCGAAGTGAAGGAGGGAAAAGTGGCCGAGGCACGGCTGATATTCGCAGAGCACGGAGCAATGGACAACACGGACATGTCGAACTTTCGCGTGGGGGATATCGTATTCTTCTATCCTTACGTTTCAAGTGAACTTCCTGATGCTACGGCCACAATGGTGTTTCGCTGTACGATTACGGATATTCAGCCAGAATATGTCAGAGTGCGCTTGCGCAATGCACAGACGAGTCCGCTGGTGTTTCAACACTTTAAGCATTGTGTATGGGCCATGGAACACGACTTTATGGAGTCATCGTATAGTTCGCTCTATCGCGGCATGCACGCATTTCTCTCTGCTCCTAAAGAACGTCGCGACCTGTTGCTCGGACAACGCCGCCCACGCTTCAACACGAACATCACGCTCCAAGGCGATTACGGCAACGAGGAGTTCAACTCTTTGGTGCTACATGCCCGCCAAGCGGACGACTTATATCTCGTAATTGGCCCTCCAGGAACGGGAAAAACATCCTTCGGACTAACCAACATCTTGCACGAGGAGTTGCTCCAAGAAGGCACTTCCGTGTTACTGCTCTCGTATACCAACCGAGCTGTCGACGAGATTTGCAGCAAACTTGTAGAACTTGATGGGGGAATAGACTTTGTACGCTTGGGAAGCGACTTCAGTTGCGAAGAGCGCTACCGCAAATATCTGCTTTCGGAACGCGTATCGAAGTTTGACACATTGCAACAGGTGAAACACTTGATACGCCACACACGAGTGTTTTGTGGCACCACTACGGCACTCAATTCATCCATCAGTCTGCTCGAAATGCGCCAATTCTCCCTTGCCATTATCGACGAAGCTTCGCAGATACTCGAGCCTCACATTGTGGGATTGCTCAGTGCCTGCTACCAAGGCAAAGCGGCCATTAAGCGCTTTGTACTCATCGGCGATGAGAAGCAACTTCCCGCTGTCGTGTTACAGGCCGAAGATGAGAGCCGAGTAGCCGACCCCATGCTGCAACAAATCGGCTTGACCGATTGCCGTCTCTCGCTCTTCGAGCGTTTGCTCCACCTCTATGGCTACGATGGAAACCACCATACTGACGAACGCGTGTGTCACATGCTCACACACCAGGGACGCATGCACCAGGAGATTGCCGACTTTCCCAACCATGCTTTCTACGAAGGACGCCTCAATGCAGTGCCCCTACCTCACCAAACGGAGCCTACGCCCCAAAAGGGGGAAAGCGACAACTGGATAGACAACTTAATAGAAACGCGGCGCGTGGCCTTTCTTTCATGTCTGCCCAATAATCATCCCGACGAGCCAGATAAGGTGAACACGGTGGAAGCTGAACTGATAGCCGACATTGTGGAACACACTTACCGCAAGCTTGGCAATGACTTTGACGTGGCTACATCGGTGGGCGTCATCGTGCCCTATCGCAACCAAATAGCCACTGTGAGAGCGGCCATCGACCGCCGAGGCATAAAAAAACTCCACGATATCACTATCGACACCGTGGAACGTTATCAAGGCAGTCAGCGCGATACCATCGTATATAGCTTCACTGCGAAAAAGAAATATCAACTGTCGTTTCTCACCAACAATGAGTACATTGACGAGCGCACAGGCTCCATCATCGACCGCAAACTCAATGTGGCCATGACGCGTGCTCGCAAGCGGCTCATGCTCATAGGCAACGCCCCGTTGCTCACCGCCGACGAGACATTTTATCGACTCATCGAATATTGCAAAGAACACGGAGCATACTATGATGTTTCAGAGGAGAAGAAGGTATAGCGGACAATGCTTTAGCGAGCATTGCAACGCACTTTGATTCACTCCACGCCGTGTGTGCGCTATGCGCGCCCTCAACACGTGTATTTACTCCGCTTCGATAATCCCTTCGGCCACGAGCATGGAGCGATATGCCTCGGCTTTCTTCTCGAGTTTGAGAGGATAAGCCCGGCTGCTGCTGGGCATACGATAGAGCCGCATGGGACGCCCTTCCAACTCAAACGATACGCTATGGCCCACACGCGGTTCGCTCACAAGGAAATGCTCGCGCAGCGTGTCGGTGGCTTTCTGTCCTGTGGTGACAATGGCATGGCATTCTGGCAGATTGCGAAGAAGGGCATCGACATCAGTATGCTCCACCACTTCTAAAAACTTATCGGAGGCATTGTCCTGCAAACGATTCACGACGCATGCCGTATCGTAAAGGGCTATGCCTTTTTCACACAGAAAGGATTCAAGACGCGCTTGGTCGAAACGCTTATGAAGGGTATCAACAAAGTGCTCGCGGTCGGCAAAGAAGATGAGACCGAAGATGCGCCACATATCGTTCTGCATGTTGGGATAGAAGAAATCCATCGACCAACGTTTCTTAGGAGGGGGGAAACTCCCTAACATGAGTATGCGAGCGCCCTCGGGCAAGAAAGGACGAAGGGGATGACGTTCCATGATGAAAATGTGGAAGAAAGTAGGTTATAGGAGTTTTAAGTTTTGAGGTTATAAGGTTATAAAGTTAGTCTCTAAACTGCGAAAGGTTCCTTTATAACCTTATAACCTCAAAACTTAAAACTCTCTATAACCTTATAAACTTAAAACTCTTTCTTGTTCTTCAAATATTTTTCCACCTCAATGCCAGCTTTGCATCCGCTAGCAGCAGCAGTGATAGCTTGGCGATAATGAGGATCGGCCACATCGCCTGCGGCGAACACGCCGGGAATACCCGTACGTGGAGAATCACCCTCAGTGAGGATATAACCCACTTCGTCGGTCTTTACCCAAGGCTTGAAAAGGTCACTATTGGGCTTATGGCCGATGGCAAGGAAGAAGCCGTCGATGGGCAAGTCGTAATGACGTTCGTCGGATTCGCCCTTGCGATATACCACGTGAGCACCTTCCACACCGCCTTCGCCATAAAGGCCGAGGGTGTTGGTTTCAAAGAGCACTTCTATCTTAGGATTCTGGAGCACACGGTCTTGCATTGCCTTGGACGCACGCAAGAATGGCTTGCGCACGATGAGATAGACCTTCGCAGCCAGTCCAGCCAAATAGGACGCTTCCTCACAAGCAGTGTCGCCACCACCTACGACGGCCACCGTCTTTTTACGATAGAAGAAACCATCACACGTGGCACAAGCGCTCACGCCCATACCTTGATATTTCTTTTCATCAGCTAGCCCTAGATATTTGGCCGAAGCGCCTGTGGCTATCACGAGCGAATGACACTTCACCTCGGTATCGTCGTCCATCCAAAGCGTATAGGGCGACTGTGAGAGGTCAGCTCGAATGGCAGCTGCACTACGTATCTCAGCACCGAAGCGCTCGGCTTGTTGGCGCATGCCATCCATCAGCTCGTTAGCATCAATGCCTTCGGGAAATCCGGGAAAGTTTTCTATTTCAGTGGTGATGGTGAGTTGTCCGCCTGGTTGCAGTCCCTCATAGATTACGGGATTGAGTCCGGCACGGCCGGCATAGATAGCTGCGGTGTAACCTGCAGGGCCTGAGCCCAAGATGAGGCAAGGTATGATATTGTCTGAATTGTTCATGTGATGGGAGTAAATGTGAAGAAGGATAAGTCTATAAACTTATTAAACTAATAAACTCATAAACCTATCTTAGGTCTATTACCTCAATACCAGGATGATTCTTGGTATCAAACTTAAAGTTGGCATCGCTCCAATGGCGACGGGTGTGGATGCTGCCGACGCGGACACGCGTCCACTCTCCATGATTGTCTTTCACACGGATAGAGACGGGTAGATGCGTCTGCTTGTCTATTACGAGAATGACAAGTTGCAAGGCATTGCTCTTACTCTGTGCCACCATTCTTACTTCGTGACAACTTTTGCCATGATAGGTGGTGGGAGCAAGCCTGAGATTGTAGCCTTGCTTGTAGAGATTGACAAAGGTATAGGGATTGGTCTGCTGCAACTCTGCTGCAGAAGGCTTGCTCACGTTCACCTCGTCGCTTCCATTCATATGCGTCCACTGGGTTTTACCATCAAACCAGATAGTCACGGAACTCGACTGAATCTTAAACCTTGATCCTTGCACCTGAATTTTTCCGTTGGCAGAGCCTGTTTCGTGAGTGCCTTTAAACTGTGTACCCTCAAAGGTGGCTTCTATGCCGCCACTGTTTTTGAGTTGAGCTGCCGTTCTGTCGAGTACCTGACGCGCTGTCTGAGCAAACCCCGAGAAACTTACGGCACAAGCTACTGCAAGGGTGGATATTATGCGTTTTATGTTCTTCATTGATAGTGAATTTGCAATATGTAAATGCAAATATAAAGTTTTTTTTCGGGAAAACTGCTGAATATGCCCATAAATAGCAGTACCATTTGACTCCTTTTAAGCAGGGAGTGTACTCTCTGAAGATTTCAAAAGGCTAACACTTCCTTTTTTAAGGATGATGGCAAAGAGGAAACACACCCTCTGACGCAGAAGAATGATGCGCTTTTCTTACGATACATATACATCTATTGCAGAGGGGGATTTTGCCTCTCATTTCACAAGAAGTTCTATTCATCAGTTCATAGACTTTAGACCATGCGCCGCTAACCAACACCACACACCCACCATGACAAAAAAAAGTGCACATCATAAAGTGCACTTTTTCTGTTTTTTCGTCTATTGAAGTTGTTAGCGAAGGATCGGCTAGCGATGAAGTTCCATCAATTTTGCATCGAGAGAGGTTTCGTCGCTAATCAATACTTCACGGGGCTTCGAGCCACGTGTGGGTCCTACGATGCCTGCACGTTCGAGTTGGTCCATCAAGCGGCCAGCGCGATTGTAACCAATGGAAAACTTTCGCTGAATGAGCGAAGTGGAACCTTGCTGATGCACTACGATGAGACGCGCAGCTTCCTCAAACATGGGGTCGAGAGTCTCGCCCGAGAGATCACCTCCCTTGCCACTTCCTTCTTCGTCCATCTCAGGCTCGGGAAGTTCAAAGGCCGAAATATAACCTTGCTGGTCGGAGATAAATTCATTAATTTTTTCCACTTCGGGCGTATCGACAAAGGCACACTGCACACGCACGGGCGTATTGCCACAGAGGAAGAGCATATCACCCTTACCCACCAACTGGTTGGCTCCTCCTTGATCAAGAATGGTGCGACTATCAATCTGCGACATTACCTTGAATGCCATACGGGCAGGGAAGTTGGCCTTGATTGTACCTGTAATGATATTGGTGGTGGGGCGCTGCGTGGCAATGACCATGTGGATTCCCACAGCACGTGCCAACTGGGCAATACGAGCAATGGGGAGTTCCACTTCTTTGCCAGCTGTCATGATAAGGTCGCCAAACTCATCGATAATCACTACGATATAGGGCATGAACTCATGGCCATACTTGGGCAAGAGTTGGCGCGACTTAAACTTGGCATTGTATTCCTTAATATTACGCACCTTGGCTTTCTTCAAGAGGTCGTAGCGGTGGTCCATAAGTTGGCAAAGACTCTTGAGCGTCTGTACCACTTTAGTCACATCGGTAATGATGGGATCTTCATTATCATCGGGAATCTTGGCCAAGAAGTGCTTCTCTATAGGAGCATAGATGGAGAATTCTACCTTCTTCGGGTCGACCATGACGAATTTGAGTTCGGCTGGATGCTTCTTATAAAGCAGCGAAGTGATGATGGCATTCAATCCGACAGACTTACCCTGACCTGTGGCACCAGCCACAAGGAGATGGGGCATCTTGGCGAGGTCGACCATGAACACTTCGTTGGTGATGGTCTTGCCAAGGGCTATGGGAAGCTCAAAGGTGGATTCTTGGAACTTACGCGTATTGATGATGCTCTCCATCGAGACAATGCGCGGATTCTTATTGGGCACCTCTATACCGATGGTGCCCTTGCCTGGGATGGGGGCGATAATACGAATGCCTAGAGCAGAGAGCGAAAGGGCAATGTCGTCCTCAAGATTACGAATCTTGTTGATGCGCACACCAGGAGCTGGGGTCACTTCGTAGAGGGTAATAGTGGGGCCGATAGTGGCCTTAATACTTGAGATTTCCACACCAAAGTTACGCAGCACAGTAATGATGCGGTCTTTGTTGGCATTCTGCTCGGCCATGTCGACATTTGGCCCATTGTCTTCGTAATGCTTCAGCAAGGGGATAGAGGGGAACTTGTAATATTCCAAATCCTTGCGCGGATCGTAGGGCTCCATCGAGAGTACTTCCTCCACGGTTTTTCCTTTCGCTTTATCGTCTACGATGGGGGTGGTAATGTCGAGCTTCGTATCAGTGGAGCCTGCAGCAGGAGAGTCTGCTTCGTCGTTGTGGCTCACCACGATTTCCATATTGCCTGAATCGGTGGTGGGAGTGGTAGAAGAGACTTCGGTGCCTAGCTCTATGGACACTGACTCATTGGAATCACCATTTTCAGACGAAGCTTTAAGTTCTTCATCTGAATAATAAGGTGCATTTTCATCGTCCTCATCGTCGTCGTCACTGCTAGCGGAATAGGAGCCTTCCGTAGCTTCATCAGAAAGAGATCCTTCGTCCGCAACCGCGTAGTCGCTATCAGCTTCGTGCTCTTTGCGTTTGGCTAATTTATCCTTTATGTAATCCTGCGGGCGAAGCATGCGGCGCACGACGTTGACCGTTTCGCTCGTGAGATACATAAGATAGAGCACTGCGGCTACAAGCACTACAATCCAAGCGCCAAAGCTACCGAGATTGTCGGTGAGCTGGCGCGTGATGTAGCTTCCATGATTGCCTCCAAGACTGAAGCCTACATTCTTTACGAGACTTTTGGGTAACATCTGCGTGACGAGCGACATGAAGATGCTGCCCCAAATCATAATGATGGATAGATTGACAAACCATTTCCACAGACGCACACTATAGGTGTTGATGAGTTTTACACCGACTAACAACAAGAATACGGGGATGAGAATGGCGAACAGACCAAAACAGGTGTTCATTAGATAGTCGGAAAGATAGGCTCCAAGTTTGCCGCCATAGTTGGCTGCATGGGTTAGTGTGCCGCTCTGTACGTAGCTTTGGTCGAAGCGTCCGGTAAAAACGTTCGACACTACGCTTATGAGCAGAAAGATGCTGATTACTAACACGAATAATCCTATAACAAACTGCACGTTATCGGCACGGCAATAGCCTCGAAGCAGGAGTATTTGCTTCTTCAAGCGTTGCATGAGCGGAGCAGGAGCAGGGGTGGTGCCCGGGTTGCGCCGTTTCTTATTGGGAGTAGTCTTTTTTGCCATAGATGCTATTGCTTATCTGTATAGAACTCTATCATGCGACTGAGTGCTCGCTGACACACGGGACAAAAAGCGGCACACTCATTCGTCTTCATACGGCAATCAGGGAATGCTCGATATACGCCTTTCGACATGTAGCCACCGCCTTCGTACACACCAATGCGGTCTGTATGTTTCTTGTCCACTGGTGTGGGAATAGGGGTACGCTTCGGGAGCAAATCTTGCCACTTTTGGGCGAAATTGTGCAAGGTGGTGAGATTGGGTTCCCATGGCTCTGCTGACGAGGAATAGTAGTTTTCGTATTGATCGTCGTAATAATACTCATCGGCCAATCCGCCAAAGCTATGACCAAACTCGTGCACAACCACTGGACGGAAAGCTGCATGGTGGGTAGTGGTCAGCGTGTAAGCATTATAGATGCCTCCGCCACCATAGGTGTAGGTATTGGCTAAAATGATAATGTGCTCGTAGGGAATGCGCGCTAGAAGATTGTGAAGATCACGCTGATGGAGCGTGGTTAGGTAACGATCGGAGTAGAATGTGGAAAAGTGCGAGCTCAATGCAGTGTTACGCCAAAGCCCTTCCTTGGGAATGCTCACGTCGCTATCTTGCGAAGCTGCTGCCACTGCCACAAAGTTGAATCGATTGGCATAACTCTTGAATGGCTCATGGCTTAGGATAGACTCCACTGCAGTCTGGGCATCGCGATAGAAATCATCGGTCTGCATAGCAGTGTACCCCTCAGCTACAATGGCCACGTCGATTTTCTCTGTCGGCGATCCGCTTTGGTGCAGATAGCGATGGGGGGGAATGGGAAGGTGGTCGAGTTGACGGATAAGGATGTCGTGGGGATTGACCTTATGCGTAAACGTGGTAGATACGTGATCTTTAAAATCAAAAAGTCGCACTGTTACCTGCGCAGAATCTTCGGGCATGGGCAGAAGAAACGTGTTTTCAAATGAACGCGTGGTCTGGGTAGCCTCTTCTGTAGTGAGCCATTCTTGAAACAGGGTGGAGAATGAATGGCGATAGAGTGTCTTACCTGTGCGAAGGTCGGTCAGGGTAATGTCGCCGTTGCCACGCAAGGGCACACTATCAAGATGCGCTGCGCGACCAGCCCATCCCTCGAAGCTGCAAAGTTCGGCCACAGAGATATGCTGTTCGCGTGTGTTGCCGCTAAAATCGTAGTCGATGCGCAAGGTGCGTTCTGGACGGACGGCTATACTAGAAGTGCACCAAGCGGAAAGGCAAAGTGCACATAAGAATCGTAACATACGTATGTTATAATAAAAATGATGTATTGGATGCTTTTTCGTGATTGCAAAGATACGTAAAAACTTCGGAAACATTACCTTTGTACACAATAAACGACTTTCTTTATGAACAAACTTACATTGACCGCAGACAGCGGAAGCACAAAGACGGACTGGGTGCTCCACAAGGATGGACAACTCATAAACAGAATTTCGACACAGGGAATCAATCCATTCATGCTCAACCCGCAAGATATTGCTCAGATTCTTAGGGATGAACTTCTCATTGATGAGCGATTTGCGACTCCCGACGTGGTAAATTTTTATGGTGCTGGCTGCCGAGGTGAACTTTGCAATGTGGTGGAACTAGCGCTACGCCGTGCTTTCCCTTCGGCCAAAGAACTGACCGTCGGATCTGACTTATTGGGAGCTGCCATTGCTCTTTGTGGACACAACGATGGCATTGCATGTATTCTCGGAACGGGAAGTAATAGTGGACTTTATCTCGATGGTGAAATTGTGAAAAACGTGTCGCCTTTGGGCTATATCTTAGGAGATGAGGGGAGCGGAGCGGTGCTGGGACGAAGACTGATTGGCGATGTGCTTAAAGGCGTAATGCCAACCCACTTGTGCAAAGCTTTTACGGAAGAATATGGCCTTTCAGTTGACCAAATTATTCAGCGCGTCTATCGTGAACCATTGGCCAATCGTTTCTTGGCTTCGTTTGCACCATTCCTCAGTAGGCACCGAAAGGAGGAAGTAATTCAAGCTCTGCTCATTGATGAGTTTGCTCGTTTTTTCCGCCGCAATGTGTTGGCTTATGGCCGAACGGAACTTCCCGTATCTTTCGTGGGAAGTGTGGCCTATTATTTTCAAGAGGAACTCAAGACTGCAGCCTCTCTGCATGCCTTAACCATCGGACGCATTCTCAAAAACCCACTTGATGCGATTATCAAGTGAAAACTCATGCCGCAGAAATATTAGGTAAGGCTCACGAAGTTCAGAAAAAATGCACGGCTTCTACACTCATGAGGCCCATCTCATACTTTCCATTCGTAGTAGCCTTTCTCTGCCATATCATAACAAGGAATGCCCACTTTTTCACATGATTTTTTCCAATGCTTACGTTGCGCAATAGGTAAATTAGAAAAGAGTACTACTTTTCGCGGCTGCATCACTTGGCATACCTCTGCATAGCTATTTCTGCATCCACGAGCCACAACTAGCAAGTCTATCTGCATTCCGCATTTTGCATTTGAGACTGCGAAACTTTTCCTGTCAAAAGCTAAAGCATGATTGAGCAGATAAATCGTTTTGTGTCTGAACATCACGAGCCATTTCTGCTGCATCAAGTAACTGTTACTCCATGTTTTATCCGTTCGCAACATTTGGGGAAATGCCATCTTATTCGGCACGAAATAATTTTCATTCACATAAGTAAGTTTCTGTCTCGCACTATCCGCTGACAACGATGAGAGCAGATACGATTTTTCCGAAGACTGCACAAAATGCACAGCTGGCAGTCCATTTACCTTATATACCATCACATGGGGAGTGACACGATTTTCCATCTTATAAAGCATCTGAGCTACCACGCCAAATGTTAAGCACGCCGTTATCGTTATCATAAGGATAGCACGCAATCTCCGTTTCCTCGACTGAAAGAAAGCATAAGTCACCATTGGTAGCAACCAAATAAGCATTAGTGCGACCCAAGATGCCGACACATGCATCGTTGCACCAGGGAGCCTCGATAGCCAATCTAAGGAATTGACCATTACATCCATTACATAAGTCATGCCCACTGCTAGCCCCATTCTTACTATCCCTAGAGGGAATATAAAAAATAACAATGCGAACGACAACAATACATAGGCCGCAGGAATCACTACAAAATTGGCCAACCATGCATAAGTCGCAAATATATGGAAATAATAAAGCACTAGTGGCAAAGTGCCCCACTGCGCACTAATTGATACGCATATAAAAGGATAAATTATATCACGAAAAAAGTAATATAATCGCTTACCGCATTCATTTTTCAACAAAGGTATACTCACACAACGTATATACTCTGACCTTTTCTGTCCATCGGCCCTTCGAACCTTTTTTAGCAATACACTCTGCCCATCATTCCACAAAGGCAAAGGAAATCTCTGCCAGAGATATCTTTCTGTCAAAATAATAGACAACACCGCAATAAACGACATTTGGAAACCTACATCGAAAAGCGTAAGCGGATCTACAATGAGCAACAACAGGGCTGCCACAGATAAATTATTCAAAGTTGCCCCACGGCCACGTCCCATACATACGCCAATCTGCATCAGCGTAAACATTGTAGATGCCCTAACCAACGACACGGGCAAACCTACCAAAAATGTAAAAAACCACAACACTCCCACTATCAATACTAGTCCAGTAACTCTTGCACCCCATCTGCGCATCTTTCTTAGAAACAGAAAATTAAAAATACTTACCAATATTCCTAGATGAAGCCCCGAAAGAGCTAATATATGACTCGTTCCTGTATCAGAAAAGACCTCTTGCGTATCCTTCCTCAACAAGGTCTTATCACCCAAAGTCAATGCTGAAAGTATAGACAAATTCTCTCCTATAAAGTATTGCGCATATTCCTCCCACAGTTTCTCTCTACATTCTATCATCCATATACGAAAACTCTTCCTCCATCCCCAAAAACCTGCACTTTTTTCTAATCGTTCGCTGTCAACAACAGAAACTTTTTCTCTTCCACCCACAAAACCAGCCCCACTAATATGATGTACCGTCAGATAGCTATTATAATCAAAATTGGAAGGGCACACTTTACCTAATGAGCTAGACAGCCTGCAATAAAAGAACAAATTATCTCCTAACCTAGCAGACTGTACATCCTCTTTTCGAGCAGTTTCCTTACCAACCGCAGTAGACTCTTTCCTCTGCATAAAAGAATCTCTTTTCCCCATCAGCATACTTCCCTTCGAAAAAGTGACCCTTACAACTTTCCCATTCCAATCTCTATACTTATCATGCAACTTTATATCAACCGTTGTATATCCATCATTTATCTTGTGAACTCCAACTAAGTTTCCTCCCCATACACGAGATTCAGAAGGCCAATTATCCACGACTACTTCATTATACACACTCTGCGTCCAACCTGCTGCCACAACAATCAGCGCCATAGCAGCTAAAGACGAAATTAGCCACCACACTTTTTCATTTTTTCCCCTAAAACAATATAGCACTATACCACCTACCAACAAAAGCAGACCGCAACCCATCAATAGCCATTGCATACTACAATCCTTCATACTCCATCCCAAAACAATTCCTAAACCAAGCAACAACACGTACTTTAGCATAGGATCGTGTAACAACGGATTCTGCGGCAAACGTTTCGTATATAAGCGTTCAAAGGACATTGTCTATAATATTAAAATTTGATTCAGTGAATTACTGATTTAAGGGAATAGAGGGGGAAAGCCATTATAGCCGCCAATATTAATAATAAAGCCTCACCTGACTCAATGTCAAGTGAGGCTTGTAAAGAAATTGGCGGCG
>UQKO01000063.1 GCA_900541575.1 uncultured Prevotella sp.
CCGGACGGCAGCGGTAGCTCTACCGGACGGCAGTGGTAGCTCTACCGGACGGCAGCGGTAAAGCTACCGAACGGCAGCGGCAGAGCAAATGATGCTCATCCAGCGACGGTAATAGCTTCGTTCGCTGATGGTAAGATGAAGTGTTACGTATGAAATTGCTAAGGAATTCATAGGGCTTTCAGCCCATTCATCCTAAATCCGAAAGTTGAGTTAAGCTATTTTGAGCGGCGGAATATTGCTACTCGTTTTACCGAAACTGCATGCACCCTCTTAATTATCCTCTTGTATTACGTGGCAGAGCCTGTTGACATCTTGCTCGAAGGTGTCTCGATTTTTTGCACGGCTCTTCATGGCCGACTTATAATTATAGATGGTCTGCGGACTGTAGAAGAGCAGCGTAGCAATCTCTGCACTAGCCGTTACGCCGAGGCGCATAAGAGCGTAAATGCGCAGGCCTGTGGTAAGAGAGTTAGGCGACTCGGGGTGCACCTGTGCATCGTCGCGAAGGAGTTGGTTGAGCTGAGAGACGAAGTCGGGATAGAGCATGGTGAAGGCACGATCGAAGCGATCGTAGAAAGTGGTGGCTTCTTCCTCTTGCACGCGGATATGGTTAAGTTTCGATTGTAGCTCGTTGGTAGTACCCGCCTTAATGCTTCTCAACACGAGTTTACGCATGCTGTCGAGTTTTCCTATATAAATAGCACAGAGATTGAGAAAAAGGCGTATATAGGTTTCGCGATGCTGATTGGTAATGCTCAATTGCTGATTGAGTTTTTCGAGTAGTGCATTTTGCTGGCGAAGCTGCAGTCGGCGCGAATTGAGTTTTTTATTCTGCTTGAAGACCAACCATATAAGGGCAAGAAGCATGAGCGTGAGCAAACTCAATCCGCCAAGTCCCCAATAGAGGAGCGTGGTGCGAGAATTGATTTGCGATTGATAGGCAGCTACGATTTTGGGCAAGATGCGTGAGATCTCGAGCATGCGGAGGCGATTGTTGTAGAACTCGGCGTCCTCCATGGAACAGTAAATGTACTTAACGGCTCGACTTGAGTAAGATTCATCCTTCTCATAGAGATAGAGGGAAAGCTCTTGCAAGGCAAGATTCTCCTTGAGCGGACACACTTGGTCGGAAATGCCCGCCTCCACCATGTAGTGTTCGTAGAGATCCATTCTCCCTTGCAGTTTGTAGCCACGCGCTAGGGCATAGGCGGACGATGCATACAATCGGTTGCTCACGCTTACGAGCTGCAGCACACGATGGTAGTGGCGCATGGCATCGGCATTCTTCCCACTATAATATAGGGCCTCGCCCGAGAGATAATGGTACATGGCGCCGCCACGGGGTGTGCAGCTGATGGCTTGTTGCAAGTATTGCAAGCGTAGCTGGTTGAAACGGGGCGCGAACTCGCGGTCGTTGCAGTAGGCCGACCAAAAGTTGTAGAGCCACGAGAAGGAATAATAGTACTTAAACTGCAATTCGCTGGGTAACCCCTCTGGCCGAATGCTTTGGAGCACGGCTTCGCCCTGACTATAGTAGCCACTGGTAGCAAGCAGGAGGCCTTGGTGTATGCGGAAGTTGTCTTGAAAATAGCTGTTGTGTGCCGACTCTGCCAACTGCGAGCCACGCTTCACGTAGACCATGGCGGAATCGAACCGAAAGGTATAATATGCTTCGAATAGTCGGTCGTAGATAGCGAGCCGCTCATCTGCAGTCATAGAGGGGCGCAGCTGCGCTTTAATACGATCTATGCTGTGCTGCTTCCGTGCCACATACTCTGCTCGACGTGCTACATAGCCGTCCAACCGGTCGAGGTCTGACTGCGCTGCATAAAGGGACAGACCACATACAGCGCTCAGCAATAGGAGGAGAATTCGTACTACTTTCATGGTTGATCTGTAAGGATGGTACTTTGCTGCCTCAAGGGGCAAATATTAATAAGATTAGAAGGCTTTATTGCTTCGCACTGCAAATATAATGATTTACTTTCAGTTAAATACTATCTACTTAAGCCTTTTTATAATAGTCACAGAAATAGATGATTATCAACGTTTAACGAAGAATATGACTAAAAAATAATCTACTTACCGCTTACTTACATTTGGATTTCGACGCAAGCCACCGTAATTTTGCTAGCGAAAACAATAACACCGCGTTTTGCTACAACGACATAACAAACACCGCGGTGCAC
This sequence comes from uncultured Prevotella sp., assembly GCA_900541575.1. Classification (GTDB taxonomy): domain Bacteria; phylum Bacteroidota; class Bacteroidia; order Bacteroidales; family Bacteroidaceae; genus Alloprevotella. Next base: position 2,190 of record UQKO01000063.1, read on the forward strand.
AGCTACACACTACAAATCCATATTACCCATGAAATCAGTTACCTTTCAAGCTTTGACCTCATGCGTACTGCTCGCTGCAAGCATGCAGGCTCAAGCACAGACCAACACATCTGCACAAGCTGACAAAGGCGAAGAACGCAATGTCATGCTTAACGCCGCCGACGCGAATAAGCCACGCGAAATTCAAATAGGATTACCCAGCGAGGACGTCAACGTATATGAGAATGGATTACCCGCTGTCTACTCTTCTTCCGTACACAAACTCTCTGCTCATTGGCGCAATGATGCCAGCCTCGGAAGCACTGGACTGCTCTCGCCCTCTGAATCAGCCATCACCACGGGCAACATTGCCTACTCTGTGACAGGATTTACCAATTTAGGACAAAAGGACTTCCACGGACAGATCAACTATCGCGTAAACCACTTTGGCATGCAAAACTTTGATGTCAACTTCAATGGAGGCATCGGTAAGAATTGGCTTTACAATGCAGGCGCTTACCAAAACTTTGATCCAGGCTCTTTCAAATTGCAATTTGCAGAGAATGCCGATCGTACACAAATCTACCATGTTGGTATTACGCGTCTGCTCAATGAAGGCAAGGGCTACATCTCGCTGCAATATAAGCATGCCAATAGTAAGAATCCGGGCAACTTTGCCAATGCTGCTCCTTTTATATATGTAGGCGATGGTTCGATCAAGAAGGTCAATGGTTTCGACCCAGGACGCAACTCTTACGTGCCCTACAATGGTGCTTTCACTTACACCGACATTATGGATGGGCAGAAGAAGACGTGGAATCTCAATCGCGGAAGCGAGAACCGCTCACACGAGTTGGCCTTGCTTAGTAGCTATCGATGGGACAACGGACTCCAGTGGAAACTCGATGCGAAGTGGATGTACGCGCCCGTGGCCAACTACGTAGACTTCGGCGGAAGTACCATCAGCGAAGTGACTGCTGCCGACGGCTATACGCTCGATGAGAACGGACAAGAGGCTTACGAAGGACTCATCGAAGGACGCCGCACTTGGCTCCACTTTGGTAAAGTGACGAGCGGTATGCTCACCACGGAACTCAACAAGCAATTTGGTGGTCATCAAGTGCGACTCGGACTCAACGAATGGTACTATCACCTCAATTACCACTCTTCTTCACTGCAATGGACGGGCACCGTCAGCCCCTACCCTCAAGTGCTCTACTCCATGGCGACCGACCCTACCGATCCCACACTCACTCCACATCGCACACAATTCTTTGGCTTCAATGAGTTGAGCCCTGAATACACGAAGGGTTCGGAAAACAAACTTGCTCTCTATCTTACCGACAATTGGAAGATCAACGATAAACTCAACCTCTACTATGGCGGACGCTTGGAGTACTACCGCATGTCGGCCGACCAAATAGCGCAATCACGCTTCTCGGGCTTCCACATTGGCGACTTCAACACTTATGCTTATGGCGAAGATGGACAAATCGTAGCCACTCAGCATAGCATTCACCCAGCCAACGTGACGAAGAACAAACTCAACTATGCTGCCACTGCTCAGCTCACCTACGACATTGTGAAGGGCTTCGGTATCATGGCCGACGGAACCATTGCCACTCGCTATCCGCGCATCAGCGACTATGCAGGCACAGGCCCCACAGCCGAACAGTATAAGCGTGTCACAATTCCCCTTGTGCGCGGTGGTATCTTCTACAAGAACTCTTGGTTAGACCTCTCATCGATGGTGACTTACATTGCCAAGTCAAACAACATCGACCAGCAGAACCTTACGAAGCCAGGCACAAGCGAAGGTAAGACGGTATTGCTCATCTACAACATCCAGACGCTTGGATGGACCACCACTGCCGAGGTGAAGCCTTTCAAGAACTTCTCACTACACGCTCTGTTCACCTATCAGAAACCAGTATATAAGAACTATAATGCGAGCGTCACCTTCAGCGACGGTCAGCAGATGTCGGTCAACGCCAACAACATGATTGTGAAGGAGATTCCGCAGATTCTCGTAGAACTCGATCCAAAGTACAACATTCTGCCGAACCTCAACGTATGGCTCTCATTCCGCTACTTTGGCAAGACTTACGCCAACTTGCAAGAAGCACTCTACTTCAACGGACACTGGGAGACCTTCGGCGGTATCAACTGGATGGTCAACAAGCGACTCTCGCTCGGTGCAAGCGTTATCAACTTCCTCAACCAGAAGGGCGCTAAGGGCACCATCAGCGGTTCGGAATTGATCAGCAAAGCCGATGCTTCGCAATATGCTGGCAAGTATATGAGCGGTAGCTACATGCGCCCACTCACCTTTGAATTTAGTGCAAGCTTTAAGTTCTAAGAGAAAGCTGTAGGGATTAGAGGCTTCTATAGCTTATAGATGGTCTTGAATCCCTCAGCTCTCAATCCACCCAATAAAACCTCTCTCATAAATTACTCATAACCATGAATACTCTTCCCAAGATAACACTGATGGCCCTTTCGTTGGCCACAATGAGCGTGAACGCACAGACCGTGCGCGTAAGCACACAGAATACCGATCTCGTGCTGAAGGTTTCGCCCAAAGGCCGCCTTTACCAAGTATACTATGGCGACAAACTGAAGAATACAGCCGACTACGACAACCTTAAGTGGAACACCTACGCTGCCTCCGATGGTGCAGTGAGCACACGAGGTCATGAGGTCTATGCCGCTTCGGGTGGCGAAGATTATTTCGAGCCCGCTGTGGCCATCACACATGCCGATGGCAACATGACCACCTACCTTTATTATAAAGGTGTGGAAACAAAAGCCGTAGATGGTGGCACCGAGACCATCATCACGCTGAAAGACGATAAGTATCCCGACACCGTGAAGCTCCACTATGTGGCCTACGACAAGGAGAACGTGATCAAGGCTTGGACGGAGATAAGCCATAACGAGAAGAATCCTGTAACCTTGTGGCGCTATAGTAGCACGATGCTTTACTTTGACGCTTCCAAGTACTTCTTGACCTCTTACCATAGCGATTGGGCAAAGGAAGGACAACCCGAAACGGTACAACTCACCGCAGGAAAAAAGATAATCGACACGAAGTTGGGCACACGTGCAGCCATGCACACGGAACCCTTCTTTGAACTCGGACTGAACGAACCCGCCAAGGAGAATGAAGGCAACGTTGTGCTCGGTACGATTGGTTGGACGGGTAACTTCCGCTTCACCTTTGAGGTGGACAACGTAGGCGGATTGCGCGTCATTCCAGCTATCAATCCGTATGCCAGCGACTATAAACTCCGTGCTGGTGAGACATTCACTACTCCAGAGTTTATCTTCACCACCAGCAGCACTGGCGTAGGGCAAGCCAGCCGCAACCTTCACGACTGGGCACGCCGTTATCAAGTCAATATGGGTATGAGCGACCGCTTGAGCTTGCTCAACAACTGGGAGAATACAGGTTTCGACTTCGATCAAAAGAGCCTGGCAGAACTGATGAAAGATGCTAAGGACTTAGGCGTTGACATGTTCTTGCTCGATGATGGTTGGTTTGCGAATAAATATCCGCGTAAGGACGACCATGCCGGCTTAGGCGACTGGGACGTAACGCATAGCAAACTGCCTGAAGGTATTCCCGGTCTCGTACGCGATGCCAAGGCAGCAGGTGTAAAGTTTGGCATTTGGGTAGAACCCGAAATGGTCAATCCCAAGAGCGAACTCTTTGAGAAGCACCCCGACTGGGTCATTCAGCAGCCCAACCGCGAGACGTATTACTATCGCAACCAATTGGTGTTGGACATTTCCAACCCCAAGGTGCAAGACTACGTGTTTGGCGTAGTAGACCGCATTATGACCGAAAATCCCGATGTAGCTTACTTTAAGTGGGACTGCAATAGCCCTATCACCAACATCTACTCGCCCTATCACAAGGCCAACCAAGGCAATACCTACATTGACCACGTGCGCGGTGTCTACAACGTAATGAGTCGCATTAAGGCCAAATATCCTAACTTGCCCATGATGCTCTGTTCGGGTGGTGGCGGCCGTATGGACTACGAAGCGCTGAAGTACTTTACCGAGTTCTGGTGCTCAGACGATACGGATCCCTACGAACGTCTCTACATTCAATGGAGCTTGTCAAAGTTCTTCCCAGCCAAAACGATGGGCTCGCACGTAACGAACTGGAACAAAAATACTTCTGTAAAGTTCCGTACCGACGTATGCAGTTCATGCAAGTTGGGCTTCGACATCGACCTCAAGCCTTTGAAGGGTACAGACGATTACACCTTCGTACAACAAGCTGTGAAGAATTGGACACGCTTGAAACCCGTCATTCTTGACGGCGACCAATATCGCCTCGTTTCGCCTTACGAAACGGACCATAGTGCTTTGAACTACGTGTCGAAGGATAAGAGCCACGCTGTACTCTTTGCCTACAATCTCCACCCCCGCTATAAGGAGCCACGCCTCTTGAAGGTGCGCATGCAAGGTCTTGACCCCCAACGTCAATATACGGTAGAGGAGATTAACCTTATGCCTGGCACACAGTCGACTTTCGACTTTAATGGCAAGCGCTTTAGTGGCGACTACTTGATGAAGGTAGGATTAGACGTGCTTACTCCCGATGAAGGCACAAGCCACGTATTCGAATTGAAATAGTGATTTTAAGGTAACATAGAAAGATTGTCGTGCATTAGGGTAACAAAATATAGACAATCGTGTAAGAAATGAGTGTGAACGATGAATACAAGCATTTTTCTCAAGAATATACGTATTCATCGTTCTTTTTTAGTTCGTCTCTACAAAAAACCTCTACAAGCGAATCAGCGGATTACGCTATAAAACCCTTACGTGTTTTTACCGCCGAAGATTTTTGTTTCATGTTTCATTTTTAGTATCTAAACTATTGATAATCAATGTGCTAATCCGCTGAAACATAGCAGTCCAATGTTTCACTTTTAGTTTCATAGTTTCACTTTTCATTAGAAGAGGGAAATAGCGGATTGACTACAAAGAAAAAAACACTGTGGGAACAGATAAAAAACACTGAGGGAGCGTGATTGCGCTCCCTCAGTGTTTTTTATCTGTTCCAGTACGTTGCAAAAGTGAAACATAAATGAAACATTCAACGTATATGTTTCATATTATCAACACCTTGATATTCAAAATGTTACGAACATAAATGAAACATGAAATTTAAAATGCCCCTTTTAATTACGTATATATAGAAAAATCGGTATACCGCAATTTAATGCCCTTTTTTGTTTGTGGGCGACGCGTCCCATCCTGTGGGTATCGCGTCCTCACTTGGGGGCGACGCGTCCTCGCGTCGGCATACTTGTTGGCCGCCGTCTTTTGAATGTTATTCAGTGCATAGAAAATTGCGAGACATAGGCTAAAATGTTAAAATTGCCAACGAAAAATCACTAAATTCTTTCCAATGTTTGCAAAACTGGAAAGTATTTGATAGCTTTGCGAAAAAATCAATAGTATGGTAATTGAAAGAACTCCAGAAATAAATAAGGAAGATTTATTTAAAGCTATAACATCTCCTCCAAATATACAAATCGAAGAGATTGTGGAAAAAATCAATAATTCCTTCGATTATTGGGATGCTGTAAAATACAAAAAGTGCCCTGCTGGATATACACCTACGCGACTGTGGACCTTTGTCAAAGCCTCCAGACTAAAAAGTATGGTGAAAGTATGGGGGAAATACGGCGTGAATTTGAGTTTGACAAATGTGATGCAGAGAATGTGTCATGAATTTGACATGTTTTGGGGAGGAAGTTGGGGAGCAGACTCAACTATTGATTCCAAAAATAAGGAACAATACCTTGTTAGCTCGTTAATGGAAGAAGCCATATATTCCAGTCAAATGGAAGGAGCCGCAACAACAAGAAAGGTCGCCAAAGAAATGCTTAAGAAGAAAATGACTCCGAGAGACAAATCCCAACAAATGATTCATAATAACTATCAAACAATTCAATTTATTGTTGGCCATAAAGATGAACCTTTGTCCGAAGAGTTGTTATTGCAGATACATCGTCTAATGACAGAGAAAACCATGCAGAATCCTGATGACGCAGGACGTTTTAGGAATAATAATGACGTTGTGGTAGAGAATGGTATTACGCATGAAATTGTCCATACTCCGCCTTCCTATACGGAAATTCCTCAGTTTGTAGATGATCTCTGTGAGTTTTTTAATGAAAGAAATAGCAAACAATTTATTCATCCAATCATTCGTGGAATAGCCATCCATTTCATGATATCCTATGTCCATCCTTTTTCTGATGGTAATGGACGTACTGCTAGAGCTATGTTTTATTGGTATATGTTAAGACAAGGATACTGGTTGACAGAATACCTCTCCATCTCAAGAGTTATTGCCAAATCAAAAAAATCCTATGAAAAAGCGTTCTTATACACAGAGGCTGATGACATGGATATTGGTTACTTCGTTTCGTACAATCTAAGAGTGTTGGAACAATCTTTTAAGCAATTACAAGATTATATCAAGAGAAAACAAAACGAAAAAAAAGCAGCAAATATATATTTGCGCATGGGTGATTTCAATGAACGTCAAGCACAAATTATTAAATTATATGCGGATGATTCTACAGCATTAATAACGATAAAAGATCTGCAGGTGAAATTTGGAATTAGCCCAACCACTGCAAAAAACGACATCATTGGTTTGCTGAAAAAAAATATTATAACAGAGATCGCATTAAACAAAGTGAAAAGGGCTTATATTAGAGGAGAAGGGTTAGACTCTTTGCTATCCCAATGATATATCTTATGGGCAATCATTGTATCAAATTCTTTCCAGTGTTGCAAAGATTGGAAAGAATTTGATGATTTTTGAATGCTTAGACTTATGCAAACCCATTTCACCAGTATGAAGTGACAATTTGGCATTTCAAAATGCCTCCAATCACGTCCATCATTCTTTATTATATTCCAAACCACCCAAATTAGTGCGACTGCGATGCAGTCTTTAATGTAAAGTTTACGGAAATCTCACGTAAACGCATGTGAATTTTATTGGTTTATAAGCGCCCACGATTAATGTAATCGTTCCATTATTGCTTATGGACAATTTCATATCCTATATTTGAAAGACTGTATTTCTGATTTTATTTATTGGAACCCATAATAGGAAGAGGAACACATATTTTATAAAATCTTGCCAATTTACGTACTGGAGTAGTACATAAATCTCGAAGTCTCTTATTTGCAAACGGATTCTTCACATCGTGTCCTTCCTTTGGGTAGATGATAACGCAAGGAACGTTTGGAATAGGAGATTCTTCAACTATATCCTTATAGCCAAGGTGCTTTAGGATAGGAATGTCTCTACTATAACCACTTAGTTGTCGTATGACATTATTGTCAAGCGATGAACTCTCATACTTTGGAATGTATTTTGTGTCAAGTATTGCCTTAAATCCTGTTGAACAATAAAGGAAGTCTGGCAATCCCGTCTTTCCACTGAACTGATACATTATTTTATCTCCGTACGCTTCATTTAGCAATCCATAAACATAATGCTCATAGAGCAATGACATATTCAATGTAAATGGAGGGACATTCTCGTCCAATGAACTTGTTTTACTTATACAATAATCGTATCTTCGAAGAATAAGTTTTGCCAAACGTACAGCTTCATTGTATTCACTAAAAAGTTTATGCCCTTTTATCAGAGACACTTCCTTTATCTGTACTTCATCGGTTACATTTTCGAACAAAGCCAAAGACTTTGATAGCATCAGTTTTGCTTTGTTCCCCATGGAATGATTCTCTGTTATTATTCTGAGTATCTGAGAACAGAACAATAAGGCTTTCTTGATAAGTCTGTTTTCAGGAATGTCAACCGTATATTCGTCAAAGTCACAAAAGACTCTATCGAATCTTTTTGAAGCAATGTTCTTTCGTTCATTCTTCATCACTTGTATGTGTCCTTTGACTTTTTTCAGGTTCTCGCTGTAATGTACATAGCCTTTCTTCAAAGACTTGATTCTACTTACGACTCCAAGAAAATGCAGGACAATAAGAGGACTTAAAACACCTTTTAGTGATGGTGCATGTATGACAGGAGCCTCACTATCGATGTTATAAATCTCGGCGAAAGACTCCACTGACAAATCTGATGAGAAGCACATCATGAACATAGTGAGGAAATCTATTTCTTCCATCCCTCTCTTTGTCGTTACAACTAATGCTTCTTTATCGTCTATCCATTCTGCCCCAATAACATACGATGCATAATATCCCCATGGATCGTGTTCCATAGGTTTGTCCCATCGAACAAGGTTCAGATTATCATATCTGTCGTTATGTTCGATGCTCAGACGTTCGTGTTCTTGAATAAGAATGGATTTCATACTAGTTATCTATTATTCGTTTTTCATCTTCTTCTTGGTCTTCATTCTCAATCTCTTGGACAGGACTCAGTGAAAGCCATGAATTAAAGGCTGTTTTCTTTTCGTCGTTCTTAACATTGAGGATGCCATCATTGATATATTCGTTTATAAGCGGAAGAATTTCATACTCTACTTTGTCATGAAGTTCATCTTCACTTTCTGCCATGAAGTAACTATGACCTACCATCAAATCATCTATGCTCATGTCTCCACATAGATGTTTAGGATTCTCAATGAATCTCTTAATGTCCTCAAATAATCCTAAAGCAATAGTTCCAAGTTCCTCATTGTCTGTATCAGAATAGAATTTCTTAATCACAGAATCCTGAGATTTGAGTGTAATGAAAGCAAATCTTCTACGTAAAGCATAGTCAAGGGTTCCTGTACTTCTATCAGTGGTATTCATCGTACCGATAATGTACAGGTTTGAAGGTACACCAAACACTTCGTTCTTTGAATAAGGCAGCATCACTTTAATAGGATGATTCCCATTTAGACGTTTGTCTGACTCCAACAAGGTAATAAGTTCGCCAAATATCTTTGACACATTTCCTCGGTTGATTTCGTCAATGATCAGTACAACGGGCTTATTTGTAGTTGCATGAAATTCTTTCTTAACAGCTTCAATAAAGGCCTGAGCATACTGTTGCCAATTTTTCTCCACACCTTTTCCCTGAGCCTGCAGCTTTATCTTCTCGATATTTAGAGGTGATGGCGTGTATTCCTCTCCCCGTGAACTTGTGGAGTTAGTACTTCTACAACTGACAGTAGAGTTCCCTTCTTTCCACCAGACATAAAGTGATGATCTTCCTGTGACGGTTGGTATCTCTCGTTTGTTCTGATACCCTTTTATCTTTTGGAGATAATCGTCAATACACTCTACAATATCTTTACTTTGGTCTGTTTGAACTGCATTGCAGGCGCGTTTGAAGATGCCATCGACTGGCTCATAGGTTACACCAATAGAATTGCCATCTACATCAGTTTGTACATGTGGTTTTAGTCCTTCGACAAAATCCTCATAGTCAAGTGACTGATGGAATGTCGTGAAAAATATCTGATCTCCAAGCAATGAGTCATAGCGTTTCATCACAGCTTTATGGTCTGTGAGGTCAATATCTGTAACACCTAATGTCTTTAAGGCTATTGCGGCAGTATTATATGTCTTACCTGTGCCAGGGGCACCTTGAAGAATTATGTTACGCTTCTTTAAGAGAAGATTGGAGCATTTCTCCAAATATTCAATGTCATTCATATACTTTAACCAACTATCGATGTAACGATATTGTTCTGTGCCTTTTCTACATGAAGAGAATGTTCCTTGCGAGAATAATCCTGCTCGTGGTTGCTTAAACTCGTTTGCCCATGCCAGAATCTTGACTTTTCTAAAATTAACATTGATGAACTTCTCACGCAGAGAATCACTATTGAAATTATCACCTATAATCTGACATAATGCTAATGCTTGGCTGCCTCTTCTAACCAGAACGATATTCCCATTTTCAATTGTTTTGAAATTTTGGCATTGAGCATCATTCCATTCTCCAGTTCCAATTACAGGCTCTGACTCCATCAACATTAGATTTGGATCAATGATGGTTCCACCTTTGCCCTCAGGAAGATGCATTTGAATATGCCAGAATTTGTCATATTCTATTTTTAAGGGCAATATGGGTACATGCACTTGCTCTACTTTTAGAATATCTTCAACGGTCATTTCGTTATGAATCCAGTATTTCTTTTCTGCGGAAGATTCATCATATTTAGCCAATTCCTTCTGCAAAATGAAATCCAAGCGACCGTCCTGTACTTTGTTGTAGTAAGTTTTAAGAACCTTATCGGTATCAGTGCCATCACCATGATTATCATCGTGCTTTTCTCGGGTGTTATTTAAGTAACCAACAAATCTGCTTGGAGCAAAACAAATATGACCGTTAATCACCTCGACAACCATATTTTTGCCTCGCTTCAATTTGTCAACAGCCCATTGCTTGTAGTCTTCACCGCTCTCGCCATGAAGATATGAGTACAAGGTTTCGATGTTCGAAATGATGTCCTCACGCTTTTCTATGTAATCTGTTCTTTCCATCGGAATTTTAAACTGTAATTTCTTCATTCATCAGCCTTGGGAGTAAGTGATCACGGCTTCCGTCATTTGCTTGTCCATCATCCATGGATTCTGACGTTTCAAAACCATGCGAAGATGACTTGTCAGCACAACCTCTCCCTGTGTTTTGCGTCCAAGTGTACCTTGTTCGCCAAGTACCTCATTGTCGAAAGCGTACACAGACTTCGAGCCATACTCATTTTCCAAGAGTTCGGCTGTCGATTTCTGTATTAGCTGGTCTTCGCTATAGTCTTTTGCCATATAAAAATCGACCTATAGGTCCAATTATAAAGGTTGTTCGTTGCTTACAAGGTCGCTCATTTTAACCTGTAGGATTTCTGCAATCTTTTTGATAGTCTCTAATGATGGCTGTGCTTTGTTGGTACACCACTTGCTAATAGTTGCAGGGTCTTTTTCATTTGTTCTGCTAACCATTTTGCCGTTTTGTGCTGTTCAACAAGTACCACTTTCAATCTGTTGAGGTCGTTTTTTGCCATTTTTCGAAAATTTTATGTAGCAAAAATACTAATTATTCATATAAAACGTGTAATAATAAACAAAAAATATTACAAAATTTTGCAATTTTCTTTGTCTTTTAGTTCAATTGAGACTAGAAGTCACAAAATCGCCACCTATATTTTTCGCTTGGTAATTGAAATGTCGCTCAATTACTAATCATTTCGTGAATTTTCAAAAGGTCACGCTTACTTTTGTTATTATAAACTTTCATTGATTATCAATGAGTTATCCCTATTTGATGTTTTGTGGCATACCATTGAATATCCATGACTCAAACAGTTTATTAACGCATTGTTTACGCAGAATTTAGGAAGTGAGCAGAACTTCTAACAATTCATTGGCAAGTTTGTTGTCTACCACTTTTATCACATTGTCCTCTTCTGTTGCATAGCCAAGAGCATTTACAGCGCCATACCATATGATGTCTTTGTCTATGATAGTTGTGCACACGGAAACCTCACGGAATTTTCTGTTTCTTACAAGCTCTCACTGTATAATAATTATTGCTGTCCGCTAAAACTCAAAAGAGCATAGAAATCCTATCCGCAATGCCCATAAACAGGCGTTGCGGATG
>UQKO01000064.1 GCA_900541575.1 uncultured Prevotella sp.
CCGGTAGAGCTACCACTGCCGTCCGGTAGAGCTACCGCTGCCGTCCGGTAAAGCTACCGCTGCCGTCCGGTAAAGCTACCACTGCCGTCCGGCAGAGCAATGAATGATGGTTTACAAATGGCATAGAGTAAATCTGCGGATGGCAAAATCAGGGGGAGTAAATAGAAACAAACGGTTTTTGTAAAAAGCAGATGAGGAGAAGAAGCAAATAAGAATGCTTGCAAAGCGGTGCTTATTATATTAAGTTTCAGCCCGCTCATACTAAATCCGAAACTAAGATGAGTATTCCCAACCACATGCTCGCGAGATAAGGAAACGACTTTCTTTAGAGAAAACTTAAATAAAGTTACCTTGACTGCTGAATAGGGCAGACGATTGGGACTTATGACCTCATAATTGTTTTGAAAAGGTTGTCGCTTATTCTGATACATACTTTATAACCTTATAACCTCAAAACTCAAAACTTTCACGGCTTGCCGTGCTTATAACCTCAAAACTCTAAACTTGCACGGCTTGTCGTGAAAACTTGCTCATTTCTTTTGTTGTTGTGCAAAATATTTGTACTTTTGCCGCCGTTTAGAACAATGAAAAGGAAAATAATGAGAAAATCAATCCTAACAGCCGCGCTTGCATTGAGCGCCGCTACAGCTGCTCAAGCCGGTGGCTATCTGACCAACACTAATCAGAGCGTAAGTTTCTTGCGCAATCCTGCCCGCGATGCAGCCATTGCCGTGGATGGTGCTTATTTCAATCCCGCAGGCTTGGGATTCCTCTCGCAGGGCTGGCATTTAGGCTTTGACTTGCAAAGTGCTTATCAGACACGTACGGATGCAACCGTATTTGCTCCCTTTGCCTTGGGTACGGTCAATGGTGTGCAGAATAGCAAAGATGGCTACAAAAGTTTTGAAGGTAAGGCTAAAGCTCCTGTGATTCCTTCGTTCGATCTTACACGTGTCGGTGAACGTTGGTTTGCCTCTTTCCATTTCGGCATCACTGGTGGCGGTGGTAAGTGTAAATTCTCTGATGGTCTTCCTTCATTCGAAAGTCAAGTGGCCATGCTTCCTGTGCTAGTAGGCGCTATAGCTCCAGGTTCAGTAAGTGGCTATAGCATGGATACTCACATGCAAGGTCGTCAGTATTATTTTGGTGGACAGTTTGGCGTGGGTTATAAAATCACGCCCAACTTCAACGTTAGTGTAGGCGGTCGTGTAATCTATGCACAGTGTAACTACTATGGATATGTACGAAATATCAGCGTAGACGTGGTTACTCCCGCTGGAACCATCAATATGCCTGCAACTACTTTATTTGAGAATAAGAATATGCCCGACTTTGCCTCGCTCGTTACCGACAAGGAACTCAACTGCGACCAGTCTGGGTGGGGATTTACTCCTATCATCAGTGCCGATTGGAAAATTGGAAAGGTGAATCTTGCTGCTAAGTATGAGTTTAAGACTCGCTTGCGCTTGAAGAATCAAACTGGTGTAAATACGAGTGGACTCTCAGAATATGATGATGCTAAGAAGGTGAAGGCTGACATACCCGCCATCCTTGCACTCGGCGTACGTTATGAGGTGCTTCCTTCCGTACGTCTACATGGTGGTTTTCACTACTATTTCGACAAGCAAGCTACTCAACATGAGAATCGTCACAATTATCTAAAGAAAGGTGGTTGGGAAGTATTGGCAGGTGCTGAGGTAGACGTGGCTAAGCGTTGGACGGTGAGCGCAGGTTGGCAAACTACCAACTATGGCTTGGGTAAAGATAGTAAGTTTATTAGCGATATGAGCTTCGTTACCAACTCTAATTCGTTCGGTCTAGGTGCTCGTTTCCAACTTCGTAAGAAAGTGGCGCTTAATATGGCCTATTTTAAGACATTCTATAAGCATTATGAGCGTCAGCAACAAGACTTCTACAATCTGAAGGGAGGCTTTGCTGGTAAACTGACTGATGTTACCACTCAACTCTCAGAGGGTGCAGCTCAGATTGGTCAAGCATTGGCCAATCCCAATTTGCCTGAAGCACAGAGAGCCGCGCTTCAAAATCGCTTGGGTCAGATTCAGACAGAAGCAGGTGCTGTACAGCAGATTGCAACAGGTTTAGCTCATTATTCTACAGCAGGTCGTGATAACTTCCACCGTACGAACGATGTATTCGGTCTCGGTCTTGAAATCGACTTCTAAGAGCTTATAGGAATTACATAGAAAGAGGCAACATCTTACGAAAAGTAATATACTTATCGATGGATGTTGCCTCTCTTTTTGTGTTATATTCTCAAATAGTTATTCTTGTTACTTCCACGTTTTACTCATGCACATCGCGAAATGTAGACGCTGGCAGATTAGCAGTTGTTTCATGATAAAGTATATAGTATAAGGGGAAGAATTTGTTCGTCAGTCTGCCGATACCAAGTCGCTGTTGCAGTTCCACTCTTGAGGTAGCTCGTCGAATTCGCAACGTCTTACTTTTGCATTCTCCATGCGAGGAATGTCGCGAGTCTCCACACCTTTTAGTACGGCTTGTATGGCTCGGTTGAACAGACCATGGCCTACGGCTATAATTGTCTGTCCTTCGTAATGCTCTTTGACGAAACTTAGAAATCGACGAGCGCGCTGAAACATGGCTTCTACGCTCTCAGCATCGTCTGGCAGTTGCTCTTGTTGAGCACGAATTACGGGCTTGCCTGTGAAACTGCCCCAATCCCTTTCGCGCAGCAATGGACATGGTGCAAAGGGGATGCATAGTTGCTTGTTGATAATCTCGGCTGTATCGACCGTACGTTTCAAATCGCTATAGAGCATGAGGTCGGGGTGAACGTTCATCTCCTTTAAGTGTTTGCCACAGGCTTCAGCTTGTTCGCGTCCTAACGCGGTAAGATGTCCTGGCATATGGCCTTGGAGGATTTGTTTTTGGTTTTCTTCGGTCTCGCCGTGACGGACCAGGTAAATCGTTGTCATGCGTGCAAAGATGCAAATAATCAATCAATTCACCAAAGCAAGCTCTATAATTTATTTGATTAGCCTTGGCGTACGCCTACCTCTTGCCCAGATTCCACGCGCCTAAAACAATATATCTTTGTTTGCTACAGAATACTCGATTAGAATTGTTAACTTTGCACAACTTATTACTCAATTAAAATACAGCGTACAACAAGTGTATATAGGAATAGCAGGAAATATTGGTTGTGGAAAGACAACACTGACAAAGATGCTTGCCGAGCACTACCAATGGGAACCCCGATATGAGGCGGTGGTAGATAATCCCTACATGGACGACTACTATAAAGATTTGCAGAGGTGGTCATTTCCCATGGAGGTGTTTTTCTTGAAAGAACGCTTCAAGGATGCTCTCGAAATTTCCAAGTCGGAACATATCGTGATTCAGGATCGTACACTCTATGAGGGAGTGTTCGTATTCACGGCTAACAATTATGAGCAAGGCAACTTGAGTGATCGCGACTTTGAGACGTACATGGAACTCTATGAGATTATGACAGAGGAGGTCAAACTTCCCGACCTTATGATCTACCTCAAGGCTTCCGTACCTCATCTTGTGGAAAATATCCAAAAGCGTGGACGTGCTTGTGAACAGAATATACCTATCGAATATTTACAAGGTTTGAACAGCAGATACGAGGACTTTATTCTTAATAAGTACAAAGGAAAAGTCCTGATACTTGATGTGGATAAGCTCGATTACAAAATGCGGTCTGAGGATTTTCTCTTTATTACAAATAAAATAGACGCAATTATTTCCACGGATCTCACCAATACAAAATAAAAGAAACATACAATGCATATAGCAGTAGCTGGTAACATCGGTAGTGGCAAGACCACACTGACAAAGATGTTGGCAAAACGATATAACTGGTCTCCTCGTTTTGAACCCGTTGAACATAATCCTTATCTCGACGATTTCTATCACGATATGTCGAGATGGTCGTTCAATCTGCAAATTTACTTTCTCAACAAGCGTTTTAAGGAAGTAGTAGAAATTAGCCAAAGCAACAAAGATATCATTCAAGATCGTACTATCTTTGAGGATGCCTGCATATTTGCGCCCAATCTGCACGGACAGGGATATATGTCCGACCGCGACTTCAATAACTACTCTGATTTGTTCGACACGATGATGACTCTTGTAGAGTTACCCGACTTGATGATTTACATTCGTTCTACTATTCCCAATCTCATTAGTCAAATTGACAAACGTGGTCGTGAATGCGAACAAGCAATTCGTGTCGATTATCTTACGGGATTGAATGGGAGATATGAAGAGTGGATTAAGGGGTATAAAGGCAATCTAATAATAGTAGATGGAGATACGCAAAAATTTGAGTCTGATCCTGAGGCATTTAAGCGCATAACGGATCGCATCGATGCAAAGCTTGCTCGGACTATCAAATAAAACAATATAAATCGTGCTTTGCGCGTGATTGAACGTATAATGGTCATTAATTGAACATTGTTTAATCATTAATATTCTTTTAGGCAGAATTGATGCTCATTCAAGTTTAATTCTGTATGAAGCGCAGTATTAATGATAAATCAATGTTCAATTAATGACCATTGATGTTTAAAAACGCTCGAAAAGCAAAAAAGGCTGTTGCTTTTAAATTATGCGTTTACGATGGTATGCACTTCGGAATGATTAGCATGACTCATCAATGTAGGCTTAGAAACGGCAGAATGATATGTATTCGGCACGATGAACAGCAAAAAGAATTATTTCCTTACTTAAAAAAGAAGTTTGCTCTTTTATACACGAAAAATCTCGCATAATGCTAAATAAAATTGGCAATATGTGGAAAAATGAACGTTTTATGCTTTTTCTTTGAGAATTTTGTCGTGCAAAGTGTGGTTTTGATAAGAAAAAGTTATATCTTTGCAGCATCGAAAGAGAAAAAGGAGTAGAAAAGGCTGAAAAAGCTTACTCAATGCATCTCAGAATCGATATTAAAGTACAATACAGAAACGATATGCGCCAAACAATAGAATTCACCAAAATGCATGGAGCGGGCAATGACTACATTTATGTCAATACCCTAAAATATCCTATAGCCAATCCCGAAGAAGTTTCGCGCCTGTGGAGCGATCGTCATAAGGGTATCGGTGGTGATGGCCTTGTGTTGATAGGGCAGGGAGCTGATGGTGCAGATTTCTCAATGCGCATCTTTAATAATGATGGTTCTGAAGCCCGCATGTGTGGCAATGCTTCACGCTGCATCGGTAAGTATCTTTATGAATACGGACTCACGAAGCAGACGGAGATTAAACTTTCTACGCTGTCGGGCATTAAGATATTGAATCTCCATGTGTCGGCAGATGGACAGGTGGAGAGTGTCACTGTGGACATGGATAAGCCCCGTTTGGCTGTCCCCTCTCAGATGGCCACTCCCGATGGTTCACTCACAGAGGGCGCTGTCGTCGCTACAGATGGTAAAAGCTATACGGGCACGTTCGTATCGATGGGTAACCCTCACTTTGTAGTGTTCGTAGATGATGCTGAGACGTTTGATGTGGCGGGTGTTGGTCCTACGCTAGAATTTGCTAAGGCGTTTCCTGAACGCTGCAATATAGAGTTCGCAACGCTCTTGGCTGACGGAAGCATACGTATGCGAGTGTGGGAACGCGGCTCTGGTATCACGATGGCTTGTGGCACAGGTGCCTGTGCTACCGCAGTGGCAGCAGCGCTTACTCATCGTACAGGACGAAGCGTCGATATTCACATGGACGGAGGAACGCTTCATATAGAATGGTGTGAGAGCAATGGTAGAGTACTAATGACAGGTCCGGCTACCAAAGTGTTTGACGGACGAATTGATATAGACAACTAAATGCAGAGAGTTAGAAGAAGGACTTGTACGAACAAGCAACGTTGATAAAAGTATTGCTTCTAGCTCTCTGACACTTTAAGGTCTCATGCAAGGCACGCTTCCCATACGAAAAGCGTAAGGTTATGAGACATAAAATATACTGACACACAAATACATCAATCAAATCTTTTGCACGATGATTACGCTGAACGAGAATTTCTTGAAATTACAGAAGAATTATCTTTTTGCAGATATAGCCCAGAAAGTGGCCGCCTATAAAGAGGCACATCCCGAGGCTCCCATCATTCGTTTAGGTATTGGCGATGTGACTCGTCCGCTTTGTCCGGCTGTGATAGAAGCGCTTCATAAAGCTGTGGATGAGATGGGTAGCACCGACACGTTCCGCGGATATGGCCCTGAGCATGGTTATGAATTTCTGCGTAAGGCCATCGTGGAGAATGATTTTGCTCCGCGTGGCATCCAACTTGATGAAGATGAAATCTTTATTAACGATGGTGCAAAGAGCGATACAGGTAACTTTGGCGATATCCTTGGTACAGACAATAGCATCTGCGTGACCGACCCTATTTATCCTGTATATATAGACTCCAACGTGATGGGCGGACGTGCAGGAGAAGTTGAAAATGGGAGTTGGAGCAAGGTGACCTACTGTCCTTGTACTGCTGCCAATGACTTCACACCTCAGCTCCCCGATCATGCCACCGACATGATTTATCTCTGTTATCCCAACAATCCTACGGGAACTACATTAAGTAGAGCAGAACTCGAGAAGTGGGTGGAATATGCATTGAAAAACAAGAGTCTTTTGCTCTACGATGCAGCCTATGAAGCTTACATCACGCGTGAAGGCATTCCTCATTCCATTTACGAGATAGAGGGAGCTAAGCGATGCGCAGTAGAGTTTCACTCTTATTCCAAAACAGCCGGCTTCACGGGCTTGCGTTGTGGCTACACTGTGGTTCCTAAAGAACTCAAGGTGCGCAGCAAAAGTGGCGAAGAAGTGCAACTCAATCAGCTATGGAATCGCCGTCAATGTACTAAGTTTAATGGTACGGCTTACATTGTGCAACGTGCTGCCGAAGCCATTTATTCAGAGGAAGGCAAAAAGCAAGTGCGCGAAACCATTGACTATTACATGACCAATGCACGTATTATGCGTGAGGCCTTGACAGAAGTAGGCTTGAAGGTGTATGGTGGCGTAGATGCTCCTTATATCTGGCTTCAGACGCCCGATGGCGTGGGCAGTTGGGAATTTTTCGAACAACTTCTCACTCAAATCAACGTTGTCAGCACTCCGGGCGTGGGCTTCGGTCCTGCGGGCGAAGGATACATTCGCCTTACTGCTTTTGGCAAACGCGAGGATTGCGAGGAAGCTATGCGTCGACTCAAGAAGTGGATGAAGAAGTAGAATGAGAAGTTTATGAGTTTGATGAGTTTATAAGTCAAGAGATTACATCTAGCAAAAGAAACTTTATAACCTCGTAACCCTAAAACTCCAAACTTCTTCTATAAATTTCAATAAAGTAGTAACACAAAACTAACTATAACAAATAGGGTTCGGGCTCGAAACTAAGCTCCGTAGCGCGGCGAGGGCATGCATCCCTATATATATATTCCTTATCAATTAACCCCTTACTAAAATGAGCACCCTTCGTTTTAAAGTTGTGGAAGAAGCGTTTAAGAAGCGTCCACTCGAGGTAAAAGCTCCTCAGGAGCGTCCGTCTGAATATTTTGGCAAGTATGTGTTCAATCAGGAGAAGATGTTCAAATATCTTCCGTTGAAGACTTACCAGCAGCTCCGCGAGGTAATCGAAAAAGGCACACCGCTGCCTCTGTCTGTAGCCAACGACGTGGCTAAGGGCATGAAGCAATGGGCCATGGAAATGGGTGTGACCCATTGTACTCACTGGTTTCAGCCCCTTACAGAAGGTACTGCCGAGAAGCACGATGCTTTTGTAGAGCACGACTTCAAGGGCGGCATGGTAGAGGACTTCTCAGGTAAGGAATTGGTACAGCAAGAGCCCGATGCCTCTTCATTCCCCAATGGTGGTATTCGTTCTACATTCGAAGCTCGTGGCTACTCTGCTTGGGATCCTGCATCTCCTGTGTTTATCGTGGGCGACACGTTGATGATTCCTACCATCTTCGTAAGCTACACGGGCGAAGCACTCGACTATAAAGCTCCGCTGAAGAAGGCCCTCGCAGCTGTGGATAAAGCTGCTACTGCGGTATGCCACTATTTCGATCCTAGTGTGACCCGCGTTACTGCTAATCTTGGCTGGGAGCAAGAATACTTCCTCGTGGACGAAGGTCTTTATGCCGCACGTCCCGACCTATTGCTCACTGGACGTACGCTGATGGGACATGATTCGGCAAAGAATCAGCAGATGGACGACCACTACTTCGGTGCCATCCCCGAACGTGTACAGGAGTTCATGCGCGACCTCGAAATTCAGGCTCTCGAATTGGGCATTCCTTGCAAAACTCGTCACAATGAGGTTGCTCCCAACCAGTTTGAATTGGCTCCAATCTTCGAAGAGTGCAATTTGGCTGTCGACCACAATATGCTTATCATGTCGCTCATGCGCAAGATTGCTCGTAAGCATGGCTTCCGTTGCTTGCTCCATGAAAAGCCTTTCGCTGGTATCAATGGTTCGGGTAAGCACGAAAACTGGAGCCTTACCACCGATACAGGAACTTTGCTCCATGGTCCTGGCAAGACTCCTGAAGAGAACCTTCGCTTCCTCGTGTTTATCGTTGAGACATTGATGGGTGTGTACAAGCACAATGGCTTGCTCAAGGCTTCTATCATGAGCGCCACGAATGCTCACCGTTTGGGTGCCAACGAAGCTCCTCCTGCAATTATCTCAAGTTTCCTTGGTAAGCAACTCAGCGAATTTCTTGAGAAAGTGGAGAATTCTACAAACGATGAACTCTTCACCCTTGAAGGTAAGCATGGTGTACAGCTCGATATTCCGCAGATTCCCGAGTTGATGATTGATAATACAGATCGTAATCGTACTAGTCCATTCGCCTTTACAGGCAATCGCTTTGAGTTCCGTGCTGTAGGTTCTGTTGCCAACTGTGCTAGTGCCATGATTGTGCTCAACACAGCCGTGGCCGAAGCTTTGGTTAATTTCAAGACTCGCGTGGATGCACTCATCGAAAAGGGTGAAGGTAAGATTACTGCTATCCTTGAGGTGCTCCGTCAGGATATCAAGACTTGTAAGCCCATCCACTTTGATGGTAATGGCTATAGCGATGAATGGAAGGAAGAGGCTAAACGCCGCGGATTGGACTGCGAAACGTCTTGCCCCGTTATCTTCGATCGTTATCTCGATGAAGATAGCATTAAGATGTTCACCGACATGCACGTGATGACGAAGCCCGAACTCGAAGCTCGCAATGAGATTAAATGGGAAACGTATCAGAAGAAGATTCAGATTGAAGCTCGTGTGCTCGGCGATCTCTGTATGAACCATATCATTCCAGTGGCCACAAAGTATCAGAGCGAATTGGTGGACAATGTGCATAAGATTCAGGAAGCTTTCTCTGATTCTGCTACAGTAAAACGTCTTACAGCTTACAATATCGATCTTATCGAGAAAATCAATAAGCACGTGAGCTTCGTAGCTGAAAATGTAGAGGCTATGGTAGAAAAGCGTAAGGTGGTCAATAAGATTGAGGATATTCGCACCTTGGCTGTTGCCTACCATGATGAGATAGCTCCTTACTTTGATTCTATCCGCTACCACATCGACAAACTCGAACTTATTGTGGAGGATGAGATGTGGACGCTTCCTAAGTATCGCGAACTCCTCTTCATCAGATAAGAGAAAGAGAGTTGAATAAGTTTAAAAGGATGCACTGCTCATTTATAAGGTGTATTCTTAGCTATTAAACTCTTAAAATTCTCGCAACCATTTTTCGTAACTGTGCAAAATCCCCCGCTTCATTATTAAATGTGAAGCGGGGGATTTTGCATAGTTACGGAACAAGAAACATCCTATTCTTTCTTTTCCAAAGCTCGCCATACGTAAGCAATGTAAGCCAGAACGAAGGGAATGATCAAACTCACAATAGCCATCGTCCGCAGCGTAAATTCGCTCGAACTGCTGTTGGCAAGGCAAAGTGATGACTGAGGAGAAGTGAGTGAAGGGTAGTAGGCCGTATCGTTGAGTCCGGCAATGAGCAGAAGCGCCCATACGGCTAAAATCGTGCCGATTGATACGGGCCAAATGCTGTTCTTACTCTTTGCAAAGAAGCATGCTTGGCTTATGCCCCATAGCACACCGACTACGCCTAGTAAGAACATGCCGCTCACTAGTGGAAGTTTCAAGAAGTTGTGTAGATATTTATGATTTTCAATCACGAATGTCTGTGTGACTTCTTGATAGGTTAATCCATCAATTGTGAGCAAATAGCCGATGAAAGCTACGAATAAAATCAAGAAAGGTAAGGCTTCGATAATCACTTGGTGGCGCAAGCGGAGAAGCAAGGCTTCATCCTCTGTACGATTAATCAGATAGAGTGATCCCAGCACACGGGCAAGGAAGAATACCGCCAATCCTAGCACCCAGTTCCATGGTTGAGCCAAGGCTTCCAATCCATGCCAAGCGCTGTCCCATTGGCTGATGACGGGCGATGCTAGTGCTGCATTGGCATTTCCCATTGCTGCATGACTCACGGAGAATGCAGAACCTGTGAAGAACGTGCCCACTGCAGCACCTAGTACGAAGGGACCAACGAAACCATTGAACACAAGAAAGGCTTGATAGGTGCGAGTACCTAACAAATTGTGGGGCTTGTCTTGATATTCATAGGCCACAGCTTGCAATACGAAACTCACAAGGATGAGCATCCATATCCAATAAGCTCCGCCAAAACTAGTGCTATAGAACAGAGGGAAAGAAGCAAAGAATGCTCCGCCAAAGGTGACGAGCGTAGTAAACGTAAGTTCCCATTTCCGTCCCGTGGTGCGGACAATGAGTTGGCGCTCTTCGGCATTATGCCCAATGCGGAAAAGCAAAGAGTTGGCTCCTTGCACAAACATGAGAAACACCAAGAGGGCACCTAGCAGGGAGACAAGTACCCACCAATATTGTTGAAGAAATGCATAGGTTATCATGATAGTGAAGAAATGTAAGGTTAGTTGTCGTTATGAGAAGCGATGGCCTTGCACAGAATGCGCACCTCAGCAATGAGTAATAGGGTGAACAGGGCAAGGAACAAGAAGAAAGTGATCATTACCTGCGATGGGCTAAGCTGTGATACAGCCACTCCTACAGGCAGCAGATCTTGAATGGCCCATGGCTGGCGGCCAACTTCTGCAACAATCCATCCTGCCTGACCAGCTATATAGACCATCGGAATGGAAACAATGCCCGCCCATAACAACCAACGCGGATAGCGGAATGAAGAATTGCGCGAGGTCCATACCATTGCCACCATGAGCAGCAATAAGAACGAACCAAAGCCCACCATAAGGCGAAACGACCAATAAACGATGTCCACAGGAGGCACTAATTCTGTCTTGTCCTTCAAGTAGCCATAGCCCATGTAAGCTTGGTATTGTTGCAACGTATCGAGTGCCTGTTGGGCCGCTTGGGATTGTTTGTCATGCGTCTCGCGATATTGGCCAAAGGCCTGAATAGCCTTTTGTCCACGCGCCATCTTCTCTTCGGCCGAAGGCATACGTGTGCCGTCGGGCAAGGTATATCCGTTGAGTAAATCTTGGATTCCTGGCACGTAGCCTTGGGGATCGTGAGTGGCAAGGAAGGAAAGCACGTTGGGCACTTCTATGCCCGGCACAATGCTAAAAGCTGCACCTTTTCCGCCTTGTTGCAGACCTTCTGCGGCAGCAAGTTTCATCGGTTGTTCGCGAGCCATTGTAATGCCGCTTTGGTCGCCAGTGCCCATCACCACAAGGGTGGCAATGATTCCCGTTAATGCTGCCACTTTAATGGACTTGCGAGCCAAGAGCTCATTGCGCTTGTGTAATAAAAACCAACAACTCACACCAATCACGAACACAGCCCCCGTCATCCATCCGCTCGAAACGGTGTGGAAGAACTTCACCACTGCGGTGGGCGAAAAAGCAACGGCTAGAAAATCAGTCATCTCGTTGCGCACGGTGTCGGGATTGAATGTCATACCGACGGGATGTTGCATCCACGAATTAGCTACAAGAATCCACCATGCCGAGAGTGTAGCTCCTAACCCCGTGAGCCAAGTGGAAGTTAAGTGGAATCCTCGGCTCACCTTGTTCCATCCAAAGAACATTACGGCTATAAACGTAGCTTCCATAAAGAAAGCCACAATGCCTTCGATGGCCAACGGCGCACCAAAGATATCGCCCACATACCAAGAGTAGTTACTCCAATTCGTGCCAAATTCAAACTCTAGAATCAATCCTGTGGCCACGCCAATGGCGAAGTTAATGCCGAAGAGTTTCATCCAGAATTGAGTGGCGCGTTTCCAAAACTCGTCCTTCTTCATATAGAAGAGCGTCTCCATAATCCCCACGATAAGTGCTAGTCCCAACGTGAGGGGTACAAACAGCCAATGGTAGCAAGTCGTTAGTGCAAATTGTGCTCGCGACCAGTCTATCGTAGCGGCATCAAGTGCAGTGAGAAATGTAGTCATAAGGGATATTGCATTTAAGATTAGTGTTTCTCTGAGAATAAGGGGGAGGAGAGGAGTATTCCTATAATATAAAAATACTTTTACAAGTAAGCCTATCGACCATGTTCTAGCTGTTGCCCCACGCATTCTATCTTCTGTGTATCATTCATCCCGCTCATGGCAGGTTTGAAGAAAAACACGCGTAGCACCACGAACATCACAAACAGCTTGAGCAGAATAATCACCCAAAGCGTTCTGCCCCAAGTCATCTGTCGAAATCCGTCGCAATAGAACCGCCACACATCGGCAATGTATGTCCTTATTCTTTCCATGCAGCAAATATACGGTTGCTTTGTAATGATTACAAATAAAGAATCTATCTATTTTCGAGAAAGATGTTGCAGAACATAAAAGAGCGCTGCTTTATAGCTAGGAACTTTGAGCGTAGCTGGTTATAAAAAAGCCTATTCCGTAGTTTGCATTCTGATAAGACATTCTTCTCAGTCCTTATACCTTATAATAGGGAAAGATTAGCTCCTCACGAGGGTAAACTCTACTTTGCAGAATAGCTAGAGCAGAGCCAGCTTTTGTAAAAACTTAGCATTTGCTTTGTAATTTTAGTGATAAACCTTTATCTTTGTCGCTGAATCCACGCCGAGGGTTTTCAATGAATGTCTGGGCTTGGGTTTCCAATGTCGAAAGGCGTTTATTTGCGCTTTGTTCTGAACGTGACCGAACTTCGCAACTTCATCCCCGTTAGGAACATTGCAACGATAGATGCCCATGGGTATGCATACTTATTATAGGTATGATAGCCCTTATTGTATTCGTGCCACTTGTGGCGCGGATACTTTGGGGTCAGCGGATATTTCCGGTTGGTATGATGGTAAAAAGCGCTTGCTCATATCATGCATATTGAGTAGCTTTGCATCATGGAATCAATAAAACTATTACGTGCTATATTGCCAGAGGTGTTGATAGATAATTTTGATGTTG
>UQKO01000065.1 GCA_900541575.1 uncultured Prevotella sp.
AGCGGCAGCGCTACCACTGCCGTCCGGTAAAGCCCAAAATGCTCATTAAGCAATGAAAAGGTCATATTCGTGGCACGCTTCAGTAAGGATATTGAAAACGAAAGATATAATATCTCAACTCTCGGATTTATGATGGACGGGCTGATTTATCGTGCAAGTCAAATGCAATCAAGCTTGCTTGAATTGCTGAGACGCAGCCGATAATATGCATGATGTGAGCAAGTCTCTTTTTCCCCATCATACCAACCGTAAATATCCGCTGCCCCCTAAATATGTTGCTTTAGATGAAGAGACACATCGTCTGTAACAACAAGAAGAGACAAAGAAAGACACAAAAAACCCGAGAATCGGAGCTATTCTTGTGAAGCATCACGTTTCTCGGGTTGTATAAGGAAAAAGAATTTGAAACAGAATAAGAGTCTAATCCTGTGGGCGAAGATCTATCATCAATTCGTCAAGTTGTTTTTGATCTACCTTAGAAGGAGCATCAAGCATTACATCACGACCCGAATTATTCTTCGGGAAAGCAATACAATCGCGAATACTATCGAGACCTGCAAAAAGCGATACCCAACGATCAAGACCATAAGCGAGACCTCCGTGAGGGGGTGCGCCAAACTTGAAAGCATTCATTAAGAAACCAAATTGCTCTTGAGCACGTTCGGGAGTAAAGCCAAGCACTTTAAAAATCTTAGCCTGAAGCACAGCATCGTGAATACGTATAGATCCACCACCAACTTCCACTCCATTGCACACCATATCATAAGCATCAGCCAATACTGAAGCTGGATCTGTATCAAGCAGTGGTACATCCTGTGGGCGGGGAGCAGTGAAAGGATGGTGCATAGCAAGCAGACGTCCTTCTTCTTCACTCCATTCAAACATTGGGAAATCTACTACCCAAAGGAGAGCAAATTTATTTTTATCACGAAGTCCTAAGCGCTGGCCCATTTCCAATCGGAGCTCACAAAGCTGCTTACGCGTTTTCATGGCATCAGCACCTGACATAATAAGCATCAAATCGCCGGGCTTAGCACCCATCTTCTGCTTAAGCTGTTCAAGCACATCAGGAGCATAGAATTTATCAACGGAACTCTTTACACTGCCATCTTCATTAACCTTGGCATGAACTAAGCCCTTTGCACCTATCTGCGAAGACTTCACGAAGTCTGTCAATTGGTCAAGTTGTTTGCGCGTATAATTGGCACAACCAGGAGCACAGATACCACCTATGTAGTTCGCTTCGTTGAACACACTAAACGAACCTGTACCCTTTAGTGTATCCATCAATTCTACGAATTCCATGCCAAATCGCATATCTGGTTTATCGGAACCAAAGCGACGCATGGCCTCATGCCAAGGCATGCGAATAAAAGGAGTATCACCAAGATCATAGCCACGTACTTCTTTAAATAGATACTTGGCCATTTCCTCAAAAGTTTGGAGGATATCATCTTGCGTGACAAACGACATTTCGCAGTCAATTTGCGTAAACTCTGGCTGACGATCAGCTCTGAGGTCTTCATCACGGAAACACTTAGCAATCTGGAAGTAGCGATCCATGCCAGCAACCATGAGAAGTTGTTTAAGCGTCTGAGGGCTCTGAGGAAGAGCATAGAACTGGCCCGGATTCATACGCGAAGGCACAATGAAATCACGAGCACCCTCGGGAGTAGAACCAATCAATACAGGAGTCTCTATTTCGAGGAATCCCTTTGAATCGAGGAAATTACGTACAGCAATGCAGAACTTGTGGCGAAGTTCCAAGTTGGCACGAACATTTTCACGGCGTAGGTCGAGATAGCGATATTTCATGCGAAGATCATCGCCACCATCGGTATTCTTTTCGATGGTAAATGGAGGCACCAAAGATTCATTGAGAATATTGAGTTCGCTAACAATGATTTCGATATCCCCCGTAGGCATCTTGTCATTCTTAGCATAGCGTTCGTTGACGATACCAGTAACCTGAATCACAAACTCACGGCCGAGCTTATTGGCCTTTGCGCAAAGGTCAGCATTGGTTTCTTCATTAAATACGAGCTGCGTGATACCATAGCGATCGCGCAGGTCGACGAAAGTCATACCACCCATCTTGCGGCTACGTTGCACCCAACCAGCCAACGTCACTTGCTGGCCTACATTCTCGATGCGAAGTTCGCCACAGGTATTTGTTCTATACATGTTATGTAGAATTTGAATATTGTTTATTCTTATACGAGATTATCTGCAATAAGAATGGCATTGCTACCCTTTATTTACAAGACGCACCTCGCTTTTGACTGCGAAATTACAAATATTGTTCGATACATGGAAATGTACAGCTTATTATTTTTTCTAGACCAAGTAGCATGGCTTATTATTTTGCTTTTACATGATACACCTCTCGATGAATTATATCAACAATCTGATCAAAGCATTCCGATGCATAAACTGCGTCAGTACTCATAATGTGTAAAGGCAAACCCATGGTTTGTCCCGGATAAGGAGGCTGCGTATAGGGTTTATTGATTATAGTAAAACCTTGTCTTTCATAAAAGCCTATGCGTCTTAGTGCTATGGATGTTTGGGGCAATTCTACCTCTAATATGATGGGAACTCCATCATGTTGTTTCACAAATGATTCCATCACATCGCGTCCAAGTCCTTTCCCACGGAGCAACGGACTAGTAGCAAAATGTTCCACATAAATAAAATCAGAAAAATCCCAATAAGCAAAGATACCTGCAAATTTCCCTTCGTGTTCAATTAGTAATATCTGAAAGTAAGGGTTTTCTTCGTTCAACTGTAGCCATTGCTTTGTTGGACGTCGTTCTTCTTCGGGAAATGCTGATTGATAAAGTTCTACTGCTTGGTCTTTGTAGGAAAATGAAAATGGCTGAAATTTCATAGCACGAATTCAATGATTATTAGGAGGTGATTAAACAAAGTCACGATATCTGCAAGCTCGCCTTAAAATGCTATTGAATCTAAGTTTTTAAATCAACAAGTTTAAAGCGTATTGAATATGCTACTGCATCTTATTGAATTGCAAAGTAATAATCTTTTTCAGTCGTTCCTTTAAAGCCTGCTCATTGTCAAGCCTAACCTCTACTAGAAGTGTTGTTCCCTTTTCGTCGAAATCTCGCGAAATAACATTTCCTTCGCCCTCACGTATAAACCGCATAGCACAATCTGCTTCTGTATAGGGCACAGATATAGAAAAGCGAGCAGTCATAATACATTCACGTGTCATCGCTTGGTCGAGTGCTTCGCATATTGCCGTCTTATAAGCCACTCCCAAGGGACCTGTGCCTAGCTTCACTCCTCCGAAATATCTTACCACAATGCCCAATACGTAAGTAAGTCCGTGCGATTGCAATTGACCGAGAATTGGCCGTCCAGCCGTTCCGCTAGGTTCTCCATCATCGTTAGCACGCGTAGTTGCTCCATCATCACCTATCACATATGCATAACACACATGTCGTGCGTCATAGTATTTCTTTTTATATTGCGCCACACATTCTTTGGCTTCATTCTCCGTTTGAACCGGTAGGGCAAAAGCCAAGAAGCGAGATCGCTTTTCTGTGAATTGCGATTGACTAGGAGATGCTAGAGTTAGGTAGGTGTCCATACGGAAAGATCGTAAACAATGTGCAGATAAAATCAGACAAGCACAATGTCTTTAAGAAAATCAAATGCGCTTGTCTGAAATATTTGAGATTAAGAGGTAATATAAGTATTAGTTGAAGTGGTACAAGAATGTTGCTATGCCCGTCAAAGCGGGCTTCTTTTGGTCTTTAATTTCAATAGTAAACTTAATTTCTACCTTGCATATACCGCGCAGATTAGCAATGCTATGCAACGTAGCAACCAAGCGAACACTTTGGCCACTAAGTACAGCTTGGCCATACTTCATTTTATCCATACCATAGTTGACCATCATCTTTAAATTGTTCACCTTGATAATCTGTTCCCACATATAGGGAAGAAGAGAGAGTGTGAGATAGCCATGTACAATGGTTTGACCGAAAGGACCATTCTTTGCGCGCTCTGGATCCACATGTATCCATTGATGATCCAAAGTGGCATCAGCGAAAGCGTTAATGCGATCCTGATCTATTTCAAGCCAGTCAGACTTTCCAAGTTCCTGACCGAGGTACTTTTCAAATTCTTCGTAAGAGTTGATTGTGAGCATATTCGTAAGTTTTACTAATTAATATCTACTTAGTTCACTCTGCTTTATAAGGGCATAAGAAACTTATTGTTCTTGATGGGAAATTTCGTCCATTATAAGCGAGGTTATAAGGTCTTGTGCATCCAAATGAGCAGTACACTTATATTGACCGAAAACTTTTCCTTCGTTATCACGCTGAATGTGCTGATCTACGGTAAAAGTGGCAATATAGCCTCCTGTTGCACCATCACGAGTAAGTTGCAAATCTCGATTCACATTAAACTGACAACCTTGAATATGTTCGTTAAACATAGCGTTGATAGTCTTTAGCACCGTAGCCTTATTTGCGTTGCGTTGATGAAGGAATGTGGTCATCGTAGACGATATATTCGAACAGATTCGACTTTCATCTTGATTAGAAAATCCATTAAAGAAGTCGTTCAGAACATTTACCACAGCAGTCTGTTCTTCAATAGATATCTCCTGTTCATGCAAACTACCCTGCGCGATGGATGCTTCAGAAGCATATCGACCATCGGGGTGAGCATCAAGATAATGCTGATAAGCCTCCGAAGTACCAATCTTCTGAGCATTAACAAAGTCAAGAGAGTCTATTTTAATATCACAGAATCGCCCATATTGAGCGTCGGGATAAGTATTTTTAAAGTTGATAAAATCATTCACGTTTTCAGAAAGGGCTATAGAGTTCCATTTCTGAATCATCTCCTCTAGTTTTGCCAATCGTTGTTTTACCTCTTCAGCGTGCACACTGTTAGGGTATTTATCCAAGAAATCTTGATAATCTTGCGGATTATCATTATTTTCCAATACATCATAGGCCATTTCTTCCTCAGTAGCCTCTGTATGGGATGTATAAGCATAAACGCCTCCACCAATCAGAAGAATTACAACAATGGCAATAATTACATAAAGTCTGGTACGTTTTTTTCTAGGAGGAACAGGAGAGGAATGCACCGCATTGGACTGAATGTCATTAGGCATTTCCTGCGCAGAGAAAGAGTTTTGTTGAGAGAAGTTAGCTTGTGCTGAACCTACCGATTGAGAACCGGATTGAGAAGAAGCACCATGATTCGCATTTTCTTCAAAATTTTGTTCTTGCATATCTTTTACTATTTACATTATCTGAGGTTTTCAAGGCTGCAAAGTTACAGTATACCAATCGAAATAGCAAAGTAAATGCAGTATTTTCGCAAAATGTATCATTTGAAAAGCGAAAAAAGGCCTTAATCTCATTTAAAATGCGTATATTTGCAGATAAATATATATTTTTTAATTTAATGGAAACTTTGTACAAGATTAAGAAAGGTTTAGACCTTAAACTGAAAGGGAAAGCCGCGCTCAATCTGACAGTAGCTGCTCCAAGTGAAGAGTATGCTGTCATGCCGACCGACTTTCCTGGTATCGTTCCTCGTCCCGTTGTGAAGGAGGGAGATTCCGTTGTGGCGGGTCAAGCTTTGTTTGTAGACAAAGCGACGGAACGAATACAGTTCGTTTCACCTGTGAGTGGTACTGTGACAGGAGTAGAGCGCGGCGAGCGTCGCAAGCTCTTGCGCTTCCGTGTAAAGGCATCGCAGAATCAAGAGTTTAAAGACTTTGGTATTCGTGAGCTATCAAAAATGAGCACAGAAGATGTAAAGTCTCTCTTGCTTGAAAGCGGATTGTTCGCATTCTTCCGCCAACGCCCCTATGATGTCATTGCTTCGCCTACTGACACTCCCAAAGCTATCTTTATTTCCACCTTCAACAAAATGCCCCTTGCTGCCAACTTTAGTTTCGTAGCAACAGGCAATGAAGAGGACTTTAAGAAAGGTGTACAGGCATTGGCTAAAATTGCGAATGTACATCTTGGCATTTGTCCCGAACAAATCAACTCTTGCTTGCTTCCTATTAGCGAAGCTCAGGTTAACGTATTTGATGGTCCCAACCCCTCAGGCAACGTAGGTGTTCAAATCAATCATGTATCACCTATTAACAAGGGTGAAGTGGTATGGACGATAGGTGCAGAAATGGCCATCACTTTAGGACGCTTGCTACGCACAGGAAAGCTATCGCTCACTCGTCGCATTGCTGTAGCTGGTGCTTGTGTTAAGGAACCTCACTATGTGGAAACACTCATCGGCACACCTTTGGCAGATGTATTAAAAGGCCAACTCAAATCGACCGACCACGTACGTATTATTAACGGCAATCCATTCGTTGGTTACAAATCAACTATCGCCGACTTCTTGAGCGCATTTAGCACTGAGATTTGCGCTATTCCTGAAGGTGACAACGTGAACGAAGCTTTTGGTTGGATTGCCCCCCGACTCAACGATTTCTCCACGAGCCACAGCTATTTCTCATGGCTCTTTGGAAAAAAACGTGCTTACAATCTCGACTGTCGCATAAAAGGTGGCGAACGCCATATGATTATGAGTGCTGAATACGAGCGTGTATTCCCCATGGACATATATCCTAGCTATTTGATTAAGGCAATCATTACAGGCGACATTGATCGGCAAGAAGCCTTGGGTATCTACGAAGTAGCTCCCGAAGACTTTGCCGTAGCCGAGTTTATTGACTCCTCAAAGTTAGAACTTCAACGTATCGTACGTGAAGGACTTGATATCTTGAGAAAAGAAAATGCTTAATAGCAAGTGACTATGTGCACAGAAAACAGAAAGGAATTCTCTGCACAACTTTCCACTTACTGAACAATACATTTTGAAATGATTAAGAAAATATTCGATAAACTACGTCCCAACTTTGAAGAAGGCGGTAAGTTGAAAGCTTTCCGTTCGGTATTCGAGGGAATGGAAACATTCATGCTCGTGCCCAATACCACTTCTCGCGTGGGCGTGAGCGTTCACGATGCCATTGATTCTAAGCGCATCATGTCGTTCGTAGTGATAGCGTTGTTGCCTGCTTTGCTCTTTGGCATGTACAACATAGGCTATCAGAATGCAGTAGCTGCTGGCAAACTAGCAGAAACAGGCTTTTGGGCTATGTTTCTTTATGGTTTCCTCTTAGTGCTGCCTAAAATCATCGTGTCCTACGTAGTAGGTCTCGGTATTGAATTTACCGTAGCTCAATGGAAGCATGAAGAAATCCAAGAAGGCTATTTGGTTACAGGTATTCTCATTCCTTTAATCGTTCCCGTAGGATGCCCACTTTGGATGCTCGCCGTAGCAGTGGCTTTCTCTGTTATCTTCTGTAAGGAAATCTTTGGAGGTACGGGTATGAACATTTTCAATCCTGCACTTGTAGCTCGTGCTTTCTTATTCTTCTCCTACCCCACCAGCATGAGTGGTGATAAAGTATGGGTAGCAGGACAGCAAGTGTTAGGCTTGGGTTATACACTCCCCGACACCACGACAATGGCAACACCTCTCGGCCAAGCTGCAGCAGGCACGATGCCTACCGCTAGTCTGAGCGATATGATTTTCGGATTTATCCCTGGCTCTATTGGTGAAACGTCCGTCATTGCCATTGCAATTGGAGCCATCATTCTGCTCTACACTCAGATTGCCTCTTGGCGCACCATGGTAAGCGTATTCGTGGGAGGTGCAGTAATAGCTATGCTCTTCAACATGATGGGCTTACGCGATAATGCCGCTGCTGCAATGCCTTGGTTTGAACATCTTGTAACGGGCGGTTTCTGTTTCGGTGCCGTGTTTATGGCAACAGATCCTGTAACTAGCGCACGTACAGAAAAAGGAAAATACATCTATGGCTTCCTCATTGGTGCATTGGCTATATTGATTCGTGTGCTCAATCCAGGCTATCCCGAAGGCATGATGCTTGCCATCTTGTTTATGAACATGTTTGCTCCGCTGATTGACTACTGCTTTGTACAGAGTAATATCAATAAGCGACTGAAACGAGCTGGAAAATAAGAACAATCTGAGCTGCGCCCCCTCTCTTCTCTCCTACTCCTAACTATATGGTGTGCGCTATGACGCATTAGACGCGAGAGGACAGTATGAAGAAAATACGCAGCCAATCGTTCACAAAACATATACACGCATGAATACAAATAAAAATTCATATACAATCATCTACGCATCCGTAATGGTTGTCATTGTAGCCTTCCTGCTCGCTTTCATATCATCAGCCCTAAAGCCCACACAAGACAAGAACGTGGCTTTGGACAAGAAAAAGCAGATTCTGGCTTCACTTAATATTCGTAACCTTGCTACTCCCGAAGAAGTAGAAGCCAAGTATAGCGAAGTAGTAGAGAAGGATATGATTGTCGATAGCAAAGGCACTACCGTAAAAAGTGGTGAAGGCAAAGACAAGGATGGCTTCGAGCTTTCTAGCAAAGACATCAATGAGAAGGCACTTCCCGTCTACATCTGTAAAATTGGAAACGAAACAAAGTATGTATTTCCCATGACAGGCCGCGGACTTTGGGGCGGACTTTGGGGTTACGTATCAGTAAACGCTGATTTGCAGACAGTCTACGGTGCTTATTTTTCTCACGAAAGCGAGACAGCAGGTCTTGGCGCACTCATTGCCGAAGAAAAATTCCAAGACGAGTTTAAAGGCAAGCACATCTTCGATGCTGGCAACAACGACTCTGTAGCTCTCACCGTGGTAAAGAATGGTAAAGTAGAGCCTGGAAAGGAAAATGTTCAAGTGGATGGTATCACTGGTGCAACGCTCACTTCTAATGGCGTAGCAGATATGGTGAGCCAAGGCCTTGGACTCTATCTCGGCTATTTCAAATCAATCAAAAAGTAAATCTGCATTGAAAGTCTCTTACAAAGAATACATACTCTTTCCATATTCTATGCAAGAAACCCCTACACTTTCAATCTAAATCATTAATAACATGAGTCTGTTTTCAAAAGAAAATAGAGAAGCCTTGACAGGTCCACTCAATCTGAACAATCCCGTTGCCGTACAAGTATTGGGCATTTGTTCTGCCTTGGCCGTTACTTCCCAGTTGGAGCCAGCCATCGTAATGGGTCTTTCTGTAACTGTCATCACGGCTTTTTCAAATGTGATCATTTCGCTCCTTCGTAAGACCATCCCGAGCCGAATCCGCATTATCGTGCAATTGGTTGTAGTAGCTACACTCGTAACACTCGTTTCGCAAGTGTTAAAAGCCTATGCTTATGATGTCAGCGTACAACTCTCTGTATACGTAGGTCTGATTATTACCAACTGTATTTTGATGGGACGTCTTGAGGCCTTCGCCATGATGAATGGCCCTTGGGAATCCTTCCTTGATGGTATTGGTAATGGTTTGGGCTATGCTTGGGTGCTCGTAGTTGTAGGTTTTATACGCGAACTCCTAGGTAGTGGCACACTATTAGGTCTGCGTGTAATCCCCGAAAGCATCTACAGCCAAAATGGTGGATTCTATGTCAACAATGGCATGATGACCATGCCCGCTATGGCGTTGATTCTACTCGGATGCTTGATCTGGGCACATCGCGCCTACAACGATCGTAAAGATTCCAAAAAGTAATAACGCCGCAAATGCTTAGGAGAAAAAGTAGAGGATGATAGCATATAAGTAGAATCGTCAGAATTAGAGATAGGTAAAGCCCATAAAGGCATACCATTGTCTGCAATTCAATCGTCCTACTTACTATCACAATCCTATCAGATTCTACTTCATCTCATTAAGTACTGCACAGAATAAATAATAACATGGAACATTTATTAAGTCTGTTCGTCCGCTCTATTTTTGTGGACAATATGATATTCGCCTTCTTCCTTGGTATGTGCTCCTATCTAGCTGTTTCGAAAAATGTGAAGACAGCTTTAGGATTGGGTGTTGCGGTGACATTCGTGTTGCTCATTACAGTCCCCGTTGACTACCTTTTGCAAACCAAAGTGCTTGGTCCTAATTGCTTGGTAGAAGGAGTAGATCTTTCATTCCTATCATTCATCCTTTTCATTGCCGTGATTGCTGGTATTGTTCAGTTGGTCGAAATGGTAGTGGAACGTTTCTCTCCCTCTCTCTATGCCGCCTTAGGTATTTTCCTTCCTCTGATTGCAGTTAACTGTGCGATCATGGGTGCTAGCCTTTTTATGCAGCAACGCATCGGCATGGAGCCAGGAAGCACTCAGTACATTGGCGATGTAGCTGATGCAGCAGTCTATGCTCTCGGTTCGGGTATTGGTTGGCTTCTTGCCATTGTTGCTTTGGCTGCCATTCGCGAGAAAATGGCCTATACCGATGTGCCCAAACCGCTGCAAGGCCTCGGCATCACCTTTATTACTGTAGGACTAATGGCCATGGCATTCATGTGCTTCTCTGGCCTAAACATCTAATCATATCAAGAAGAAACAATGGATATCAATTTGATTTTAGCAAGCATCGGAGTATTCTTGGTAATGATACTCCTCTTGGTTGTTATCCTGCTTGTGGCAAAGAAATATCTTTCGCCCAGCGGCAAGGTAACGATTACGATTAACGACAAGGACAAACTCGACGTGGAGCAAGGAGGCAACCTCCTCACCACACTTTCCGACCAAGGTATCTATCTTCCCTCCGCTTGCGGTGGTAAGGGTAGTTGCGGACAGTGCAAGTGCCAAGTAGTAGAAGGCGGTGGTGAAATTCTCGACTCTGAAAAGGGTCACTTCACTCGCAAGCAAGTAAAAGAACACTGGCGCTTGGGATGCCAGTGCAAAGTGAAAGGCGACCTTTCCATTCATGTGCCCGCAAGCGTGCTTGGTGTGAAAGAATACGAATGTACCGTTATCTCTAATAAGAACGTGGCCACCTTTATTAAGGAGTTCAAAGTGCAACTCCCCGCGGGTGCTCACATGGACTTCCTTCCAGGTTCATACGCACAGATTAAGATTCCCGCATTCACCATGGACTATGATAAAGACATCGACAAGAGCCTTATTGGTGATGAATATCTGCCCGCATGGCAGAAGTTTGGTCTCTTCCCCTTGAAGTGTGTCAACACCGAACCCACTGTGCGTGCCTACTCTATGGCCAACTATCCAGCCGAGGGTGATGTATTCATGCTGACCGTGCGTATTGCCACTCCTCCCTTCAAGGCCGACAGAAGCGGCTTCATGGATGTCAATCCTGGTATCGCATCTTCTTATATCTTCACGCTCAAACCTGGCGACAAGGTAATCATGAGTGGTCCTTACGGCGACTTCCATCCCCACTTCAACTCTAAGAAGGAGATGATTTGGGTAGGTGGTGGTGCAGGTATGGCTCCTCTGCGTGCTCAGATTATGCACATGACTCGTACGCTTAATTGCCGCGACCGAGAAATGCACTATTTCTATGGTGCTCGTGCGCTTAATGAAGTGTTCTATCTCGACGATTTCCACAAACTAGAAAAGGACTTCCCCAACTTCCATTTCCATTTGGCACTCGATCGTCCCGATCCCGCAGCCGATGCAGCAGGAGTGAAGTATACCGCAGGCTTCGTACATCAAGTAATGTACAACACCTACTTGAAGGATCACGATGCTCCCGAAGACATCGAATACTACATGTGTGGTCCTGGCCCCATGTCGAAGGCCGTAGTCTCTATGCTCGACAGCCTTGGTGTAGAGCCCGAAAGCATTATGTACGATAACTTTGGTGGATAATCTCCCCTATCCTCTCTTATTTATTGAAACAGTAAAGCCGTGTTCCTTTTTTAGAGGAATACGGCTTTACTGTTTATAGTCGATTAACGTGCAACTTTTGGTTTCGAGTTTGGATGAAGTGTCTATAGGCTGAATCAATGAAACTTTGTATGAGCGCCTTCACTTCCTCATTGATGAGTTTGATGAAATCCTTGCCAGTATTCAGGGGGCAGCGGATATTTTTGGTTGTATGATGAGGAAAGTGATTTGTCTTCCCGTCCACAGATGTACGTTTTACTTTTCACAGATGCCCATTCCCCCTTTCACAGATGCCCATCTTTACGTCTACCGCTGCCGTGCGGTAAAGCTACCACAGGCCTGTGGTAGCTCTGC
>UQKO01000066.1 GCA_900541575.1 uncultured Prevotella sp.
GCGAGGAATCCAGCCCTAATTTATATCGGTCGAAAACTTTTAGCGGACAGCAATAATTTTCTTTAATCTACCAAAGATATTGGCCATGTCATTATCTATCTGAGACAGTTGGGCGTTAGGCTTGGCAACGCCTTTCTTGTTCTTAGAATCGTTCGCACCATCTTGCTTTCCGTAGGTCTGAGGGAAATTCATCTGCATCTTCAGTTCCTTAACATCTCTTCTTAGCAGTGCTGCAATCCTTCGTGCTTTATTAGCCGTCAGCACAGCCCAGATAGAGAGGATAAGGCAGACTATCAATACAATTCCCGCCGCCATTTCGAGAAGGCTGAGTGTAATACGAGGTGTTGCCCCGATTTGCAGAGAGGACACTCGTGCCGCAGCCTCCAGAGAGAGGAGGCTGGGCAGTAAAAGTATAACGAAGCGTTTCATCGGTCAATCAGTTGTTAGGTTGCAGCAATTCGTTGGTGAGCGCGTGGAGAATGCCTTCTATAGGTAGGAAGAAAAGCGACGATTGCACTTCTTCATCTCTATTGCCCACTTGCGCACAGCCATCCTTGATATACTTATTGATGTCGCGTGAGAATGCTCTTGATTGGAACACTTTGTCCATATCAGTGGGCAGTTCGATGCGTCTCTTTATATCCGTATCTGTAAGGACTTCATGGCATATATCTACGAAATCCTTTACATGAGCGATCACGGCTTGCTCGTCGGCTGCAGTGATGTCGGCATACTTGCGCGCTTCGTCGTCGGCTGATCCCGTCCAAGTGGTGGCAGACGTTTCTACGAGTTTGTCGTAGTTGCCGATGCCTTGCTGCAAGCTCTCTATACCCCCTTGTGCGGTAGCCGCTTTGGGCGATTGTCCGTTGGGGCGAAGTATTTGCAGTCCGTCCTCATCGTAGGGATGGCCTAAGACTTTTTCAAACGTGCGCTTTGTGATGTCTATGAGTCCTTGTTCGCTATATTCGTTGTCTAAGAAGATGTTGAGAATCTTCGATCCGTTTCCGCTAAATCCTATGTAGCGCGGCTCTTTCAGTCCCTTCATGCGGCATACTTGTGCAGCATAGTAGATTATAGCCGTGTAGTAGATGAGGATCAGAGCATTGCATGGCTCTGAAGATTCCAACAGATGCTTGAAATCGAACTTCTCGCGCACTTCCTTGTCGCTGATGAGCGTGCTTTCAGCAATGGAGAAGAAGAATGAAGCTAAGTTGGCATTCATGTTCGACTTATTGGCTCCCTTCTTGATTTCGCTCATGATGTTTCGGAAGTCGATATTCGCATTCGTCGTTTCGGCATACTTGGGCTCGAAGAAGCGTATGAAGCCATTATCGGGCGAGCCAAATAGACTATTTGAGGCAAAGCGTGCTGACGAGATGCATTTGATGTCTTTGCCTTCGGCGAAGAGGAAGTCCGACGTGCCGCCACCTATATCTATCGTGATGGCTGCCGAAGAGCCTACATTGAATGCGGGCAGAGGGGCAATGGCCTCAGGAATTTTGGTAATCTGGCTCTCTGCTGCTCCATCGAAGTAGCGCTTGAACACGTCTTTCCAGATGTTGGCAAAGTTGCCCACTTGGCGAAGCGACATACTGGTGGGGTAGAACCATACGATCTGAGTGGCTGAGAGGTCGCCATTGTTCATCAGCACCTTATTGCGCATGAGCATAGCCAGCTCTGATAGGAAACACCGCGTGCGAGCTTGCGTTCTTTCGTCAGAGTTCCACTTAAGGTCGGTCGTAGGCGGTTCGTTGTAGCTTGGCTGTAGCTTACGCTCGTAGAAGAAGGGAATATTGGCATCGACCAGTGGCACCACCTCTCGCGTCCAGTCTACGTTGCTCGGAGAAGTGATAGCTGTGCGGATGGGGAATGAGATAGAGTTGCTGTTGGTGCGTCCCTCGCCTATGATGGCAGGAATGAGTTCACCGCTCTGCATTTTGGTCCACTCATAGTCGCTCGTCATGCTGGGCATGGGGCGTAGTTGCGCATCGTCAGCTTGGGTGTCGAAAGCGCGCGATCCGCTATTCTCTATGGCATACTCAATGTGCGTATTGGTGGTGCCGAAGTCTACGGCGAAGTAGAACTTCTTGTTGCCTCCTCCATCTTTCATCAAGGGCACGAGCATACCCTCGGTACCTTTATATGCCACGACGATGGCCGTGAAGTTGCTTTCCAAGCTCCATTGCTTCGCCACGCTCGTCGAATCGTCTTTCCTTGTTCGTTGTGAGTCAAGGTTGCGGCATCCCTCGTGAGTGGGATTTATGGGAGTCATGCCCTTTAGGAAGGAGAGCGTGGGCAGTTCGTTGACCATCTCTTCCTTTACGATGTTGCTATCAAGAGCCAGTGTGATGCGATAGTCGGGCCGTATCTTTTCAGGGAAGCGCACGTGGGGCAGGATGGTCACGCCCGTATTGCCCAGGTTGATGATCTTACCATTCTTTCGTCCGTTTTGTGGATCTTCTGGCCAATAACTGCGCGTGTAAGCTACCTGTGTCACACCATTCCGTCCCTTGATAGGCACGTTGATGGTCACTTCTATGATCTCTTGATCGCCCGAGGACTTTACCTTGGCGTGTACCAAACGGCTTAGATCGCCTGTACCGAAGTATCGGAAGAATTCGGGCTTGATGGGCAGCAAGTAATGGCGCAGGGCCTTGTCATCGCCCAGCGTGATGTAGTCCTTCGTAGAAGTCTCGAATGGTTCGAGTGCATAGTCAGTATAGAGAATATTCTGACAGAGGAAGTCGCCAGCCGTGAGGTAAGGATACTCCACATTGATGCCAGGCAGTGTGCGTTTGGAGAGCTCTCTGCCATCTTCGAAGGGCACGTCTTTGATCAAATCGCCGTTCCACTCAGAGGAGGTGTAGGTAAGTCCATTACATGAGTGATCGAGTGGTAGGACGAGAGGCAGAAGTCCTTCGACGGGATTTGCTGCGCGTATGGTGAAATCGCTCTTCTCTGCCACCTGTTCGGCATTGAAGTGCTTACGCATCACGGGATAACCGCCTGCAAAGAGCAGTCTTTTCCCATTATGCAAGGTCACGGGAACGGTATCCAAACTATCGGTTTCCTTAATGTTTGATAGTTCTTGTCCGAACTTATTGTCAATGCTATTGATCTTTGTCACCGTAGCATCTATATATTCGGTTACCTCTGGGTAGCCTTGTCTGAAGCCAGACTGCTTAGTGAGCCACACGAGGTAGCGCACGTATTCGGGGTCGCGCTTGTAGAGCGGGTTGAAATCGCCGTCGAAGGGACGGTCGTTGTTTCCCTCGAATAGAATCTGGCTTGTCACGTAGCCCAAATCGTTGGCAGGGGTGAAGAAGAGTGTGCAAGGGCTTGTAGCGCCAATCACGTGGCCGGGCAGAGCGCTTGTAGCGGGTGCACCCGGACCGATGTACGAGAGTATGAAGATGCTCTGCAGGTTCTGCAGATTGTACACGTTGCCGTTGGCTCTATCAGACTGGATGAAGAGTTCCAGCGTGTTGCCCAAGAGCTGCTGCTGAGGGTCGGCTGAGGCTTTCAGATTCTGAATTTCGTTTACGTTCCACTCCGTAATCTTTACGATGTTGCTAAACTTGTCTATATTGAAGAAGATCTCGCCCACGTCGAGCGCGTCGGACACCATGCGATAGTAGATGTTCGTTCCGTCGAAGTCTTTCTGCTCGTTGACGTACTTAAAGGCCTGCTTCACCAGGTCGAGGCGGGCAAAGGGGCTTGGGATGGAGGTGATTTCTGTCTGTGCGTTTGAGCCCTGAGGGTCTTGGATGGTTTCCACGGCATTCTCTGAGATGACCGTGCTATTGCCCCATCCGTTTATATTGTCTGTAGCACTAGCTGCGGTGCCATTGTGTAGTCTGAGTATTTTCATGGCAATTAATCAGAACTTAAGTTTTTCTTTGATAAGTCTCTCTGTGGCGAGCGAGAAGAGGTTGAGCCAGTAGGCTGCAGGAGTCTTTAGCGACTCGGGCAGTCTCTGCTTAGCCGTATTGTCCTTCATCTTATCCAGTCGGTTGTTGAACAGGCCGAAGCCGCTGTCGATAGCCAATACCTTTTGGGGCTTGACGCCGCTCACGAGGTCGAAGAGCTGCTTTCCTGTGGCGTTGAGATTGAATGGCGTAAACTTGCGCCCCACTTCACTCATGTCGCGAAGCCATCGTTCGTAGCCCGTGGTGAAATAGAGGAGCTGGTTGTAGAATCCGTCTTTCTCTATGGTCGTCTCGTTGAGTGTAGGCTCATGTGTCTTTGCCCATGCGTTGTCCCAAGAGTCGTCGAGTGCTTGGGTAAAGAATTTGTGGGCAAGGAGCAACTTGGTCATGGGCTTGCGCACGAGTTTCACTATCTTATCGTCCAGATTGCTGAAGTTGAACTCGTTCTTGTCTTCATTGATGCCAAACTCGTGATATGCCGTTAGGCTCGTGGCGGAATGTGGATTTGCTCCAATGGTTTGCTTGGCAAA
This sequence comes from uncultured Prevotella sp., assembly GCA_900541575.1. Lineage (GTDB taxonomy): Bacteria > Bacteroidota > Bacteroidia > Bacteroidales > Bacteroidaceae > Alloprevotella. Next base: position 4,460 of record UQKO01000066.1, read on the forward strand.
GTCGAAGATGGACAGTGCAGCTACGAACTCTATGAAGTTGGGCTTGTTCTTTTGCTTCGGGCCGCCATCGTAGTTCTCATACGTAGCTTGGTCGTTGTCGCCTATGTAGTACATGTGGTCGAGCTCTGAGAGATTTTTCGCATAGTACTTCAGCGCGGCGCGCGTCTTCATGTAGAAGGTGCCGCTATCTATTTGGTCTTCTCGCGATTCGTCTATGGCATCGAGCTTGAAGTAGGGCAACACGCTGATGGCTCCTATCTGAGCTCCTGCTATGGTATTAGCATTGGGAAAAGCTTGCGAATTGTCTGAGCGCAAGTTCTTCAGCAAGATGGGGAAGCCGCTTGCTCCCGTTCCGCCAAAGATAGAACTGATGATAAATACGACGTCGCCCTGTGCGAAGTCGTTGGCAAACGATGCGAAGTCTTCGCTCTTAATAAACTGGTTGAGCACCACGCTGCCTATGTTGGGATTGCCTTTGAATCCCACCGCCATATCCGAATCCAGGTTCTTTTCGCTAAAGAGCATCTTGACGAGGTCGCGGTTGGACCCGTTGAGCCCCTGGAAGTTCATGTAGCTTTTAAACTCTTGTGCAGTTTGTCCAGGTATGTTCAGCGTGAATCCGTTGCTGCAGCAGCAGCTCATCCGTGTGGCGAAGAATCCGTTGGGGTCGGCCGCTTCTGTGTGGTCGGCATGATTGTAGAGCTTTTGGTAAGTCTCCATCAGCTTCACTGCGTCAGTCTTGTCGCCCGAGGTGCTGTCAGCATCCACTACGATGGGCACCACCTCATTGTAGCCATTCACTTTTACGCCCGCGCCGAGCAGATAGGTAAAGGCACGCAGCACACGCGATCCGGTGCCACCGATGCCAAATATATAGAGTTTTGCCATAGTCGTTATCAGTTTTTATAGGGTACTTTATAGTTGTGCGTGCTGAATAGGCAGAAGATCGAGAGGGGAAACCAGAAGAAGAATGCTCCCCATAGTCCTGTAACAATGGCTGAACCAAACACGTCGCCATATCCGCAGTCGGCCACCTCGTCGCTCCCTGCGCCGTTGTACATTATAACACCTTCAGCATAGCCAGCGATGGCCGTTAGTAGGAAAGTAATGCCCAGCGTGATAAACCACCATTTACATCCTGTAAACTTGACCGAGGGCATGAAGTAGAAGAGCAAAGCCATAAAGAGGGCTATGCCTATAAAGGTCCATCCCAACATGTTGTAGCCATAGCTATCATAGAGGAAAGTGTCCCAAGCACCACCATAGAATCCTGAGAGCAGATAGAAAATATTAGCAAAGAGATCGTTCATAGTGTAAGAGTATGTATTAGTTTTCGATGTAGATTTTCAGAGAGGCGTAGCAATCTCCTGTCGATTCAAAAGCCTTCTTAATGCCCTCAGCCATAAAACTCAGCCCGAAGGTCTTGCCCGCTAGAGGCTGTATGCCCGAGGCGTCATTGCTCTGACTGATCCAGCTGGGGAATGTCTTCTGAAGTTTCACCTCGAGAGGCATAGCTGTGAGATGCTTGCTGTCGGTAGCTTCTATCGTAAGAAGGTAGCTTTTCGATTCTTTGTCGCAAGGCGTGACAGCCGTTACGCGATAGGCAGAGTTGTTGGTCACGTAGTTTCGAGTATCCTTCAGAAAAGCGTCAGTCAATGCAAGGTTGGAGAAGTCTGCTTTAACGCTAAATCTGAATGTCTCCGTGCGCTTATTGGCCTTGCATCGCATGATGTGATGCTTTTCACCCTTCTTACACAGATGGAAGGTTCCATCTTTGGCCGACCTCTGGTTCTCCACCTCGAATGCCACGGCCGTACATCCCATCTCCGTGTAGCTCTGCGTGAAGTGGGTCGTGCCGTTCTTCTCTGACGAATGCAGCAGTGTCGCCACTTCGCTTCGCTTACCGGCTATCAGCACATAGTAGGGGCGCTCGCCATGGAAGGCAGAGGCATCGTTTCTCACGTTCCAATAGTAGCCATCGTAGGCCGATATGCCTTGTAGCACTACTACAGCGAAGTTGGGATCACCCTTAAGCTTTTGTGTCAAGCTATTGCATATGTCCTGTTTCTGCATGTTCAGATACGTAGGGACATCGCTGTTTTGGGGAGGAGAGAATATAAAGTCCGATGCCAACAGCATCACGCCCTTCTTACTATTATTGAGTGCTTTCTCTATCACTTCGGCAATGTCGGAGAAGGCGCGTTTCCCACCCTGAGCCTTAAATGCCGCAGGGCTGAGGTTGAGGATGAAGTCTCTCGGACTTGCTTTTATCGTATAGATACTATCGTTGATGTAGCTCAGTGTGCGTTGATTAATGTGGCTGTCGGTGATGAGCGAGTAAAGGTCTGTCTTAAACAATGTCACGCCTTTAACGTATCCATCCATGCTTCCAGAATTCTCGATATAGGCATATAGGCTGATGTTTTCTGGAGCAATTTCTACGTTTTCCTTAGGAGCATTCTTGCACGGATCGCTGTGGAAGAGAAAACACGAAGATAAGTTAAGGCATACTAAAGGTAGTATTAGAAGTGCTTTGTGTTTAATCATGTCAATGATGTTTGGCTCTAATCTTGGTAACTTCCTGTTTATATTCTTTTAGGATAAGCAAATATAGACATTTGTGAATTACCCCCCCCATTTACATATATTTTAACATAAAAAATATTATTCCTTGCTAAGAAGTCGCGTAGGGCTGGGGAGGGAAGAGGGGGGAGGTGGGGACGAAAAAATCGGTGAATGCAGCGCTTGAGTGCATTCACCGATGGTAAGAATTTTTCGGCGTGAGGGTAGGGGCTTATCTCAACCAAGCAATGTTTGTGGTCTTGGCTTTCTGGCCATTACCGTAGGCCACGCCGATGGCACGGATGGCGGCAATGCGCTGTTGCTCGAGCTTCACTGCATCGTGATACTTCTCACGCATCTCGAGGTCGAGGTCGCTGCGCACCTGAGTTTTAATCTCCTTTGAGAGGGCAAGTGCATCGTTGTAGCAAGCAGCTTCGGGGTCGATTTGCAGAAGGATGTCTGCCACTTCGCGTGCGCTGGCTTGATCTTGGCCGGCAGCCCAGATGCCGCGCGCCTTGTTGAGGAGCTGCAAGTTGTAGCGGTCGCGATAGCGGGTGTAGATCTTCAGTCCCTCGCTGATGGCCTCGTCGCCCCCCCTTGAACAAGCCGGGATGGCTGTAATGAGTGCTAGAGCCTCGTCGAATCGTTGCAGTCCGGCCAGTCGGCGTGCTTCTTTTAGAATGTTGGGGTACTGCGTGTTGTAGTAGTTCATGATCATGCTTTTGCCCGTCTCGAGCATTTGTTCTACCATGGGCGCTTTGGGACGGAGCTGAGAGAATGCGTTGTTGTAGGCCTTTACTTCGTTGTTGCCCACACCGTTGAGTTCGATGTAAGCGCTTGAGAATTTTTTCTTGTTGTATACGTCGGCCACGTAAAGTGTGATGCCGAGATTGCACGATACCTTGGCGGGAGGTCCGGGTAGGATGCTCTTGTCGAGCATATCGCAGCGTGCGCTGAGCACAAATTGTGAATAGGGAAGTTCGGCATTCATGCCGTTGCTCACGGCCACACGTGTGAGTGTGTTGGTGAGCAGCTGTGCTGAAGCTTCGGGCACCTCATCGCTTTGCTGCATGACTACTACTGCCACGGGTATGTCGCAATCCTGTGCCACGGCCTGGCCTGTGCCGAGGGCGCAGCAGGTGCCCAAGAAGAGGGCTATTTTGTTGAGCAAACTTTTCATTGCTTTAGAGTTTTAGAATTTTATTTTTCGCCGATCACGAGTAGGCAGCGGCCTAGTCCGCGATTGATAATTTTGCAGGGAATGTTATAGGGCGGCTGCTGGAGGTATTTTCGCAGGTTGCGTGTGAATCCTTCCGTGTCTTCGGGCATGCCGTTTTTCTTGTAGAGCGGTATGCGCACTTGGTCGTAGATGGTGAAGTTCTCAGTGGCGTCGCTCTTGTTGAAGCGGTGGCTCACGGTGTTTTCGGCCATCCAGTTGTCGATGATCTCGGTAAGTTCCGTGCCATCGTATTCTGTCTCGAGGTCGATGCCAGATCCATTGTCGAACACGCGTATGTCGATTGTCACTTCGCGTCCGTTGGCTAAGAGGTCGTCAAAGTGGCGTTGCAGTTGAGCAATAAAGTTGTCCATGTTGTCCTGTACGGCTTCTTCTAGCAGTACGGGTGTTTCGGCGCTGAATGAGGGGTTGCCAGTGCCTTGAGCACCAGCCACCTGCTTGTTGGTGTAAGCGTCGAGTCCTTGCAGATTGTAGGTGATGCTTTTCTTGGGCCCCATTTCGCTCACAGTCCAATCAATCTGAAGCAGGATGTCGGCTTTTGCCACTCGGCGCAAGCGGTCGAGTGGGCTTTCAGTCATAGATGCTCCGCTGGTCTTGCTGCGTATGAGGTTATCTTCGGCCGTGAGATTGTTGATGCTCTTCATTGTCTGCTCCATGCTCACGAGGGGAAATCCTAGGTCGGCCATGAGCACACCAATCTTGGCTATCACGTTGTTGAGGTCTTTATTGTTGAGCAGTGCCTGTCGGTAGTCGGGAATCTGCTCTACGGAACCTTGATTGTCGAAGTTTTGCATATAGCCATGCTCTTTACACCAAGCGTCGCTCGGCACCACCATCAGTTTAGGCTTTTTAGCCTGTCCGAAAGCGGTGAGGCACGCAAGGAATAGCATGGCGAGAGATAGGAAGCGTAGTTTCATTTTACTATTGGTTTGTTGGTTTTTAGTTAATGAGTTAGCGATCAGATGATGGAGTCATGGGCTAAAGGGTTAGCGAGCATACAGACAAGTTTGTTCATATTCTTAGAAGTTGTGCGTTCCTGCCAGTTACGTCGTTTTCCTATAAATATGTTCACCCAATCGTTATCTAAGAGCTTCAGTCAATCACATGGTCGGCCTTGAGCCTTTCTTTGAGCTCGGCACGTAATACACGCACGGTGATGGTGTAGCTCACGAAAGCCTGGGCTTTTGCCTTATCGCGCGAATGGTTTCGCTCATCGGCCATGCTGACATATTTGAGGTATTCACCGCCGTCGGCGAAGAATATGTTGAAGTAGTTTTCGTATTTCTCTTCCGCATTGACTTCTGTTACGAGCGGACGCATGTTACACTCCTGCTTGCCATAGCGTATACCCTTAAATATGACTTCGCGAACAGCGTTTTTCTTGGCTTGTTCCACAGCGTCGGCCTTATTGCGCCCTGTTCCGCTGACGCGCAGGGTCTGTGAACCATCGTGTTCTACTCCCATACATTCTATGGGGACGCTGTGATAAGGGATTACTGATGTGGCGCTACTCTTGCATCCTGTGAGTGAAAGACTACAGAGTGCGAGTGTAGAGAGTATGATTATGTTGGTCGTTTTCATGTGTTGTATATGTTATGTTCTTTTTGCAAATGGCCAGTTTGAAGTTTGGGGAGGGTAGGTTAGCCTTTGGTAATAGGAGGAAAATTTTCCATGCCCCATTGTCTATGTGTATCGGTTAGAACTCATAGCCCACGTGGAGCATGAGTGAACTTGTGGTTTCTAGTCGTGTGGCGGGTGGCACTTCTAGACGGTCGGTGTTGATATGGTTGAGGTTATAGCTCAAGCCCACGAGCCAAGAGTTGCGTTGTTCGCCAAAGCGCAGACCTACTGAGGGCGAGAAGAAAAAACCGTCTTTAAAGACGTTGCCCACGCTGACCGACCAGTAGGGTACCATGCTTCGGTCGGCTTGTGAGAGGAAGTTCCCACGCACGTTGACATACAATGGGAATGTGCAGCTATTGGCTTTTCCACGTCTGTGACTATTGTTATTGATGTAGTATTTTACGCCAAATCCTGCACCTACTTTTAGGTATTCATTGAATCGATAGCCCCCAGTGTAAGTGAGTTGGGCTGCTTGCATGTTTACGTGGTTGAGCATGACGGTACTTCCGCCCTCCACTTCGGCGGAACACCAAAATCCTGTCTCGCTTTGCGTATGGTCTACGTATGTTGCGCGATGCGGCTTTTGGGGCAAAATAACCTCCTTGTCTGATTGTGCCCAGAGGCTCATACCTGAGAGTAAGCATAAGCCTGCAAGTGTGGTAAGTCTTTTCATTGCCGTATGATTTTTTGCGTTAGTGTTTAGAGCTATTTTCAGCTCATTAGAATCCATCGGTCAGTCCACGGATGATGCCTGCCGAGCTAAGGTCAGAGCGCAGTTGGTCTTTTTTCACCTGTACGATGGCTCCCACCTTGTAGCCTTTACCTGTCTTGATGCGTTCATACGACCCTGGAACAATTGAGGCATAGCTTTGATAGGCACCTCCCTTCTCGGCAAAGAAGGCAGTGAAATAGTCTGCTTTTTGCTCCTCCACAACGGGCTGGCCAGCCAGTGCGGGTGCGCTAGGCTTACCTTGGAAACCGCGGAATAACACTCCATGTACGGCGGCGTACATGAGTTGTTGGTCAGACACTTTGCCCGATTTTGCATAGACGTAGACTTTGACCAAGTATGTGCCTTGTACGCCCGATCCAGCCGACATTATATCGTACTTTACGGGGTCGGCGTCCTTGGCATTGATGGGCTGCACGGTTGCGAGCACGAGCAGCAGTAGGGATAGTAAGTATTTCATAAATCTTTGTGTTAGAATGCTAATGCGCGAGTTACGCGCGGCGGTCATCTAGGCTCTGAGCCGTGACCTGCCGCCCCGCGAACTCCGTTCGTGTTATTTTGTGATTTCACGTATCACCATGCCAGGATAGAAATCCTTCGTACCGCTAGTGCGTTCGAAGGTAGTTGCACCGAGCGAGGAACCAGGGGCTCCCTCTTCAGCAGCCATGTAGCGATTGTCCCATATCATATTCTTTATGGGGCGAATCGTTCCTACACGCTGGTAGGTGTGTGTACCGTCTTCTTTTTCCACTACTTCGAGTACTTCAAATTCCGACTTCTCTGTCACTCCCTCCTTCATGCCCACATAGGCTGTGATGGGGCTTGTGGTGGCAATGGGCGATTTTGTGCGAAATTCGCTATACGAGCGTTGCAGCGAAACCACATTCTCGTCGAGTGCACGCTGACAAGCTTTGCGCACCATCTGGATAGGTTCGTCGAGCTTAATGCCCATAAATGAGGTGGTACTGCCGCTACTTTCACACTTACCCACGTAGGTTAGGTGGTATTGTCCGCGACCTTCCTCGAAGGCATTGTATTTGGAGGCGTCGTTAGGTTTCGAGGCATATTGCATTTTGTAGAAGTTGAGTGCCACCTCGTCGTTCCAATCGAGGCGGTAAAGGAACGTATTGATTTTTACTCTGAATCCGCGCAGAGTCTCCGTCATATCAGCAATATTGTCGGTAAGATTCGAGAAAGTGTTGCCTCCTCCCATAGCGATGTCGGCTATGCTACCTAGTGCACGTAGAAATCCGCCAGCCACTTTAGCTCGCTGTTCCTTGTCGATGTAGCGTATGTCGTTCACTAGCACGAAAGTGTTGCCTATTAAGGGGTCAGCGGATATTTCCGGTTGGTATGATGGTAAAAAGCGCTTGCTCATATCATGCATATTGAGTAGCTTTGCATCATGGAATCAATAAAACTATTACGTGCTATATTGCCAGAGGTGTTGATAGATAATTTTGATGTTG
>UQKO01000067.1 GCA_900541575.1 uncultured Prevotella sp.
TATTGAAGTTACACTCGTGGGAATATTGATTGAAGTCAAACCACTACAATTCTCAAAGGTTTCCGATTCTATTGAAGTTACACCGTCGGGAATATTGATTGAAGTCAAACCACTACAATCCTTAAATGCAGCCTCACCTATTGAAGTTACACTCGTGGGAATATTGATAGAAGTCAAACCACTACAACCTCCAAAGACTGAATTACCTATTGAAGTCGCATGTTCTATAGTGACAGAAGCCAAAGAATGACTATTCCGAATAAATTGAAAAAAACTTCTAGAAATCGCATCTCCATAAACAGTAAGAGATTCCAATTTTGAGAATCCTTGAAGACCTGAGAATCCTTGAATAATCTCATAATCTATGAATCGAATAGGAACGGTAAGGGATGTCAAACCACTACAACAACCTAAAAAGGCCTGTGAACCTATTGAAGTCACACTATTAGGAATATTGATAGAAGTCAAACCACTACAACCTGAAAAGGCATCTGAACCTATCTCAGTTACACCATCGGGAATATTGATAGAAGTCAAACCACTACAACCTCTAAAGGTTTCCGATTCTATTGAAGTTACCCCGTCGGGAATATTGATTGAAGTCAAACCACTACAACCTAAAAAGGCCTGTGAACCTATTGAAGTCACACTATTAGGAATATTGATAGAAGTCAAACTACTACAACCATAAAAGGCTTCCCTACCTATTGAAGTTACCCCGTCGGGAATATTGATTGAAGTCAAACCACTACAACCTGAAAAGGCTGAATTACCTATTGAAGTCGCATGTTCTATAGTGACAGAAGCCAAAGAAGGATTATTCTTAATTAATCGAGAACAATTTGAAGAAATCTCATCTCCATAAACAGTAAGAGATTCCAATTTTGAGCATTCTTGAATAATACTATGATTATAACTATCTATTATGAATCGACAAGGAATGGTAAGGGATCTCAAATCACTACAACCATAAAGGGCTCCAGAACTTATTGAAGTCACACTGTTTGGAATCGTGAGGGAAGTCAAACCACTACAACCATTAAAGGCTGACTCAGCTATTGAAGTTACCCCGTCGGGAATATTGATTGAAGTCAAACCACTACAATTCCTAAAGGCTCCCTCACCTATTGAAGTTACCCCTTCGGGAATATTGATTGAAGTCAAACCACTACAACCTCTAAAGGTTTCCGATTCTATTGAAGTTACCCCGTCGGGAATATTGATAGAAGTCAAACCACTACAATCCTTGAATCTATTATTAGTTGATTATCAGTATTATACGCTCTAAACGGTAGAAAAGTGACTGTGTGGATTCTGTTTAGATACGAAAAGGTGAAGATTTAACGTATTTAACTTTCAGTTACATCAAAATTACATAGATATGGATTGGATGGGGTCGTTTGAACCGCCCCCATAATATGATAAAACAGAAACAAAGAAGACCATGTAAGGGAGTGAATGATCAGTAGCCATTCCACATGTTATTACCTCCATAATGGTTCCGTTTCCCATCCCTGCGGAAAGCCGAGAGCTTTTAAGTCAATTTCAGGAAACCGAATGAACAACCATGTTAGTTTGGATTGCATATCATTATTGGGGGATATAACATTAAGAAAGTACTTGATGATGCAAAGATCAAAGTAAGCACGCATGGAATCTGTTGGCTGCGTTATCCATTCTCTTGCGGGACTAGTGGGAATTGCTGGCTGAATAGCATTCTGCTTGTTCCATACTCTTGAATGATGACCACAGGCATTTCGAGTAACAGCAATAACCGTGAGCCATGACTCAAACACATTGATAGATAAACCAAAACGTTTTGCTATGCGTTTGCGTATGCGATTTTGTTTAATGTTGCGAAAAATGGCATTGATATTTCCAATAGTAAGCAGTTCTCCTAAAATCCACGATGGTGGGTAAGGTTCTGAGTAGGTTCGTTTGAAATGGAGAATGAACTCCTCCTTGGATTTGCTATATTCCTTGGATATAGCTCGCATTGTTTCATTAAACTTTGAACTATCCAAGAAATAAGAAGAGTCAGTAAGCCAGAAAGGATTGCCAGTCATATCTGCTGTTATTTGCATCACCGCACGTCTGATAGCAATTTCAATCTTTTCTATTTCATTGAACATGAGCAGTCTCAGTTTCTTGTCAAAGCGATAAAGCATCATCACCTTTTCGAATGTTGAACCTTCCTTATACAAATGTGCTGTTTTGGGCATCTTCAACAAAGGATACATATAAGCAGACAATCTGTAATAACCAATATTGTCAAGGTACTGTATGGCTTTGTTTCTGTCACAAATCTGTAAACCTCGTGATTCAAGCAAATTAACGAGATTTTCCGAAGATTCAAACCTTTTTGTAAAGGGAATAAGATTCGCCATGTTCAAATGTGTATAAACAAAAAACGCCTCGCACGATTTGAGCATTGTTAAGAGGCTTGGCGAGGACTGACGGTGCAAAGATACGAATAATCATTGATAATACAAACTTTTCAGCAAGAAAAATCATGCAAAAATGGAATTCTTTGACATATTTATATTTAATAATGTTAAATCAGACCTTAAAGCCATACTTTGCCAGCCAAACAAAGTGGTTTTCAAGGTAAAAGTATTACCTTTGTAACGTCTATACCCATACCGAAAGCCCCGATGGGCAGAGGTTGGGCAGACATACATATGGTAAAAGGCGTTTTTGTACGCTTTGGTTTTGACGTGTAGGAATCTGGCAGTTCACGACACAATTTGTCAAAAACAAAGCAATGCAGAACGCCTCATGAGGTGTATTATATACAGCTCTCATTGGCTTCGGACGTTTTATCGTTCGTTGTCAAGGGTGCATTCTATATACTTACACTGGCGTGGGGCTTTCGGCGTTGCTCGTTTCGACAAATTGGGCGATGCCAGAGCCTCTACACGTGGGACGAGTGACAGAACAGGCTCCGCGCTTTTTCGTATGTATTCAAGCCATCTATTAATTATGTCAATATGGTAGCCATTGGCAAAGAAGAGAATTAATTTATGAGACGCTTATTGAGAATTTCTAAGCTTCAAGACTTTTGTATGTGCAATGGCAGGGTCATTCCCCATCTATTGCATCCATGCTCCAATAATCCAGATTTTAGATCTTTCCATTGTGCCGATAAGCGACATGATGATTCGGAGACAATAGATTTCTCTCCGAAAATGGAAACAGCACAAGCTACAATGGTTGGAATATTGACGATGAGAGGTTATGTTATCGAGTATTCTGAGGGTAATTACATTTTCTGCACTGAAGAAGAATTGGAATATTACAAAGAACAAGATAAAAAAGCTCAATTTGAATATGAGACCAAGCAACTGGATAACACATCAGAAAATCCTGCTCGGCCAAATGGTGTGAAAATTACAAGGGATTGTATGGTGATAGAATATCAATCATACAAAACATGCACAGAATATCCAGTTCGGATGTCCATAGCTAAAGCTAAAGGATATTTGACTCCTCCATACATTTTTGGGGATAGCTCATATACTGAACTTCTATGTAAAGAGGATTGCATCTTTTGTCATTGTCCTTTTTATGCACGAAATTTGTTTGATGAACTGAGGCATAATCATAGAACTGATTATGACGAATGGGTAATGGAATATTTCAAAGATTTCAAATAGCCACATTAACATTTGAATTTATTTAAAAGTTAATATAAAATAATATTTTTCAGATTATGAGCAAACTATATATTATCTGTACAATTCTATTTTACTCTTTGTTTATTGGAGTAAAAGCACATGCTCAATATGCAGGAGCAAAATACGTAAAAGGTCCATCTCCCAAGATGGAAATCTTGCAAGTTGATAATCGTGAACTGAGCACAATGGTGTATATGGCTTACACAACTCCAGATGCCGATAATTGGAACGAAACAATCAGTTGGATGAATTTTGGAGACAAAACTTTTATTCAAGTAGAAGGCTCGTCCAAACAGTATCATATGATATCTACAATAAATATGCCCATAAATAGTGAGGCAGAGAATAAGTACATGATGTTTGACAGAAGAAATCAACGTCATCAATTTATCCTTGAGTTTGAAAAGATTCCTGAAGGAAAATCTTTTGATATTATAGAGGACGTTAACAATCCTAATGCATTTAATTTCTACGGTATTACATACACGCCTACAGATTCTAACTCTTATGTGGATGTTGATGAGTTTATCGCAGGTTATCCTGTAAAAGAAATGGGAAGGTACGTCGTAAAAGGCAATACGGTATCATATGTAAAATTTAAAGATGTCGTTGTTAATATTACACCTTTTTTGGCGAAACAATACGGAAAATACTATAACATGAATATTTGTGTTCAGAATTTTTCCAAGAAAAGCATTTTGTTTAACCCAAACAACATCAAGGTTGAAGGTTACAATTTTAAGGTAGATAAAACAAATAATACCTATATACCACAACAAGTTGAACTTCAATTGCTCACATATGCAGAATATGACAAAATCGTAAAACGCAAACAAAGTTGGAATAACTTTTGGGTTGCTTTGGGAGAGGGGATGGCTGCGTATGGTGCAGGACAGTCTACATCAACAACCACTTACTCAGGCAGTGCATACACAACAGGCAGTGCTCATGCTTATGGTTATGTAGGTAACACCTATGGATATGCAAATGCTTATGGTTCTTCTTATACAACAACTTATGGGCAAAGCACAACTAGAACTTATGATGGCGCAGCAGCATATGCCGCCCAACAAAGAGCCAACGAAAATTATGCGAACTATGCAAATAGCCAAAGTCAAATAAGACAGCAATTAGGCGATGGCTATGTAAAAATGAACACAGTACCATCAGGGGCTGATTATTCTGGATATTTCAATATAAAATACAAAAAAATTACAAGAATGTCCCTTGAAATCATAATAGATGGTGAAGTTTATCCATTCACATTTTAAGAACTTTCCAGCCATTCTCCTTCATTATATAAGAGAATGGCTGGTTTCGTTATCTACTCAAGCCTTTCCTCTTCATAGGCTTCATCATCTTTGTCGCCTGTCGCAAGCATCGTCTTATCCATTCTATCTCATCTTCGTCCTTCTCACGTCCCCAGTCTTTGGTGTCGCTACCGCCACCACCTTGGCTTTCAGCAAAGTTGGTAGCCTCGTTGACGTAGCCGATGTAGAGGTACATTGCACAATAGATAATTTTGTCGCCATAATTAATGAAGTCCATTGCAAAGCTGTCGTCAAATAGGCTGCTGTCGTGAATGCTCGTCATACGAGGATAGATGTCTGCTATCTCTGCCAACGCCTTCATACCAGCCTGCGCCCATATCTTATTGATCATCTGTTGCTGGTATGAAACAGCTGTTTTTTCAAAATCGGCTTTAATCTCCCTGTTTCTTGCTTCGATGTGGAAGGTATTCTTCTGCAACTCATCAAGTTGCAACTTAGCCTGCGCAAGTTTCATCTTCTTGTCGTTCAATTTGTCACGAACATCCCAGAGTTCCTTTCTGGTGGCGGTAATCTTTGCCTTTATCTCAACAGCATCACCAAGATGATTCTTCATGTAATCTTCAAGTTCGGCTATGGTCGCTTGTTTCTCTGCTTCCGCTTTCTCCAGATTGCTGACCATAGTCTGCAGAGCCTTGATTTTGGTCTCTGCTTTTGTGATGCTACGATTAAGACCTGAAAGAAGCGTCTTCTTCATGCCTACTTCATTTGACAAAGTGCGGCATTCATCAGCCAACTCCCTGCGATAAGTTTCTGTTGACTTGTGCTTAGCTCCAGTTATGGTGATGTCATCGCCACGTTCCAGTCCATACTTTTCATTAACCTCTGCAAGTCGGCTATGAAGTTCACGCATCCTTGTTCTTGCTTGATTCATGTCGTTTCCACCAAACATATCTTTTGCGCTAAGTCTGCCGTCCTTTGTGATGGGGACAATGACCGCATGTGCATGAGGATTTAGTTCGTCTAAATGAACAATGAACGAAACGACATTTTCTTCACCAAACTCCCGACAACAAAAGTCATATATGTCCTTTGCCCATCTGTCTATGCCACTGCAACTGTCAACATCCCAGTTGCTGCCGTTCTCACTGATTGGCTGGTCGCCAAATGCGAGTTTGCGCATCTGCTCACGGTTACCACCAAAGACAAGTCTCACGGCACGGTTTGACGTGGCATTCACTCTGCCTGTCACTCTGTTCTTGATGGCTTGCTCGATTTTGTCTGTTATGGACTTGGTCTTATCCACTGGTCCAAGTTCTCCGCCTTTCGACACCTGAAAGTTAAGTCGGGTGCGACTACGGTCATAGTTGTATTTTGGATCATTCTCCTTCCTTGAAAAGAGATCATCTCCCCAATTGCGCTGATGCTCATCGCTGACAGCAACGCTAAAAGACTTGACCTTTTGAATGTCCATCATCTGTTTCTTATTATCGCTCATAAAATTGCTTGTTTTAATTGATTGTATATATGAAATTCAGCTTGCTGTACACATATAATGGCTGTTTGCCCTAATTACTGAGCTTGCTCGGTGTATTAAGCTCCACCCAAGGGATATGTTCGCAAGCGAACTCGTTATAACTGCTGCCAGTAGTGTTATGGCTCTTCCACCAACACCAACCCAAGACTGTCTATTAGATGCTGGAGTGGCGGATGTTGCTTTACCAGCCTTTGTAGCGCCATCTGCGGTGTTTCCGTCATCAATAGGAAGTCGGCAATGTCAAGACCATTGGTCTTTTGTTCATCGGTGGCATTGTCTTCCAAGATACTGCTGACAAGTACTTGCTTGCATATTGATTGCAGCAACGGAAGTTTGCTTTTCCACTTATCCGTTGCCCCAAGGTCTGGAACCAAAACAACCTCCCGACCGCTTAGGACCTCGACTGCATCTTTATTGAAACATCCATTCATGCCTCCAGTAGCCAACCATACGAAATCAGATATGAAATGGGTGGCAATGATAGCTGTCTTTTCGCTCTCCACGATGGCTATTGTCTTGGTCGTGGCTTTATCTGTCAACAGATGTTCGCCAAAGAAGCACTGCCGAAGTGTAAAGTCTGGCAGTTTTAGTTCCGAGTGTACCCAAGTCACCAGGCTGTGTGGTTCCTTGATGCGGTGTCCTGTCTTGTCATCATACTTCATTATCTTGCCAGTGCGCACACTCCCATTGACATCTATCTGCCAAAAGATAGTTGAACCGCCCCATTTCTTTGAAGTTCCGACCTTGTACAAGGCAAACAGCCGTTCTGTCTCCTCTTTGCCAAAGACCGTTGAAATGTATCGGTACAAAGGATTGACAGAATAGCCATGCAGTGTTTGCTCCACCAGCTTGCTATCAATGAAAGTTGGAAGAGGTTTCTCTTTCCTGCACTCTTTGATTGGTGTCTTATATCTCCAATCATCATTGCAGTTGGCATCGGGATTGTCCTTGAAATAATCAGATGGAGAATAATGGTAGCCACAACTCTGTTCATGGTCACAACGCCCCACATTGTCAGGGAATACGATCTGTCCTTCCTCGTCAATATATCTTGCAAAGCAACGCTTACGCCCACATTGAGGGCAAGCATATCGGTTGCCCAGCTTGTATTTCTGTAGATGGAATCTATACTCACTCATAGGGCTCTGCACTTGTTGCACCTTGCACTTTCTGCACTTTTGCACTTGTTTGGCACAAAATGCAGCATCTTTTGTGCAAGAGTGCAAGAAGTGCAAAGTGCAAACGGTGCAAGGTGGTGATTCTACTTCTGTACTTTCTCATAATTGCCTTGCTTGTCTTTGATGATAAAGTTTCTCTGACAGAAGTCTTTGAGCATATACATGACAGTACGTCTTGCAAAACCGAAATCCGCTCCAGCCTTTACTGCTTCAGCAGTTACGAACTTGTTTCCCAACGAGTCAAGTACCTGTTTCTTCACAGGGTCGGTAGCCTCGGTTAAAACGAGGTCATCCATCCTTTTGTATGACTTCTCAAAGTAATCGCTCATCCGTATGGCTGCATTCACGGACTCCGCATCAACAAAATCCTTGTGAGACTCATCACAAGCCCAACGGAACAGTTGGAATATCAAGGCAAGTCGAGCAGTGTTCAAAGGAACTTTTGCAGCACGTGAGTCTATCATTTTTTCATCCGTAATGGCATTCTGCCGTTCTATATCCTCATTCTGCCAATCATAGAATATGTCAATGGCTTCATCAGAGAAGTCAAGAACATTGAAGATGCCTTCCGTAAAAGGAAGAGCCACAGCCTTGTCTATAATCTCTTTCCATACACGGAATGGTCTTTCAATGATTGCAGCATCTTGTTTTGGAACCTTAATCCAAGGAGCAATCTTCAAACCTTTTGGGCATGTAATCAGAAAACGGTCAAGAAAACCATTCTTCTTGAATCCCATATCATAAAGTTCATGCACAATACCAGTCTGGATAGTTCCCACAATCTGTATGCAAGGATAGTCAATGCGTAAAGGACAATCAAGATTACAACGAGATACATCTACTGGCAAGCCATTGTGAGCCGACAGCATCTGTTGTACAAAAGAACTGTTGTTGTATCGGTTGATGGTGTTGAACAGCCCCATTATCTCATCCACCACAACTGCCACACCTCTGAGGTTGGCATCGTGATTGCGCATCAGAATCTCTGGCGTGAAGTCATTCATGATATTCTTATGCAGGACTGGTACAGGAGGTAACGATTCCCATTCCGTCCGTTTTTTGCACTTGTTCCTCTCCACAATGGCTGCATACTCATTCTTTAGAGCCTTGAACTTATGGTGCTCCTCAGTATCAATGTCGTGCAACGGCTTGTAGGCAAAGTTCAAAGGTGGAGTCTTGCCGACTCCTGGTCTGCCAACAAGAATGACATATAGGATAGGTGAAGTAATCCAATTGCCTTTAATCCGGATATAGCAGGAGTTGCCGACGGCTGCTGCCATAGCGGATATAAGGGAAGTAGCGGTAAACTCAATGGAATAGTTCTCCGTCCTTGCCAAATCAAGAATCATCTGCTGCATCTTCTGGGGGAATACGTCAAGAGGAATTCCAGAAGTGGCTACGCCAGAAGCCTCCGAGCGTAGCTTGTTACAAATTTCAAGCGCATCCATGATATTACCAGTTTAAGGGTTTCGGCTTGCGCTTGTTTCCAGCAAGAATGGCTGCGTTCTCTTCCTCTGCCGTAAGAGGTACAGGATTCTTGCGGTTAGTCTCCAGCCACTTGTCAAGTTCATCTTGATAAAGGCAATAACGCTTGCCCGGCTTGGTGGCAGGAATGCTACCGTTTCCAAGTTTCATGTAGAGGGTAGCCATCGGCATCTTCAGATATGCAGATGCTTCCTCCACACTCATAGGTATGTGCGTGTTCGCCTTGTGTGGCTTGTTCTGTGATTGCAGACCGATGATCATCTGCTTCATGCCCACCACTTCGTCCCGAAGCTGGGCAACGACCATTGGAAGGTCGTTGAAAGTTAATTCCTTTGTCATATACAAGTTGTTCTGAAAAACTGGGACAAAGGAACAGAATGATGCTTCCGTTACTGAGGTTCGTGACAGTCATTTGTCATTCACGAAGGAATAACTCTAACAATGGGGATTATTCGGAAGTTTCCTCTGTAACATCATGAAACTTATATCCACCATTGACAGGTTCGTCAATAGGAATGACATCATTAGAACATGGCGCTTTCAGGTTCTTCAATGTGCTGTAGTCCAAGCCTTCAAACGGTTTGGGAAACAAAGTCTTGATAAAGGCAATTCGTATTGCCATTGTGTAATCACGCTTACCCAAACGTTCTGCGATATTCCACACGAAGTGCCTTAAAGGAATATTCTCAACCGTCTCCTTGAAACGGTTTATTGCTGTCGGGGTATAGTTGGTGTCGTTGCTCCATTCCTGGACTACCTCAATTACCTTGTACAAATCTTCCTCATACAGAAACCTTGACATGGTACGATGCACATAGTCAAGTACGGCTCTCGTTCGTTTTTCCTTTATCTCCTGTGCTTCTTTTTCTTGTGCCTCTACACACTTGGCATAGTCCTCATGACTGTATTGTGCTGACTCTGTTTGTGGTAATGTTTGCTTTGGCTGTTCTTGTTCTGTTGCTGGCTCTGCATCCACAACGTTTTTCTTAGTCTTGCTGTTGCTACCAATGGTCATCAGTTCATAGGGATAATTCACCATAGAAATGAATATCGCCCAAAGCAGGATATTGCTTCCTACAAAGATGATTGACTCGACAAACAGACTTTGGTGAAAGTCATTGCCTACATACATCGCCACGACAAGAGAGATGGCGAGAATTGCAGTACCAACAAAAGCGTAGATGGTACAATCTGAAGTTGTCTTGTTTTCTATCATTATTGTATTCGTTTTATTGTTATTCGTTCAAAAACTTCCACAAAGTTAGATGCAGAAGCATGCAAAAACCGCATTTACGTTCTCTGGCACTCTTTCTTTTACGCTTTATTAGCGTTCTAATATGATATCATACTCTGAATCATACTTTAAACTGCTCGTTAGTGCCAGTTGCCGCTAATTGCTGACTACAAAGGTAAGGATGAAGAAAAGGGATATTTGCAGTTCCTCTTTAATATCAACAGAAATTGGAATGTATTTGTCGGATTGGTTCTATCCACGACAGCAAATAGAACCAACAAAATGAGAAAAGGACTATTGGAACACTATCATTCCAACAGTCCTTTTCTGCGTGTTATTGTCAAATGGTTACTTCTTCAAGGTGATGCAGCCAACCGAAGCACGCTTCTGGGCATCGGAAATCTTGGCATACACCTCTGTTGTTGCCACATTCTTGTGACCGAGATAACGCTGCACAACCGCAATACTTGTTCCTGCGTCCAACTGGAGACAGGCAAAGCTGTGGCGTGAGCAATGATAGGAGATATGCTTGGTAATCCCTGCATCTTTCAGCCAGTTCTTCAATGGTGCCTGCGTCATGGAGTCTTTGAAATCGGGGAACACCTTGCCTCGTTTATCCGGTGAATAGCCTATCAGTTCCAAGGCTTCCTCACTGATTGGGTTATGCACGATGTCTTTTGTCTTCTGCATTCGTGTGGTGACATACATCACACCATCGCTGCCGTATGGCTGTATCTCCTCCCAAGTAAGCTTCTTGATGTCGCTTTTTCTCAATGCCGTAAGACAAGAGAACAGGAAGGCTCGCTTCAAGGCAGGAGCAGAGCATGGTGTGGATGCCAAGCGGATAACCTCGTCCTGTGAAAGATGCTCCTTGTCAGTCGGGATTGTCTCGATACGCTCCAAGAAACCATTTGGGTTCTCCTTTATCTTATGGTCACGATAGGCTGTATGGATTGATGCACGGAAAGTTGACCAGTAGTTGGCAGCTGAGTTGATATGTAGTTTTCTGTTCTTATGCAGTCCCTGTGGTGCTGTCAGCAGATACTCCCGAAATCTGTTGCACAAGTCCACGTTTATCTCACCGAAGGTACACTTGCCTTGCGTGAATGTACGAAAGTGCATATAGACGTGCTGCCACTTGGAGTTCTTCTTGTCCGCCAGTTTCTTGAAGTAGGCAAGGAAATCTCCTTTCATCTTCTCCTTGTCGAAGAAATCGTAACGTTCGTTGACGATAGCCTCGAAGCGACGGCAGCGTATCGCCTCGGCTCTTGCCGTAAGGTTGAGGTTGTACTTCTGTTCCATCTGGTTCTTCGGCTTGGCATAGATGTAGATGCCAAGCGACTCATGGCGGATGACTTTCATTGTGCTCTCGTCACGATAGCCTGGATAATAGTCAAGATAATAGGACAGCATGTGTCCGTCCTTGATTTTGCGTGTACGCAATGATACGGTCTTGCAGATATTACTCATAGTTGTATTGATTTATTGATGAATATTCATGGTGAAGTGTCTCTTCACGGCTGCAAAATAACGGAATGAAATCTCCGTGACTCCAATTATTCATAGTAACTGATGGATAATGCTGAAATCATTTTAAATTATTGCTGTCCGCTAAAACTCAAAAGAGCATAGAAATCCTATCCGCAATGCCCATAAACAGGCGTTGCGGATG
>UQKO01000068.1 GCA_900541575.1 uncultured Prevotella sp.
CGTCTCAGCAATTCAAGCAAGCTTGATTGCATTCGACTTGCACGATAATTCAGCCCGTCCATCCTAAATCCGAAATAAAAACATTAATAATGATAACCATGTAAATAATCATCGTATTTAGGTATTGTATAGAAGTTGAAACCAAGCTAACTTTGCAACAGTTAAAACCAACGGCTTTAGCCATACACTTACATAAATAAAAACAACTAAAGATTATGAAAAAGACTGTTATTATCTATGGCACAAGCACAGGCACTTGTGAAGACCTCGCTGGCAGAATTGGAGCAAAATTGGGTGTGGACAACGTTATCAACGTAACCGACCTTGACGACAGCGTTATCGCCAACAACGACAACCTTATCCTCGGTACATCCACTTGGGGTGCAGGCGAGGTGCAGGACGACTGGTATGACGGCTTGGAGGTTATCAAGAACGCCGACCTTAGCGGCAAGACTGTAGCTCTTTTTGCCTGCGGCGACTCCGAGTCGTATCCTGACACCTTCGTAGGCGGAATGTCAGAGATATACAATGCCGTAAAGCAGGCTGGCGCTAACGTTATAGGTGCAGTTGCTACGGATGGCTATACATTCGACGACTCCGAATCGGTTGTTGACGGCAAGTTCGTGGGTCTGGCTCTTGACGAGGTGAACGAGGACAGCAAGACAGACGAGCGCATAGACGACTGGGTAGCCGAAATAAAGCCCAACCTCTAATCAACATACCCAACAGTTAGTATTAACACATAAAACCAAGTTTTCAATCATGCAGCAATCCACAGCAGTACCAGTAGACATGAAGGTTCTGATGAACCATATCTACGAATATAAGAAGGGAGTGCGCCGTATGGTACTCTTCACTTTCAACAAGCAATACGAGGACGTTGCAATCCGCCGACTGGAAAGCCAAAACATCAAATACGTTATCCAGCCGGTTGGCAGCGACCGCCTTAATTTGTATTTCGGTAGAGAGGAGTGTCTTAACGCCATACGCATGATTGTAACACGGCCTCTCAACCTGCTCACGCCTGAGGAGGACTTTATGCTCGGGGCTATGCTTGGATATGATATATGCGCTCAATGCGAGAGGTACTGTGAGCGTAAGGACAGAAAAGGCAGCTAAGAGGGCGTGTCAAAACTCTCTTATTCTTAAATCGAGTAGGAGGTAAACACTAATCATAGGTGTTTATCTCCTATTTTCATGTTTACCGACCTCTCACATAGGGTGTTCCTTTTCGCACTTTGTTCGTTTATCATGTGCGCATGCTTCGCCACTTGCTATTTGGCTCAAAACCGCGCAGAGATTTTTTAGTTTTTGCCCCGCCCCAACGCTCTCCCTAACAGATCGTGTGTATAACACAAACCATCAACGGACCGGCTTACTTGCTAAAAGTAAGTCGGTCCGTTGCGCTTTACCATTCCACGTTATAAACGCGAGTTCGGGATAAGGATTGCGTTAAGGGTGGTTCTATAAATTCTGAGATTTATGGTACCCAATTCAGATGTGCGATTTGCATGGTCTTGAAAGCGTCTTTTTTCTTTGAGAACATGGGCTGCGGCTCAGCAATTCAAGCAAACTTGATTGCATTCGCCTTGCACCATGTTTGATAGTAAAATCAGTCACATAGCCCGCTATGCTCCTTCATTTACTATCAAAAATACACTCCCAATACCATACAAATCCCATCATCAGAATTTATAGAACCACCCTTAATACTTAGAATTTCATTTTCAGATCCATTCCTATCATGCGAGGCGCTCCATACTGAGCAAAGCGATTGCCCATGCTATCGAAGGCAAAGGTAACGTAACGTGAAGCTGTGAGGTTGCGTGCCCAAAGTTCTATGCTGATGCCATGCACGAGTTCTGCGCCAAGACGAGCAGAGAGGGTGGCATAGAAAGGCTGAGAAAAAGAGTTTGCCTCGTCCCACATCACTCGGCCTGCCCCATTGATAGCCATGCCCACCGACCATGCTTTTACGAAGTCGGCTTTCTCCGTCTTGTCAATAGGCTGACGAAAATCTACGGAGAAGTTCATCGTATGCTGAGGTATGAAGGGCACGCGATTGCCCGTATAGTCTACACGCTCTCCACTTTGTGAGGCTCCCAAGTCGTAGGCAGTAAACTCTGCCTGTGTTAGTCCATAACCCGCGCTTAGATTTAAGCGGTCGGCAAGGAGTTGCGAGCGAAGTCCCAACTCTACTCCGTAGCTGCGACTTCGTCCTGCATTCACCATGATACGTCCCATGCCACTTTCGGCAAATCGGGCAAGCTGCTGATCACGCGTTTTCATATAGAAGCCTGATAGGTCGAGCTGCAAGGCACGTTCTGCCAAGTTGTGATGGATGCCCAGTTCGTAACTCCAAGTATATTCGGGCTTATAGTAGAGTTGATTCACAGATGGCTCATTGGGCGTGATGCCATCGAGCACGGAGGAAAGTCCAGCCAAGGCACCTTGCTTCATGGCCTCGGGCAGGGGGAGGTTGTTAATCGTCTGAACGCTATAATCCTTCACACTCAAGAGCATTGAGCGGCGAAGTTGTTGCTGCGACAGGTCGGAGTACGACTGAATATTATAGCCTCCCGAACGATAGCCTTTAGCTACGGAGAAATATACATTTCCCAGTCCGCGCGGAAGTGTATAGTTGAGTGCCCCTTTGGGCAATACCTGCCAATCGTCGTGCTTGAGTACTCCCGTGAGTGAAGGATTGGCCTCTAACTGCGTGTTGAAGTGCATGGTCGGTCCCATTGCCATCTGAAAGCGGAAGGGAACGGCTGCACCACTTTCTGTGCCCGAAAGCAAATGAAGTTCGCGGTGGTCGTAGTCGAGACGTAGCCCCAGTGTGAGCGAGAGTCCGCCTATGAGGTGCACCGTACTCTGATGAAATACTGCCGCGTTGAGCGAAGGCGTGCGCAGATGGGCAGAGAAGGGAATTTCACTTCCTGAAAAACTCACACCCACGGCAGGGCGCTGAGGCATATTGGCTGCAATCTGACGATTGAGATAGCTCACGCCTTCACCATAGAAAGTCACGGGGCAATCCGTTGATAGCCATTGGTACATGGCAAATGCTCCCGTGGTCCAGGTCCAACGGGGCATGGAGCCTTGAGAAGGTTTGCTCTTTACAGAAATTTCTTCGCTAAGCGTGCTCATCTGTTGGCGTTGGCAGAGTGAGAAAATGTCGTTGCTCGAGAAGTCCTGGTCCATAAAGAGACGATCGTTGAGATGCTGAAACGAAGTAATCGAACTCAGTACAAGGCGAGGTAACTGATGCTCCACGCCCAGTCCCGTGTTGAACAGGCTACGGCGATACTTGCTCGGTCGGTTTTGATTCAATGTGCCCCAGTCTCGATTGTCGCCGCCCGAAGTCTCAAAGCCTTTATCAAATGAGGAAGTCTGTCCCAATAGATAGTAAGGACATGCCCCTTCGTTGCTATGTTCGTAAGAGGCCGTCCAGTCCATCTTCACAACGTCGGTAGGCTTCCACGTCCAGCGTATGCGTCCTCCGCCAGCTTCTGAGTTGTCTTGCTTCTTGCTGTTAGTAAGATTCATAAAGTAGCCGTCTCGGCCTTGATAGTAACCGCTGAGACTGAGTCCCATTCCCTTTCGAGGATGCAGATAAGTGGTCAGCGAAGCATGGCGCGTCATGGCGCGTTCGCCCCATCCTGTACCGATGCCTGCTTGCAAGTCGGTGCCATAATGTGTCAAAGGGTCGGCGGTGAAAATACGTACGAGCCCTCCCATCGTGTTGCGTCCATAGAGCGTGCCCTGCGGACCGCGAAGCACGTCGACACGTGTCACGTCTTGAAAAGTAAAATCGTAGGCCGACTTGTCTACATACGGCACATTGTCAACGTAGAGCCCTACGGCAGGAGTGTTGATGCGCGAACCAATGCCGCGGATATACACCGCCGAAGTGAGGCGACTGCCATAGTCGGGCATAAAAAAGTTTGGGGCGAGTGTCGAGAGTTGCTTCATGCTCTCCACTTGTCGCTGTTGCAGCGACGTAGCGTCAAATAGTGATACGCTGAGCGGTTGTTGACGCAATTGTCGAGTCTCTTTAGGCTGTGCCACGACCACAGCTTCTTCTATGTCAAAATTCTTGAGTGAATCTGCCGCAAGAGGCAGAGAAATGAGTAGGGGTAGAAACACTTTTCTTTTAAGTAATAAGTAATACAAATAGGGGCGGGAAGATGCTGCCGCTGCGTAGTGTGTTGGTTGCAGAGCGGTGAAGTTCCTCTCTCCCTTTTCAATTCGGGTGCAAAGTTACACCGATATTTCTGCCTACGTAATCCTTATTTATAAGGAGATTTTACGCATTACGGGCTTGCTCAGCCATTGCCAAGCAAGCCCGTAATGCGTTTCTGTATGATAGAGATTATTTGCGAATGACTTCCGAAGTATCTTCTTCGTCTAGTCTCTTTTCCCAAAGATAATGCCTTGTTTCCTTCACCACCACGCCCGAGAGCAATAGAAGAGAAATAATATTGGGAATGGCCATCAGCGCATTACAAGTATCGCCAAGATTCCACACGAGGTTGATTGCCGTGACAGACCCCACGAATGTGCTTGCTATCCACATCACACGATAGACATAGCGCGCACGTCGGCCAAAGAGATACTCAAGTGCCTTCTCGCCCAAATAGCTCCACCCCAAGATGGTACTAAACGAGAATGTGACAATGCCCATCGTCAGCACAAATGGGCCAAACGTTGGAATCTGTCCGAAAGCTACCTTTGTCAGCGTGGCTCCTGCCGTAGAGTCGATGTTGGGATTGGCCATAATGGAACTTACGAGGACCAATCCCGTGATAGCACATATTACCACTGTGTCCCAAAAAGGCGAAGTAGAGCTAACCAATGCTTGGCGCACGGGATTCTTCGTTCGCGCTGCGGCTGCCACGATAGGTGCACTGCCCAATCCGCTCTCGTTTGAGAAAAGTCCGCGAGCAATACCATAGCGCATGGCAATCATCATGCTTGCTCCCACAAAACCGCCCGTAGCAGCCTGCGGACTGAAAGCGTCTGTCACGATGAGCCTTAGCGCAGGCCACACGTAAGCATGGTTTACACCCAAGAGCCAAAGGCATCCGCCCACGTAGAACACTGCCATAAACGGTACCAACCCCTCGCATACGCGGGCGATACCCTTCACACCAAACATAATCACGGCACATGTCAGCAGCGCTATCGTAACGCCCGTGGTAAAGGGTGGAATGTGGTAGCCCTCTTCGAGGAGCATCGAAATGGAGTTGCACTGTATCATGTTGCCTATAAAGAAAGAGGCCAATATGGTGCAGAAGGCAAATGCCCATCCTAACCAGCGGCACCCCAAACCGCGCTCGAGCGCATACATTGGGCCGCCTAACATCTTGCCATCTTCCGTCTGTACGCGATACTTCACGGCCAGTAGTCCCTCGGCATATTTTGTGGCAATGCCCAGTACGCCCGTCATCCAGCACCAAAAGACGGCTCCTGGACCGCCCATTGTCACCGCTGTGGCCACACCGATAATGTTGCCCGTGCCGATGGTGCCTGCAAGACTTGTGGCAAGAGCCGAAAATTGGCTTACGTCGCCCGTCGAACCCTTGTCGCGTTTCACACTTAGGCGAATGGCCTTAAATATGTAGCGCTGAGGAAACTTCAGTCGGATGGTGAGATAAAGGTGCGTGCCTAGTAGGAGCACAATCATTGGCACACCCCATAGGTAGCCGTTGATATGGGTCAGAAGGTCGTTGAGTCCTTTCATGTCGCTTATTATATGGATGGTCTAGTTGGTAAGCAAGTGAGGAAGCTAATTTGTTTCAAGGCGATTCTATTCATTCCGAAATGAAATATTTTATTTCTCAGAATGAATAGAACCATCCTATAACCTTGATAGTGGCTCTCTTGTCTGCCATGTTACGATGGCAAAAGTACAAATTTTCTCTTTTTTAAACAACATTCGTGTTGCTTTAACATGCTTATTGCTCACATAATGTCAGTTTTTAGGTTCGTGTCTCTAACCTAAAGTTCCTAAAAAAAGTGCATTATTCCTCTCTCTCCCCTTTGCCAAACAGAATATGCTTTGTATTTTTGTCGCCCATACAAATATATATACCACAGTTATGAAAAAAGTAATCCTCTTGGTGCCTGCTGCGCTTTGCCTAGCATTCACCATCCCCGTACAAGGACATAGCAACGCTGGCCGTATGGCCGAGGAACCTGACACTGTTGTCGTGGTCGATTCCGCCATGACCGACTCTATCGACGACGATTACTTTGAAGATTCCGATTGGGCGGGAGGTGATGTGCCCGATGACTCCGTTGCTGTAGACTCTCTCGATGAAGGCTTTTGTTCCTACAACGATGAGCTACTCAGCGAATTTAGTACTAAAAACGCCGACTATTCGCTGCAAAACCCTGCTGATGCCAATGCTGGCGCAACGTTTAGTGCTACGCTCTTCACTCCCGATGCCGACAAGAATGGTGAAGTTCGAAAGGGCTCGGGATATAGCATCATGACCAGTCGCATACTCACTGCCATGCTCCCCGCCGAAGACCGTTTGAAGTGGAAGCTCAACTCGCTTGGCAAGATGCTCGAAATGAAATGGGAAAGTGTGAAGCGTGGTTACCAAGCCGACCAAGCCGACATGCAGAAGGCTGCGCAAGAAGAACACTTCGAATATCATCCCTCGAGCTATTCTTACCGCACAAGTATTACTCCTGTGTGGCAATGGAAAAATCGCGGCTTGACCACCTATAGTATAGAGGACGAAGCCTATACCGGCGGTGCCCATGGCATCTTATTCCACTACTATTTCACGCTCAACGAACGGACGGACTCTCTGCTCTCGCTTACTGATATCTTTAAGTCCGAGGCTCTTCCGCAAGTGTTCTCGCTCGTGGGTGAAAAGCTCAAGACCGGACCGCAGGCCGCCAACGACGAGGAAACTTGGCCCTCTGTAGCTGAGGTTATTCCAGCTCCTACGCCCGACGATTATAGTGTCGTAAGTCATCAGATGGAACAGTATCAAGGCAAGTGGTATCCACGTCCTGCCCTCACAGAGTGTGGCATTGTGTTTACTTATCCTCCTTACGTAAAGAATTGTTACGCTGCTGGCACTATCCATATTCTCATTACCTACGATGAGGCTGCTGAATGGCTAAAGAAGTAGTGTGCTTCCGTTAAGAAGTCAGGAACTGAAAGGCGTAGTAATATTTAGTCGCCTGTGCTAAGAATGCACGTTGTAAATCAATTTTATTTTGATGCTGCAAGGTTTTCCCTTTCTCATCAACTATCCAAAAGAGTATACGATTTGTATACTCTTTTTTTAATGCTCTCTCACTTACTCTCTCATTTGCTCTCACGTCCACACACCTGCACTTACTCCCGTACGAATCACCATCGTCTCCCTTTTCTTTCCGTGCTTTGTTTGTTCATCCTATCTTATTACTTTCGATGCTCCTGCAACCGATGCTCCTGTGTTCGATCTCAGCGGTCGTCGCGTAGTGAAAGTTGTGAAGGGTGGTCTCTACATCCAAAATGGTAAGAAATTCATTGTAAAGTAATCCATGTAAAAGAAATGCACACAGATATGAAAAAGATATATATTGCCCCCGCATCCACCGTGGTAACCTTGTTTGCTGATGAGGATGTAATGCTTGCTCTTAGCGGAACAAAGGCTGATGGAACGGAAGCTCTTTCAAATGGAAAAGAAGGGTGGAACAGCACCGAATGGGATTCCACCGACGATGAGGAATAATTCCTCACGACAGATTGATAAATAATGAATGAAGGAGGCTGCGCGAAGTGATTCACGCAGCCTCTTGCTTGTGTATGCCTCACACTAAAAGAATAGAGTCACTCCATGTCTGAATTAGCGCATGGAATGACTCTTCTTCTTACAAACATTTAATTATTTTTTCAGGGGAAATGTTGTCTATCTGCTGAGACGAGAGGTTATTGTCCCACTCGTTGGAGCAGATTGTCAACTGGTTTTTTGTCTTCGCTTACCACACGAAGCAATATATTTGCTTCGTCGGCTCCGCGTCCTTGTATGCCTTCGATGACAATGTTGAGCGGTCCTCCTTGATGGTAAAATGATCCTGTTCGCGTAAGCGACCATTTGTCTACTTCTTCGCGTTGATGCAGTAGCCACCAAGAGTTGCTCAGTGTATCGGGGAAAATTTTGAGTTTCGCAGCGGCGTCGTATTCCAGTTGTGAAAGGTTGCCCTTTCTGTTGATGTTGTTTGATACAAGACTAATCGTATACTGTATTGATGGTATACTCATAAACACTCCCGTACCATCAATTGACGTAAGTGCGTCAACGTGGTAGTGCCCTTTCGGCAGTACCACCCGCTTCACAGCGTGGAACTTCATATCGCGGCTTTCATCGTCCTTTTGAAAATAGAGAAAAGCCTCTTCCTTGCTATCAGTCATGGTGAAATCGTCGGTAGTATCCATGAAGTCGCCATCCTTGTTGCAATTGTCAGCTTGCTGAATTGTCCATCCCTCAAGCGAGAGGGCATTGGCCGATGAGTCTTCAATGTAAATGCCGTTTACCATGCCCGAAGCCTGCTTGATGGAGCGCTTAGTCTGCTTTATGTTCACTCCCGTCATTACGCTGCATACGATGCTTGCCGCTAGGGATAGCAGACAAATGATGGCCAGCGTAATGGCTGTGCCCGAGTGAAGAGAGTGTGTGGTCTTCGTTTTAAGCAGTGAACGCAAGGCAATATAAAACAGGATGCCAAAGCATACGAAGCCCGAGATAAGTCCGCCCCATCCCCACCAAGCAATGATGGGCGACTGATGGATAATCATTGCCCAATTATCGTCCAAAGGCTGCTCCACACATCCCGCCATAAGAAGTATGGAGAGGATGGTAAGCGTGATAAGAATGGCTCCCAAAAGGAAGATGCACAATAGTTTGAAACAGAACACTAGAATGCTGAGTAGCGTAGAGGCAAAGCTGCGAGCCCCCTGACGAAAGGAGGGCGACTTTATATAATCGGTGGCCTTCGTAGTGTAGTTCATTAGTTCCTCATTGATGGTCTCGGGATTGACGGGCTTGCCTTTCATTTGAAGACGTTCTTCTGCTGTTTTTGCGGCAGGAACGAGAGCCCAAGCCAACAAGTAGATGATGCCCATTAAGGAGAATGAACTTAGGGCAAGAAGCACCATGAGAATGCGCCAGGGCAGTGGATCAGTGCCTCCAAAGTAGTGGCACACGCCCGACATTACGCCGCCGAGCATCTGATCTTGCGGGTCGCGATAGAGCTTGCGCTTGCCTAGCCACGATTTGCGCTTGCCCGTTGTTTCCTCGCTCGTGCCTGTGGCTTCACTCCCGTTGGGTGATTGCGTATTTTCAGCATGGGAGGTTGATGCTTCATCGTTGGCACTAGCGATATCCGCTTCACTGTCCATCTCTTCAGGATTGCCAATGCGGTGGATGATGTTCTGCACATGCTCTATGGAGATGGCTTGTGTGCCTTGTTCTTTTAATTCGCTGAAGAGCTCTGCTACGCGGTGCTCAATGTCGTCGGCAATCTCATCGCCGCCCTCGCGCTTACTGAAGTAGCTGCGCATATTGTCGAGATACTGCTCTAAAAGTTTGCAGGCATCTTCGTCGATGTCGTAGAGCAGACCGAAAAGGTTGATTGTAATATTCTTTTTCATTAGGGTAAGGTTTTTGAGTTCGTGAAAAGTGAAGCGTCTGTGGCATAGGGCATGTGTGTCGTGCCCTCACGCAAGTGGACTTTTGTCTTCTCCTCTTTAGCGAGTTGGGGAATACTAGAGAGGTAGAGGCAATTCTTCTTGTTGGTTGGGAAGTTGCGGAGCCATGTTCTTTAGCAGCATTACGGTACGGGCAAGTTCGTTCCACGCATCGTCCAAACCATTGAGAAACGATCGTCCTTCATCTGTCAGTGCATAGTACTTTCGAGGCGGTCCTTGGCGTGATTCTCGCCATTCGTACGATAGCAGTCCGTCTTTTTTCAATCGAGTGAGCAGCGGATAGAGCGTGCCTTCCACCACGATGAGCTCAGCTTGTTTTAGACGCACGATAATATCGTTGGCATAACTGGCCTCCCGACTTAGCAATAGAAGCACGCAATACTCGAGCATGCCCTTGCGCATTTGTGATTTTGCATTGTCTACATTCATAATGTCGAGAATTAATGTTTTCGTTTTCGTGTGCAAAAGTATGTATTACTTTGGTACTATGCAAGACATAGTACTATAAAAATTGGGTTTTATGCCCAAAAACATCTTTCTTGGAAGGCAAATCAAGGTAACAATTCAGAATGAATAGCACCTCCCTTCAGTCAAGAATGGGGGAATGGACGAAGGTATACACTTCCCTTTTTCGTAGGAAATGCCTACCTTTGCATGTATGCACATACTTTATCTCTTCAATCCCTCCCATGATGAGGCCCTAGCCTCTGGTAGTCCTTACTATTGTCCTTCAAAGACCGCTCGTAGAGTGTCTGCTCAGTGGGCAACGCTCCCCGCGTTGTGGGCTTCGAGCGAAGATTATGTGTGTTTGCCCGATGAGGTGGAACTCTCCACAGAAGAGCTTGCGGCAGCAACTTGTAAGTTCGTTCGTTGGCGTGACCTCAAACCTTCCTTTTGGCAGCAGATAGCGAGTGTAGAGCCATGGGGATGGGATCCGCTTGTGGCTCATTCGCTCGCTCGCAAAGCTTGTCCCGCGAGTCTATTGCCTACTGATGCTTCGCTTCAGAAGATACGTCAATTGAGTAGTCGTGAGAGTTGCACACAGTTGCTTCCCGCCCTACGCTTGGCTTTGGCGGATGAGGGAATCGCAACGATGGGCGAAAGTTTTATTTTTCGCGAAGCGTCCGCTCTTTCTTTCTTGATGCAGCGCTATGGTCGCATGGTGCTCAAAAGTTTGTGGTCGTGCAGTGGTCGCGGTGTGTTCAGCGTAGCTAGTCCTCTTTCGCCCTCCGAAGAAGGTCGCGTAAACAAACTTCTTCGTGAGCAGGGTGGGGTGGAGGCAGAGCCTTACTATGAGGGCGTGCTCGACTTTGCTTTGGAATTTCAAGTCCTAGCCGATGGTAGCGTCGTTCCTCTTGGCATCTCCATGTTTCATACGAGTGAGACGGGCGGTTATCTCGGCAATGCCATTGCTCCGCAATCCATGCTTGAAACACTTATTCTCTCGCAGTGGAAAATGAATAAATCTCCTAAAGAAATAGCACAGCTCCGCTCCAACATTGAAAGTTTGCGGGAGACAGCCGACGATATGATATGCAATTTGCAGCGCGTCTGCAGCAAAGTAATATCCACCTTTCTCGCTGGTCGCTATGTGGGCATGCTAGGTATTGATATGATGTTAGTAAAGACGACGGCGGGCATTATGCTACATCCTTGCATAGAACTCAACTTGCGTCGCACTATGGGGCATGTAGCCATTGCTTTACAAAAGCAAAATTATCCCTCTAACAAACTTCCCCAATGTTTTCGAGGACTTTTCTCTTGGATATAAGCATTCCTTAGGAATGGCCTTCTATCTCTAATTTTGTGATTGTCTGGCAGAAAAAAGGAAATCTTTCCCTCTTTCGTTTTGTTTCGCTTTCGTTTTGACTAGTCTTTGCCATCACAAGATGAGCAGTAGTAGCTTTACCGGACGGCAGCGGTAGCTTTACCGGACGGCAGCGGTAGCTCTACCGGACGGCAGTGGTAGCTCTACCGGACGGCAGCGGTAGCTCTACCGGACGGCAGCGGTAGAGCTCCTAATCATGATTTTCAAAACGTAAGATGTAGGGTCAGCGGATATTTCCGGTTGGTATGATGGTAAAAAGCGCTTGCTCATATCATGCATATTGAGTAGCTTTGCATCATGGAATCAATAAAACTATTACGTGCTATATTGCCAGAGGTGTTGATAGATAATTTTGATGTTG
>UQKO01000069.1 GCA_900541575.1 uncultured Prevotella sp.
TCATGAACCACACGTCCGTAATCAGGGAAGAAGGAACCATTCTTACGAGTAATATAGACCAACATGGAAGAAAATCCGCTCGTACCCGATGCCATGGTATAACCATCTTCATCTTTCGCACCATTGTTCCAAGCTTTCCATGAATTGGCCGAAACGGTACGTCCAGAATTACGGTGACAACTCTCGCAAGAGTAGCCTGCATAGACAGGACCAAGGCCACCCCCTTGGCCAGCACTACTCGTACGAGCATCCTTGTAAAGTCGGTCACCGCGGTTGAAACGAGTGCTATAAGCTCCGCTCAACCAATCGGCATCAGAATCATAAGCAAAGGTCGACTGAGTAAAAACAGTCGAAATTCCTGCAGAGAGAGCATATCCGCTGGGCACATCGATATCGCTGGCCGTGATACCATCGTCATCCTCGCATGAGGCTAACACCATGGTTCCCCCTAGCAGAAATGCGTATTTCAAAAAGTGTAAAACATTCATCTTTCAAAGGATAATGTGGAGTATACGCCAAAGAGCAAGACGGCTTTTTGTGTTATCAAGTGCCGACCTGCTCTATGGCGTAAGAAAGTGCATTATACCAAATCTTTGGCTATATGCATAAGATTAGAAGTTGTGTGAAAGGAACTGTTTAGCAAAGCTTTCACCACCGTTATAGCTCACTGTCCAGTAATTATAAAGGTTGGAAGCATCTTGCTTGAGCAAGTAGGCCACCTGCTTCATGTAGTTGCCCCAGCTACGAGCGTTGGTAGAATTGTATACAAGGTCGGCTGAAGAGCCTGATTCTGCCACATCGTTGAGCGTACGAGCCTTACCATTGCGGAAGGTGAGGAACTCAAGTGTGTGGAAACCACGTACACCTTGCTTAGCTTCGATAGTCTCATCGTCGTCGCCATCGCTCCAGTCGAGGTTGTCGAAGTTACCAGAGTTGAGGATTGTAGCAATCTGATCCTGATCCAAGGGCCATGAGTCCATGTTGGGGTCGAGACCTTCAGAGTCTACTGGGCCAAAGAGGAAGGCTTCACTTGTTTCCCAAGGCTGACGAGCTTCGAGCCACGCCTGAGCTACATCCTTGAATGCAGCGTCTGAAGGATTAGCTTGGAAAGCCGATACGGCATCGTAGAGAGCCGCATTGCCATCGCGCAAAGCCTTGTAAGTGGGCAGTACTACGTTCTGTACGTAGTCGCTGATGATGGGATCGAGGTTGGCATCCTGATTGATAGAGCCCTTACCCTCGATGTAACCCTTGAGGTCGGTGATGACCTGCTTCAAGTTGCTGCAACGCTTCTGGGCTTCAAGAGCCTCAGCACAGTTAATATTATTACGGAAAGGATCGGGAATAGCCCAAATAGCATTGGCTGCCTTATCGATAGCTTCCTTCACCTTCTGGTCCATCTGCGGACGCTTGCTTGCAATCAGAGCAGAAAGTGAATTATCGGCAACGCTTCCGTCGAGCGAGCCATAGTAGGCATTACGGATAGAGTAGATATTATTGCGGTAGTCCTCACGTGAATGGTAGCTATACCATGACTCTACAGCGTAGAGTGCCTTTTCCTGCTGTCCGCTATTGTAGAGGTTGAGAGGCTCACCAATCTTCGATTCGCCCACCTCGTTGGCAATATCAATACAGCCATCTAGAATCTGCTCAACACACTTAAATGCTTCTCCTGCGCTACGATTATCGTCGGCCGAAGCCACGTCGTCACCATAATCGAAGGGATTCTCCTTTTCTACCGTAATAGGATCATCGCTGCTACACGAAGTGAGACCTACTGGAGCAGTAGTGGCAAGTCCCAAAGCGAAAAGGGACATCATGAGATAATTCTTTTTCATTGTCTTGAATAGTTTATATAGTTTATTTGTATTCGATAGTTTGCTTAGCTTTTGA
Organism: uncultured Prevotella sp.; assembly: GCA_900541575.1. GTDB lineage: Bacteria > Bacteroidota > Bacteroidia > Bacteroidales > Bacteroidaceae > Alloprevotella. Next base: position 1,894 of record UQKO01000069.1, read on the forward strand.
ACTCTTCAGCCCGTGGCTTAGCGCTTGGTGAACCATCCTACGTAGGCCACACCGATAGAGAACTCATTCTCGTGGTTGTACTGATTAGAGCCAACGGGCTTGGCCGTGCCTATATGTCGTGTGGTATAGTCGAGTTTCACCACGAGGTTAGGCAGTGCATACCAGTTGATACCAGCCGTCCATTTGCACACCTGCATACGCTTATCCATCACGTCCTTATCGCCCTTTTCCTGCGGATTATAGTAGTCGTATCTTGCGAAAGGATAGAGCACGGGTACTTTCGGATTATTGAAGAAAGCACTCACGTTGATACCAACCTCAGCGCCATAGCAGAGTGCGTTCTTGGCGGTCACACGGAACTTTCCGCTGGGATAGCTATTCGTAGAACGGCTGGAGTTGACAGCACTGATGCCCGAAGCATTGTCAAGATCGCCCCAGATGAAGTTGCCTCGTGCAGTCACGTAGCGATTGCGATACTGTGCATCGGCCGAGATTATCTTAAGAGCAGAACGTCCCACAGTGGAGTATTTCCATGGCTTATCTGCATTCTTCGTCACATCGTGGCAATAGTAACCCGACACGCCAACGCGCAAGCCCGGCACACCTGTATAATTAATGCGTGCTGCATAGCCCGGTGATGAGAAGTTGTCGGTCTCGAAGATGCCTTGCTTACCGCCAGCCACCCAGTTGTCGCGGCCAAAGCCATCGGGGTTCAAACCTGCCACAGCCATGGCTTCATAGTCGAAGCTTGCATAGCCCTTGCCGAAGCTACCGAAGATGGATACACCCGTTTCGTGCCAAGTAGAAGGCAGAATGGTGGTTTCACCCTCGGGGCGAGAAGTACCAAAGAAGTTGATAGGCTCGTGATGAGAGTTGGTCAGTCCGACAGGTACGATCATATGACCTGCACGGATGTTGAAAGCGGGGTGGATCAAACGAGTCACGTGGAACTGTTCCAAAGCTACTTCACCCCCCTTCTCTACTTCATATTCATATTCCAAGTTCTCCGTAGGCTCAAGCTCTTGGGCAAAACCCACACCGCCTGCTTCGAATTCGATCTCAGCACCGAGCACCCACTTGGGAGTAAACTTATAATCGAAGGCAAACACAAAACGCGGGATGGAGATGCGGCTGCGGTGCTCCTTCGTATTTCCTGTTGAAGTACCATTAAAGCGATTGTAGCCATAGTCCATAAAGTTGGCCACCATTTCGCCATAACCGCCAAAGCGGAATTTCTGATAGTCCTCGTCGGCTGTAACGGCCTTGAGTTTCTTTTCACTCTTAGCGGTAGCGGTCGTAGCAACTTGCGTATTCACGCTGTCGACCTTTACCTCCGTCTGTACGTCAGTGGCCATTGCGTGAGCTGCTGTGAGAGCGCCAAGGGTAAGCAATGCAATTTTCGATTTCATTCTTTATTCTATTTGTATTTGTGTCGGTTGGAGTGATTCGTGTGAATGAGCAGAAGGAGAAAAACGGGTTCACGAGCATCCGGAAGCGGAAGTGTGAATAAAGAATGAAGCGGTGATTCCCGTGTGAGAATCTGGCAGCCGAACGCGCGATGATTCAATAGCATCTCTCATCTCCTTTTATGCAATGTGAGCCTTAGTGTGTTGACGAGATTGTTCGAGCTTTCTGATCCGATTCGGTCTGTGCGCTGTCCCCACATCAGGACATCCGGCGTCGCAAACCCGTTATTTTCTTGGAAAGTTTGGAGTTTTTAGGTTATGAGGTTATAGGGAAGTTTGAAGTTTTTAGGTTATGAGGTTATAGGGAAGTTTGAAGTTTTTAGGTTATGAGGTTATAAAGTTACTTTTACTTGCAAGAAGCATAACGAGTATCGGTTACTTTATAACCTTGTAACCTGAAAACTCTAAACTCTCTTATAACCTTGTAACCTTAAAACTCAAAACTCCCTTATGACCTTGTAACCTTAAAACTCTAAACTTTCCTTGCTCTTCTTCTGTTTCTTCTGCTTCGTAGTCTTCTTTTTCTTCTCCTTCTTGGGAGTAGATTCCTTTTTAGCAGGCGTGGCGGGAGGTGTGGCACAAGTTATGGCATCTACCTCTGTGGGAGCATCAGCTGTTGTCACCGTAGTGGCTGCTAATGGGAGAATACCCATGACGGCTGTTAGCGAAACACCGAGAAGCATGGATTGAAGTAAATATTTCATCACACTCATTGTTTAATTTTTCGAGTGCAAAGTTACGAGGTGTGAAAGGGGTAGGCAATCACTCTTTTTTAGCAAATATGGTAGGCAGCGGTTAAGTCACTGAAGCCTATTCTACCCAAGAGAAAATCAAAATACCCACATATGGGTACTCCACTTTGTGGCAAAACTTGTAAATTTGCAACGCGTACGATAGAGCCCCCACGCTACACTTTCATGGGGAAACACAAAAGCGGCTCTTCTTTACGAACTCTATATTTCTACTTAACTCCACGCTAAAAATGGTATACAACGGCATATACAAGGACTCCGACCACATGTGCGACGTCATCTGCGACGAGCCCTCTCTACTACAGATGCTTTCGCGCTTCGGCATTCCCCTCGGCGTGGGCGACCAGACGGTGCGTCAAGTCTGCGAAGCCCACGGAGTGGACACCGCCACATTCCTTTCTGTGGCCAATTTTATCAAACGCGGCGCTCGGGGCGCTGCCGACAGCATCGACAAAGTATCTGTGGCCTGTCTCACAGAGTATCTGAAGCAAGCTCATACTTACTTCCTCGATTTCCAACTTCCCGCTATTCGCCGCAAACTGCTTGAAGCACTCGACTGCTCACAACCAGGCGAAGTTTCCTACCTCATTTTGAAGTTCTACGACGACTATATGGCCGAAGTGCGCAAACACATGCAACACGAAAATCGAAAAGTGTTTGGCTACGTAGAACAGCTACTGCAAGGTCGCCGCACAAGTGAATATACTATCTCACAGTTTGCCCGAGGCCACAATAGCATTGACGTGAAGTTGCAAGAGCTAAAGAACATCATCATTAAATACTATGCACCCACAGAGCAAGCCGAATTGCTCAACAATGTGCTCTACGACATCTTCACCTGCGAAAAGGATTTGCGCATCCACTGCCAGGTGGAGGACGATATATTCGTTCCTGCCGTAGAAATCCTAGAAGAAAAGGTCGGCATACAAGAGGAGCCTACTGTGAAAGAAGAAGCTACACGCACAGAAGACACACTCTCCGATCGCGAACGCGAAATTGTACATTGCGTAGTGTGCGGTTTGTCCAACAAGCAAATAGCCGAACAACTCTTCATCTCGCTCAACACCGTGCTCACTCACCGCAAGAACATTGCTCGCAAGCTCAATATTCACTCAGTAGCAGGTCTCACCATCTACGCCATCGTCAACAAGATTGTAAACATTGACGAACTACAGAATAAATAGGCTGCACGTTGAAATCAGCGTAAAAAACGATACTAGACATAAAGCATAGAAAATAGCAAAGGCGGATACGCAAGAATATAATCATCTTACGTATCCGCCTTTGCTGCGCATACACAAATCTTTGACTGGCAAGATTCAAGAATAGAGTATAAATTTAAAAATAATAGATCTGAGATTAAACTCTTCTTATACTCGCCGCTCACTGGCGATGCTCTATTTCCCTGATTGTGAACCACGCAATGCGGTAAGACGACTGACGGGAATGATTAAGCGATGCACAGATCTTTACGAACAGCTGACCCGCTGCTCTTCGTTCGACAAAAGACAAAATCTTACGATTCGTGAAACTCGCCTCATCGTGGATTATTTAGGCCTTCCAGAAGGTTGTTTTGACGATGAAGATTAAGCTGTTTCTACGACCTAAATCTTAGTACTCTAACGATGAAGACCGATAGGTGCTAACGATGAAGACTATTAGGTGCTAACGATGAAGACCGTTAGACTCTATGGATGAAGACCGATAGGATAGACTGATTTTGAACGCATAACAAGGTGATTTTGCCTCGCGCGCGCGTGTATTTATATAGGTGTGGTGTGTGCTTAAAATGGAGGAACTTTACCTCTTTCATCCTTAGCATTTTCTTATTTCATTTGAGTCTGCTAATTTAAGGATTTAAGCAAAATTTATCCACCATTGGATGAAAATAGGAGCGGTCATGCTACGAGTGCAGAATGATTATTCGCACGCTGATTCTTAGGAACCAAGTAAGAGTTTTAGTTTTTTATAATATTTCGTTTTGCGCTTCCCCAGGGTTACACTACCTTTGCAAAACATCTGCAGTGGCATCTGCAAGAAAAGCGTTCTCCACAGTGTGGCACTATTTTTGCATAAAGACTGCTATAACACCTATAATATATAAGAACATAACCCCACAAATGGAAGAAACACAGAAACTAGTTAGCACCATCATTGACGGAATCCAGGAGAAGAAAGGCCGTGGCATCGTAATGGTAGATTTGCGCCACATCATCACAGCACCTTGTTCATACTTTGTGATTTGTACAGCAGGGTCGCCTCAGCAAGTAGACGCCATCACCGACTCTGTGGAGGAGTTTACGCATAAGCACGTTGGCGAGAATCCCGCTGCCATTGCTGGACGCGCTAACAGCGAATGGGTGGCAATGGACTACGGCACAGTAATGGTGCATATCTTCGTGCCTGATGCACGTGAGCACTACGACTTGGAGAACCTGTGGGACGATGCCGAGATTACACAGATTGCCGATTTGGACTAAGTCCCCTACCCTAAACCAAATATATTCCTTAATACAATAATATGGCTCAACCTAACAATATGATGCCAGGTGGCAATAAGCCTGGCAGAAAAATGCCAGGATTTAATCTGTCGTGGCTCTATCTCCTCATCATAGGTGGTCTGCTCTATATGATGTACTCGCAGAGCGGACAAGGCTCTACTGGAGGCATTGACAAGGAGGTAGACTATACAACCTTTCGCAACTACGTGACGCAAGGATATGCCAAAGAAGTGGTGGTAAACAAGACGGATGGCAATGTCCACTTGGTGGTACGCCCGGAAAAGATACGCGACGTATTCCACCTTGGTACAGACCAAACGGGCTCTGCACCCACCGTCAGCACGAAATATCCCGACGTTAACACTATTGGCAATTTTCTTGATACGAACTATAAAGGCAACGTAAGATATGAGGAGAACGACCATTTCTTCTCAAGCCTTATTTCAAGTATCATGCCCATCGTAATCATGGTGTTCCTATGGTTCTTCTTAATGCGCCGCATGGGCGGAGGAGGAGGCTCTGGCGGCATATTCAGTGTGGGCAAGAGCAAAGCTCGCCTTTTTGAGAAAAACGGCAAAAACACCACGCACATCACATTCAAAGATGTGGCTGGACAGGAAGGAGCCAAACAAGAGATTCGCGAAATTGTAGACTTCCTAAAGAATCCCCAAAAGTACACCGAACTTGGTGGCAAAATTCCCAAGGGTGCCCTTTTAGTGGGCCCTCCGGGAACGGGTAAGACTTTGCTAGCCAAAGCTGTGGCAGGCGAGGCTGATGTGCCTTTCTTCTCCATGGCGGGTTCCGACTTCGTAGAAATGTTTGTGGGCGTAGGTGCTAGCCGCGTTCGCGACCTCTTCCAACAAGCCAAGGAAAAGGCGCCGTGCATTATCTTTATTGATGAGATTGATGCCATTGGACGTGCCCGCGGAAAGAACCCCACAATGGGAGGCAACGATGAACGTGAGAATACGCTCAATCAGCTCCTCACTGAAATGGACGGATTTGGCACCAACACGGGAGTCATCGTACTGGCGGCCACCAACCGCGTAGAAATTCTTGATCCTGCCTTGCTCCGTGCAGGACGTTTCGACCGTCAGATTCACGTCGATTTGCCCGAGCTATCAGAGCGCGTGGCCATCTTTAAGGTGCACATGAAGCCTCTAAAACTCGACCAAACTGTGGACATTGAAATGTTGGCTCGCCAAACGCCAGGATTCTCAGGGGCCGATATTGCAAACGTGTGTAATGAAGCTGCCTTGATTGCTGCCCGTCATAATCGAAAAGAGGTGGGAAAGCAGGATTTCCTTGATGCCGTAGACCGCATTATCGGTGGGCTTGAAAAGACTTCCAAGGTGATGACAGAGGACGAAAAGCGCTCTATTGCCATCCATGAAGCAGGCCACGCCTCTGTATCGTGGATGCTACAATATGCCAACCCTCTTGTAAAGGTAACGATTGTGCCTCGCGGACAAGCATTGGGCGCTGCTTGGTATTTGCCAGAAGAACGTTCTATCACCACACGTGAGCAAATGCTCGACGAAATTTGTTCTCTCCTCGGTGGACGTGCTGCAGAAGAGCTCTTTACAGGACACATTTCGAGCGGTGCTCTCAACGACCTAGAACGTGTCACAAAGCGCATCTATGGCATGGTAGCCTATCTCGGTATGAGCGACAAATTATCGAATATATGCTATTATAACGCACAAGGCGAATACAACTTTACGAAGCCTTATTCTGAACATACCGCCGAACTCATTGACCAGGAAGTACAGCGTATGATCGCCGAGCAGTATACTCGCGCCAAAGACATTCTGCGCGAACATGCAACTCAGCACAAGGAGTTGGCCGACTTGTTAGTTGACCACGAAGTAATATTTACGGAAGATGTAGAACGTATCTTTGGTCCGCGTCCTTGGCGTAGTCGCGCCGACGTGCTCATGGAAGAAGAAGCCCTCAAGTTGGCCGACGAACGTGCTAAGAAACTTGACAAGGAAAAGACCGAGAAGCAGGCCGAACCAGCCGAAGCAAGTGCTGAAGAAGACACTGCATCGACCGAGCCTAGTAACGCAGACGCAACATCTATCGCAGACTCTGACAAATCCACTACTCACAATGAATAATCTAATTGTGCGTGCCCTCACAGGCATTGTCTTCGTGGCAGTGCTTGTGGGCGGCACACTTTATTCTCCCATTTCGTTTACTGTGTTATTCGCACTCATCACAGCTCTTACCACATTGGAGTTTTCCATAAATGTCAACGCCTATGCTGGGGCTTCTGTCAATCGCTTAATCAACACGGTAGCAGCAGTCTATCTCTTCGTTGCCTTCAGTGGTTTCTGTGCCGATCTCGTACCACCAAAGGCTTTTATCCCTTATCTCATCTCTATCATCTATTTATTGGTGAGCGAACTGTATCTAGAGAAACCCGATCCTCTGAAGAATTGGGGATATGCCTTTGCTTCGCAAATCTACGTGGCACTCTCACTGTCACTGCTCAATGTGCTTGCATGGCGCTACGACCCGATGACGAATCATACCGCTTTCGTGCCCATCTACCCGCTAAGTGTATTCCTCTTTCTTTGGACTAGTGACACGGGAGCCTATTGTTGCGGTTCTATGCTCCACAAGTATTTCCCAGCCAAACTCTTTGAACGAATCTCGCCCAACAAATCGTGGGTGGGAAGCATCGGAGGAGGTGTGCTTTGCTTGGTAGTGGCTGCAATCTTGTGGCATTTCTACCCTCACCTGCTCACCCTTCCACAATGGATGGGCTTCGGCCTAACGGTGTGCGTATTTGGCACATGGGGCGATCTGGTAGAAAGCCTTTTTAAACGTCAACTCGGAATCAAGGATAGTGGACACATCCTGCCTGGTCATGGCGGAATGCTCGACCGTTTCGACTCTTCACTTCTGGCCATCCCCGCCGCAATGCTCTATCTTTATACTATCACCACGTTCTGAGTTAGTTGGGAGTTTTTAGGTTGTGAGGTTATAAAGTAACCCTTAGACTGTTTGAAATCCAACAAGCAAAGGATACATTATAACCTCACAACCTTAAAACTTCAAACTATAAAAATTACGACTATGCCCTTCGTGCTAACAAAACGACTTCTTCGTATGGCACTGGCCGCCTTGCTACTTTGCTTGGCTGCCAGTGCCATCACGTATGCAGTAATTCGTAGACCTTTCGTCGACACTTACGAGATTACCGACCAATTGGGAGGAAACCTTTTTCCCTCGGCCATTCTTTCCGTGGCCACCACTGATGCACAAATCATCAAACCCATGGCAGGAAACTACGTGGGTAACCCTAAAGCTTGCATCGGCATCCGACTGAAAAGCGGCCGAGACAACACGGTGGTAAGGATAGAACTTGACGAAACGCCTTTCTATGCTCGCTCTGTTTCCACCTTTGTGCTTCCCAAGAAACATACGGAATATATTATCTATCCTGACATACTTTGGCGTTACGACGCTTTGCGCAACAACGAACAGGCTGAACCTATCAGTGTAGTGACGCATGTAGAAGTAAACAAAAAGGACTGGGGACAGCAAGTACGCACATTCTCGGTGCGAAGCATCAATGAGTGCTTACTCGGCTATATGAAGCAACTTCCTGGCGGAAAGACAAAATACGAAAGCACACGACTCTTCTATGCGGCCTATGTCAACGAAGAGAATCCAAAAATCGATGGTATATTGCGTGAAGCCCTCAACACACGCATTGTGCGTCGTTTCCTAGGCTACCAAGGCGACTCTGCCATGGTAGAAAAGCAAGTTTATGCACTATGGAATGTGCTCCAAAAGCGAAAGTTCCGTTATAGTTCGGTGTCGTACTCTAGTCTGTCGAGCAATATGGTCTACTCCCAGCGCGTGCGCACCTTTGAAGACGCAATTAACTCTTCACAGATTAATTGCGTAGACGGCAGTGTGCTCTTCGCATCACTCTTACGAGCCATCAATATTACCCCCGTGCTAGTACAGATGCCTGGCCACATGTTTGTGGGCTACTATACAGATGCCCAGCGCAAGCACCTTTCTTTTCTTGAAACAACAATGATTGGCGATGTTGATCTTGACGACTATTTCCCCGAAGAAAAGCTAGACTCCACACTCATGGGTAAGACGCAAAGTCAAATGTCAAAACTTACCTTTGATAAATCAAAGCAATATGCCATGGCAGAGTATAAGCGCGTTGAAAAACAAGTTCGCGAGAATCGACCCAAATATCTCTTCGTAGAAATCAATAAGAACGTGCGACGCAGCGTACAGAGTATTGGGAAATAAATATTCTGAGCGTAAAAGTCATCATTCTTCCACATGCTATCTAAATAGCCCAAGACAGGAACACTTCCACCACTGCCAAAGCCGAAATACTCAAGTCCATTAAAAACTTTTGGAAACGCAATTTTCCTATAATATCTTACTCTACATCCATCGGAAGAGGCAACAAACAAGTAAAAGTGCATTTTTTTTGCAAAAAAAAGGAGAAATGCTTGGTAGTATGAAAAATAGTACGTACCTTTGCATCGCTTTCCAAGAGAAAGACATGATGGTGCTTATAGTTCAGTTGGTTAGAGCGTCAGATTGTGGTTCTGAATGTCGTGGGTTCGAATCCCACTAAGCACCCCATCAGCGGAGGTTTTCTTACAGAGAAAATCTCCGCTTTTTTCTATTGAATATCAAGCATTTATGAAAATCGGATCAGCGGATATTTCCGGTTGGTATGATGGTAAAAAGAGGCTTGCTCATATCATGCATATTGAGTAGCTATTCTAAACATGAAGAACTTTATGTCT
>UQKO01000070.1 GCA_900541575.1 uncultured Prevotella sp.
TAAGTCTTGCTCGACATCGAGCCTTCACAAGCCTTTCCGAAGCGAGACGCTTCGCCCCCACTATCTAAGAACTTACCTCTTGCCTGCTGAATCTGTAAGGAGGCTTCGTTTCCCTCACTGTATTGGCGCATAGACGAATTCAGGACGCGAAGTATCTCTCAACATCTAAACTCCTATTTCTGTTATGCTATAAGATGTGTAGCTTCCTAATTCGTCATTCTAGTCTTCTCAATCTTCTGCATCATAGAGATGAAAGATGCGCTCCATCAGTTTCCACTTCTCTGTGAAACTGGCATTAGAATCAGCCTTTTGATATTTGGCTGTGAGTGCTGAAGAAAAAATTAGGGCTGAAACTTCTCTCGTGAGGTTTCAGCCCTTTTTTCACTTTTTGTGTTGTTAATGATTAGGTTCTGAGCAGGAACGTAAGATTTTCAGCCAATACTCGAATAAGTCGAATTCAGACAAGGAGCCTACTCATAGGAAGTGGGGGCGAAGCGTCTCGCTTCGGTACGTCAGTAAGGAGCTCGATGCTCCGAAATGACGTAGAAAACTTCTGTAAGTTCTTTTACTTTAAGTCTTGCTCGACATCGAGCCTTCACAAGCCTTTCCGAAGCGAGACGCTTCGCCCCCACTATCTATGAACTTACCTCTTGCCTGCTGAATCTGTAAGGGCGCTTCGTCTTCCTCCCTGTATTGGCGCATAGACGAATTCAGGACGCGAAGAACCTCTTAACTTCTAAACTCTTTTTTCTGTTATGCTATAAGATGTGTAGCTCCTTAATTCGTCATTCTAGTCTTCTCAATCTTCTGCATTATAGAGATGAAAGATGCGCTCCATTAGTTTCCACTTCTCTGTGGAACTGGCATTAGAATCAGCCTTTTGATATTTGGCTGTGAGTGCTGAAAAAAAAATCAGGGCTGAAACTTCTCTCGTGAGGTTTCAGCCCTTTTTCACTTTTTTGTGTTGTTAATGATTAGGTTCTGAGCAGGAACGTAAGATTTCAGCCAATACTCGAATAAGTCGAATTCAGACAAGGAGCCTACTCATAGGAAGTGGGGGCGAAGCGTCTCGCTTCGGTACGTCAGTAAGGAGCTCGATGCTCCGAAATGACGTAGAAAACTTCTGTAAGTTCTTTTACTTTAAGTCTTGCTCGACATCGAGCCTTCACAAGCCTTTCCGAAGCGAGACGCTTCGCTCCCACTATCTATGAACTTAGCTCTTGCCTGCTGAATCTGTAAGGACGCTTCGTCTCTCTCCCAGTAATGGCGCATTGACGAAGTCAGGACGCAAAGAACCTCTTAACTTCTAAACTCCTATTTCTTTTATGCTATAAGATGTGTAGCTTCTTAATTCGTCATTCTAGTATTCTCAATCTTCTGTATCATAGAGATGAAAGATGCGCTCCATCAGTTTCCACTTCTCTGTGGAACTAGCATTAGAATCAGCCTTTTGATATTTGGCTGTGAGTGCTTCCCATTCTGCTTGGCGAGGATAATTGGCCATTCGGCGCATCACTTCGTCCCAATCAGCCTCGGCTGGCAATTCTACAATCATAAACAGTCGAGTGCCTAATAGGTAAATCTCCATTTCAAGAACCCCAGCCTTTTTAATTCCCTCAAGAATCTCAGGCCATATGCCATCTTGAGAGTGCAGTTTGCGGTAAGCGGCAATCAAATCGGGATTATCTTTTAAGTCAAGTGTCTGACAATAGCGTTTGGTCGCTCCTTCAAACTTCTTTACTTCGTAACCTTTCGTCATTTCTAGTAACTTCAGTAATAAATACGTTGTCGATCAATTCTTTTAGAGCAAAGCTTCGTATGCCTCAATCGCCCTCTCCGCCGTTTTGATAGCTTCAGAAAGCGGGAAGGGAAGTTCACCGCCCGAGGCATTGAGATGACCTCCACCATTGAAGAACTCTTCCGCCATTTTGTTGCATGGAAAATCATCAACCGAACGGAGGGAAATGCGTACGACGTCACGCTCAGTGTCTTCGCGCATAGAAATGCTCAAGCGCATACCTTTTACCTGCAGTGGCATATTGACCAAGCCTTCGGCATCGCCGCGGATGAAGTTGAAGCGCTTCATCTCCTCTCGTGTAAGGGTGAAGATAGAGGCTCGATTGCGCGAATAGAATTGCAATTTCTCATGGAGAATATAGCCCGTGAGGCGGATGCGATCTACGGAGTAGACGTTGAACACGTTGCGATAAATCTTGTCCTTATCAAAGCCCTTCGTGAGCAGCATGGATATGATTTCGTAGATTTCGGGATTGCTAGAGTTGTAAGTAAATCCGCCAGTGTCTGTCATCATACCTGCATAGATACAGATGGCCGTGGTCTGTGTCATATCTTCAAAGCCGCCTAGCTGCAAGATGAGGCGAAACACAAGTTCACACGTAGAGCACATCGTGGGGAAGGAGATAACTTGCTTGGCCACCGAATGATCGGGGTCAAGATGGTGGTCGATAATCACCTTGTCGGCTTTAGCACGAGCCACCGCTCCTTGCATTTCCTGCAGACGGGGTAGACCATTAAAGTCGAGGCAGAAGATGAGGTCGGCTTCATTGATCGTGCGTGTGGCTTCGGCCTCATGACGAGCATAGAACTGGATAAGATGAGAATTAGGCATCCAGCGCAGAAAGTCGGGAAAAGGATTGGGCAGGACGATGCTTACCTGCTTGCCAAGCGACTTGAGGTATTCGCTCCAAGCCAAGCACGAACCGACGGCGTCGCCATCTGGACCGCGATGAGCACACACTACGATGCGACGGCTTTGCTGAATGGTCTGCATCAGGGAAAATAGCTCCGTGTTGGTGAGTATGGGGTTGAGCATAACGGCAGATGAGCGATTTAGAGATTCTTTAAAATGCGAACTTCCTCCACGGGGTCGGCAGCCTTAAACACGGCCGAACCTGCCACGAGCACATCGGCACCTGCCTCAACGAGTTGCTTGCCCGTAACGCGATTCACTCCACCATCTATCTCTATCAGGGCTTTTGATCCTGTGCGGTCAATGAGTTCGCGCAAGCGTCGTGTCTTATCAAGCGAATGCTCTATAAACTTCTGTCCGCCAAAGCCAGGATTTACTGACATGAGCATTACGAGGTCGAGGTCGCCAATGATTTCTTCGAGCAAACTCACGGGGGTATGCGGATTGAGTGTAACGCCGGCCATCATGCCCTCGCTCTTGATTTGTTGTATCACGCGGTGTAGGTGAGTGCATGCTTCGTAGTGTACGTTCATCACCTTAGCGTTGAGGGCTTTTACTTCTTTGATGAACTTTTCAGGACGTTCTATCATGAGATGAACATCAAGTGGCTTGGTAGCATGTTTTGCCATGGCTTCCATTACGGGAAAACCAAATGAGATATTAGGTACGAACACGCCATCCATCACATCGAGGTGATACCAATCGCATTCACTATGATTCATCATTTCAAGGTCGCGCTGCAAGTTGCCGAAGTCGGCCGATAAAAGGGAAGGAGATATTAAGGGCATATATTCTGTGTTATGATAAGGGGTGGATTCGTTGCGAAAGTCCACCTATAATGGTGCAAAAGTACGAATATATCATGAAATTGCTCGCCATTTCGCCCTAAAAGCCTACTTTTGCACTTAATTTCTATCTCGAAAAATACTTTTATTCATGCGAAACATACCCTTGGAAGACTTCTTCCGCAACTCCGAACGTACGGGTTATCAACTCTCGCCCGACGGAACACACATCTCTTATATGGCTCCCTACAAAGACAGGCTCAACGTGTTTGTGCGTCGCACTACGGAAAGCGATGAACAGGCCGTTCGCGTTACGAGCGAAACAAAACGAAGCGTGGCGGGCTATATGTGGGCTGACAATCAGCGTTTGCTCTATATGAAGGACACGGCAGGCGATGAGAATTATCAGCTTTATGGAGTACGTCGTGATGGCTCTGACGAAAGAGCCTATACAGCTTTCAAGGGAGTGCGTACAAGTCTAATCGACGACCTCGAGGAAGTGCCGGGCTTTGTGCTTATTGGTATGAATAAGCGCAACGCTGAGGTGTTTGATCCCTATCGTCTCAATCTTGAAACGGGTGAACTCGTACTCCTAGCCGAAAACCCTGGAAACATTCAAGGTTGGATGACCGACCATGAGGGACACCTCCGTGTGGCCACAGCCATCGTAGACGGAGTGAACACGCAAGTGCTCTATCGTGACTCAGAAAAAGAGCCCTTCATTCCCGTGCTCACCACCAACTTTAAGGATGTGGTAAGTTTTATGGAGTTTACGCCCGATAATCGCGAAGTGTATGCTGCCACAAACCTCAATCGCGACAAAACCGTGCTCGTGCGCATGGATCCGCATGATTGTAAGGAATTGGAGCTCCTCTATGAAGACTCACGCTACGACATCTCAAGTATTAGTTATTCGCGTAAGCGTAAGAAGTTGCTCAGTGTCTATTGCACAGGACATAAGGAGCCTGTCCGACACTTCTTCGATGCTGAGGAAGAAGCCCTTCGTGCCCGCATTCAAGCACATTTTCCAGGACAACGCTTTGGCATAGCCGATACTGACAAAGCCGAACTTCACTACTTGATATATGTGGGGGGCGACTGTACGCGAGGCGCTTACTGGATGTATCATGCAGAGACTGATAAGGCTGAAAAGATAGCCGACCTCGCTCCTTGGATTCATGCAGAAGAGATGAATGCAATGCATGCTGTGACTTACACCACTCGTGACGGACTAGAGATAGAAGCCTATCTCTCTCTGCCCGATGGACTTACGCCCGCTACTGCTCACCAATTGCCTGTGGTGGTCAATCCGCATGGAGGTCCGTGGGCTCGCGATTGCTGGGGCTATTCCTCTGAAGTACAGTTTCTATGTAACAGAGGTTATGCCGTATTTCAAATGAATTTCCGTGGCTCTACGGGCTATGGCCGCCGTTTCCTCGAAGCGAGTTACAAGCAGTGGGGACTGAAAATGCAAGACGACATTACCGATGGTGTGCGTTGGCTCATTGCCGAGGGGATAGCTGATCCAAAGCGTGTGGCCATCTATGGTGGAAGCTATGGTGGTTATGCCACGCTTGCCGGACTTACCTTCACACCCCATCTCTATGCTTGTGGCATCGACTATGTGGGCGTAAGCAATCTCTTCACCTTTATGCAGACCATCCCGCCCTATTGGCGACCTATGCTTGAGATGATGTATGAACAAGTGGGCAATCCTGAGACCGATCGCGAACAACTTTCTGCTACCTCGCCAGCCTTGCATGCCGACCAGATATGTGTGCCTCTTCTCATAGCTCAGGGAGCTAACGATCCGCGTGTCAACAAGGCAGAGAGCGACCAAATGGTTGAGGCCCTTCGCAAGCGTGGGGTAGAGGTGGAGTATATGGTGAAGGACGATGAAGGTCATGGCTTCCACAATCAAGAAAATCGATTCGATTTCTATCGAGCCATGGAGCGCTTCCTCAAAGCGCACCTTTAGTGAGAATTGGTTGATGAGTTGACGGGGCACTCGTTAGTCTGTTACCCTGTCAACTCATCAACAAATCTCCTTGCCAACGCTTACTCAAATAACATCGTTATCAGTGGAATGGTAATGATAGATCCGATGGTGGTGATAAACGTAATCTCGGTCATGAGCGAAGGGTCACGCCCATACTTCATGCAAAACATAGTGCCGAATGAGGCAACAGGCATAGCGATTACCACCGTATTGATATTGTTGATAACATCGTTCACACCGCACACCTTAAATAGAAAATAAATTGCCAACGGCACTACGCCGAGGCGTATCACAGAGGATACGTATACCACGGGCGAACCAATAATCTCCTTCAGCGGCAATCGAGCCATAGATGACCCTATAATCATAAGTGCTGCGGGCACAGTAATATTGCCCACCATCGTCATGGGACGTGCGATGAGGCTCGGCATGTGAATGCCCAGCGCAACAATGAGTGCAGCAGCAAAAGCTGCTATCATTGCGGGTGAGAACAAAACTTTCGGGTGGAGATTCTTGATACTATATTCGCCCTTTACGAGCATCACGCCAGCGGTGAATATAAAGAAAGTGTTAGGCATATTGAGCAGTGCCGCATAGAATATGGCTTTTGGTCCAAAGATTGACGATACAATAGGGTAGCCTATAAATCCCACGTTGGCAAACATCAGTGCAAAGCCTATCATGCCTTGGTAATCATGATTTTTGCTGATGAGACGGGGTATCCAAAAGCCAAATATAAGCAAGATGAAATAAGTGAGAAAACCGATGCCCAGAAGGGGAAGTATGAGCGTGCGGTCTGGCATTTCATCGCCCATGACAGAAGAAAGAATAAGTGCTGGACAAGTAATGTCAATAACGATTGACGAAAGTTTTTGATCAAATTTCGCGCCCATGTAGCCCAGCTTGCAAAGAACGTAGCCTAAAACAACGATGATGAACAATATCACCATTACTTCGAGATTTTCCATTGTTGTTTTGCCTTATAAGTGGATGCAAAAGTAAACAAAAAAGGCAGAACATGCTTTTATTTGTAGCACATTCTGCCTCTTTCCGTAGATGATTTATGACATGGCAACTCTTCGAGCGTATGTCGTTTTAATAGTCTCCTTATGCAGTGATAGTTGCTTTTTGCTCATGGCGACTTATTCCACCGTTACATAACTTGCCAAGCGCTTGGCCTTGTCGCGTATTTCGTCGAGATTGCCATCGAGCGGTCCATTGCATACGACCACTCCCATACGTCGATTGATGCGTGTGGTGGGTTTGCCAAAGATGCGAATGTCGGCATCTTCCTCGCAGGTGCGCTCAATGCCTTTATACTGGGGCTCTTCATTGCTTGCAATGGGCGAGAGGATTACGGCACTCGCTCCGATGCGCATTTGCTTGATGCAAGGGATGGGAAGTCCCAATACAGCGCGAGCATGAAGTTCAAATTCGTTGAAGTTTTGCGTGCCAGCGAGTGTGACCATACCCGTGTCGTGTGGACGCGGAGAAAGTTCAGAGAAATAGACACCATCCTTATGGCTAAGGAAGAACTCTACGCCCCAAATGCCAGCACCTGTCAGTGCACGTGTTACTTTCTCTGCCATGCGCTCGGCTTCGGCCAAATGTTCGGGAGCAATGTGAGCGGGTTGGAAACTTTCTCTATAATCACCGCCTTTCTGTACGTGCCCTATGGGAGGGCAGAATAGCGTAGGACCATTCTTCTGTGTCACCGTGAGGAGTGTGATTTCGCTGTCGAAGTGGATAAACTCTTCAATGATAACCTCGTGAATGTCGCCTCGGCTGCCTTCCATGGCATACTCCCAAGCGTGTTGCAAATCATCCGTGTTGCGCACAAGCGATTGTCCCTTGCCCGACGACGACATGAGCGGTTTTACCACACAAGGAAAGCCTATCTCTTTGGAGTGTTCCACGAGTTGAGCATAAGAAGTGGCGTAGAAGTATTTCGCCGTTTTTAGTCCCAATTCCTTGGCTGCGAGGTCGCGAATGGCCTTGCGGTTCATTGTATAATTGACGGCGCGAGCTGAGGGAACTACTTGGATGCCTTCCTCTTCAAACTCATAAAGGCGTTCGGTGCGGATGGCTTCAATCTCGGGCACGATGAGGTCGGGGTGATGCTTCTCGACTACCCGTTCAAGTGCTTCGCCGTCGAGCATGGAAAATACTTCAAACTCGTCGGCCACTTGCATGGCGGGAGCTCCAGCATAAGAATCACAAGCAATGACGTGCTGTCCCAAACGTTGGGCGGCAATGGTAAACTCTTTTCCTAGCTCTCCTGAGCCAAGAAGCAAAATCTTTTTCATTTTGAAGATAGATTAGTATGTTAAGTATCTGCAAAGTTACACTTTTTAAGTCGAAAATGGGGATGCTTCTCTTAGAAAAATAGAGGAACTTAGCGTTTTGCTAAGTTCCTCTGTTCAAACCATCTTTTGTTTCGTTGCTAAATCGTTGTTCTTTATGTAGAACCGCCCTTTAGCAATTATTAATGCTCTTGCGAGCCAATTCATGTGCGGTTATGCGAGCCGCTGTTTCGTTGTGTAGAGTCGGGGAGTAGAGGCGAGCAAAGGCGCTGAGAAAGAACAAGCTTTCTGCACTAGGTCTGTTGCTCTTTTCAAGAGTAGAATGATTCATAGGCTTACGTCTGTTTGCATATTGACATAGAAGATAAGTTTCGGATCGGCATGGATCGTGAGTAAACTCACAACTCTGCGTTCACCTTGTATTATCCTTACTTTGTCTATAATAACGCAGCATTTACTCGTTTCGTATAGCAAGAGCAAAAATTTTACTTAACTTTCGTATTTAGCAAGGGCGGGCTGAATTATCGTGCAAGTTGAATGCAATCAAGTTTGCTTGAATTGCTGAGACGCAGCCGATAATGACGGGCTGAATCATCGTGCAAGTGTCCGGAAGTTGCAACAATCACCAGTCAGCACAGATATATTAACTCAAGTTTTCTCTAAAGAAAGTCGTTTCCTTATCTCGCGGGCATGTGGTTGGAAATACTCATCTTAAATTCGGATTTAGCAAGTGCGGGCTGAAAGCCCAATGGAGCACATAGCCCAGGGCAAGCGAAGCGACACCCTGGGTAATCCCACAACAAATAATATTGACGCGCCCTGAAAGGGCAAAAGCATTAAGACATGACAAAATGGTTATGGTGTATTTTCTGTCAGCCAGTCGATTGTTGATAAAACGTTAGATTATATAAATAATCAAGAAATGCATCACAAACGATTCTCGTTTCAAGACGAGTACAGACAATTCTTGTTATCATACGGCGTAGAATACGACGAGGCGTATGTGTCTAAGGATTAAGGCTTTTGCCCTTACAGGGCGTAACAACACTACCCACGGAAAGCCCAGGGCGTTGCCCTGGGCTATGTGATCCATTGGGCTTTCAGCCCGCTCATATTAAATCCTTTGCAAACTTAGAGAAAGCTAAGTATATTAATATTTCACTCAGCAGTCAGTGTAATGTGGTGGCGTTCGGCCATCTTGCGCATATTGATGATACCATAGCGCATACGTCCTAGGGCTGTGTTGATGCTTACTCCCGTTATGTCCGAAATCTCCTTAAAACTCAAATCTTGATAGATTCTCATAAAGACTACTTCGCGCTGATCGGCGGGTAGATGCTCCATGAGGCGTTGCACGTCGCGTAGTATCTGCTCATTGGCCATCTCGTTCTCATGGTTGTTTATGGTGAGATTCGTAAGTCCTTGCCAACTATTCTCTTTCTCATCTTCATAGACTAAAAGCTCACTTTGTTCCACTCGAAATTGGTCGATGAGCAGATTGTGGGCGATGCGTGTGAGCCAGGCGTAAAATTTCCCAGTCTCCTGATAGCGTCCTTGGCGTAGGGTGATAATTGCCTTGACAAACGTCTCTTGAAAGAGGTCGTCTGCCATATCATCGTTTTTTGTATAAAAGGAAATATAGGAATAGAGCCTATCTTTATAGCGTAACAAAAGCTCGTCAAAAGCTTCATTCTGACCAGCGCAAAAATAACGTACCAACTCGTTGTCGGCCATGTTGCTATATGTTGTCATTACTTTTTAGAGATTGGTTTGAAGTAATGTCTTTTCGATAGGCTTTTACGTTTATGGATGAGTAATTCGCAGTCTGAGCTTTATTCTCGTTTGTGCTCCATGCTGCATTTTTTCTAATGCTGCAAATATAGTACATTTTGTTTTAATAACAAGATTCTCGTGCAATATTTTATTCCTTTTCTCGTTGAATCTGTTTTTGGGGAGATTGGTTAGGAAGGGTGGACGTGTTATGGGCAAAATCAATCTATTATTCATATTTCGGGTTTGATAAAGCGGGCTTTTAGTCCACCTTTACTATTCAGTCAGGGTGAACGGATTTTGATTCGTTTGTCCTACAATCGTCATCTTTTTGTCTGCCGAACGGCAGTATTAGCTTTACCGGACGGCAGTGGTAGCTTTACCGGACGGCAGTGGTAGCTCTACCGGACGGCAGCGGTAGCTCTACCGGACGGCAGCGGTAGAGCTATAGATCTTCAAAGAGAAACGGAATAATATAGGTTTTAGCTTAATAATGAAGCCGTTTGGAATACTTCGTTCGCTGCGTATACATTTCTCTCATTTGTGAGGGGATTTTCCTATCTATTCAAAGAGAGCAAATGCATACCTCGAAGGACTTTCAGTCTGTCCTTCCTAAGTCCGAAAAAGGTGTAAAAGTCTTGATAATCTAAGAACTACTTTCTGCGTTATGCTATCTTGTGTGGTATAAAATTGTAATTTTGCAAGAAAACAGAGTTTTCATCATTAGAAATATTTCAATCACAATTAAACGGATGCTCTTAGCACTTCCCTTTATGTTTTTTTGTGTTTGCATGCCCTCTTCATTAGTCAAACGGATGAAATAAGTAAATGTTGAAAATTAGTTTATATCATAACTGAAGTTTCGGATTTAGCAAGGGCGGGCTGAAAGCCCAATGGTGCACATAGCCCAGGGCAAGCGAAGCGACACCCTGGGTATCACGCGTTGGAGTAGTCGCGCCCTGTAGGGGCAAAAGCCTTAATCCTTAATCCTTAATCCTTAATCCTTAATCCTTAATCCTTAAACACGTTCGCCACGTCGTATTCTACGCCGTATGATTACAAGAATTGTATGTATATTTTGCTCAATGATTGTGCCATGTCTTAATGCTTTTGCCCTTTCAGGGCGCGTCAATATTATTTGTTGTGGGATCACCCAGGGTGTCGCTTCGCTTGCCCTGGGCTATGTGC
>UQKO01000071.1 GCA_900541575.1 uncultured Prevotella sp.
CCGCCGACCCTCTGCTTGTAAGGCAGATGCTCTGAACCAGCTGAGCTAAACGCCCAAGAAGTTAAAGATCTATCAGAACTAGCAAGTATTCGTATTTATTGTGGGCGTTGACGGATTCGAACCGCCGACCCTCTGCTTGTAAGGCAGATGCTCTGAACCAGCTGAGCTAAACGCCCTTGTTTCTTCTCGAAAGCGGTGCAAAAGTACAAACTTTTTTAATACTAACCAAACATTTCAGCAACTTTTTATAGAGCATTCTTCTTTCCATGAGCGTTTAAAACCACCAAACACTTTGATTTTCAAAGTGTTTTATTTTTTTTCAAACAAACGACTGATTGGAAACATTTTTCACGTTCCATGGCCTACATTCCGTTTTTCCCTATTATTCTTCCCTTGCTTCTCATCTAATACATCAGAATTTATAGCCCCTCCCTTTTACCTTTACCTAATGCCAAACATATCAACCTATTTCCCCTACATTCCCATCCTTGCATGCATTAATGCGGCCACAGATTGCGCTCTATTTAGGAAACGCGGCAACAAAATCTTCAGCTTTGATGCTTTCACACGAAAGCTTTTATGTAATTTTGCACTTACAAGAATCAAGCAACAAACAATCTTCATGAAAAAATACGTAAAAGACCTGCAAATAGCAGAGGTGGAGATTCCACGCGAGGGCTATATCCTGCTGAAAATGCAACCCATTGATGGAATCCTACCAGAGATTATGCCCGGACAATTTGTAGAAATACAAGTGCCCGACTCTCCTACTACTTTTCTGCGTCGACCTATTTCTGTCAACTTCGTAGACTATGAGAAGAATCAACTTTGGCTCCTCATTCATGCGGTAGGTGATGGCACAAAGCGTTTAGCTCAATGCCAAAAGGGCGATAAACTCAACTGCATGTTTCCTCTTGGCAATGGATTCACCATCCCCGAGACAGACGGAAAGAAAGTGTTGCTCGTAGGAGGCGGTGTGGGCACAGCCCCCCTACTCTATTTTGGAAAGATACTTCGCGAAGCTGGCTGCGAGCCCGTATTCCTGCTTGGCGGACGCACAGGAAATGATTTAATGCAACTGCAAGATTTTGAGCAATATGGCCGCATCTACGTAACCACAGAAGATGCTTCTATGGGCGAGAAAGGATTCGTGACAAACCATAGTATCTTGACGAAAGAAAAGTTTGACAGCGTTTCCACTTGTGGCCCCAAACCTATGATGGTGGCCGTAGCTAGATGGGCAGCCTCGGTAGGAGTTCCTTGCGAAGCTTCACTCGAAAATCTCATGGCTTGTGGTCTAGGCGCATGTTTGTGCTGCGTAGAAAAAATGAAAGACGGACACAATCTATGTGTATGCAAAGAAGGTCCCGTATTTAATACAGATAAGTTATCATGGCTAGATTAAATGTAAATATAGGAGGATTGCATCTCCAAAATCCCGTACTAACAGCTTCAGGCACTTTTGGCTACGGCATTGAGTTTGCCGATTTCATCGACCTTAACCGTTTAGGTGGATTCATTGTAAAAGGTACTACACTCCACTCACGCGAAGGCAACGATTACCCTCGTATGGCCGAAACTCCTTCAGGCATGCTCAACTGTGTGGGACTTCAAAATAAAGGTGTAGACTACTTCTGCGAACATATATATCCACAACTTAAAGATATCCAAAGCAACGTTTTGGTAAACGTTTCTGGAAATTCACCAGAAGATTATGCTGAGTGTGCAGCTCGCATTGATGCGCTTGAAAACATCCCTGGCATAGAACTCAACATATCATGCCCCAACGTAAAGAATGGAGGCATGGCTTTCGGCGTCACTTGCGAAGGAGCTGCCAGTGTCGTTAAAGCAGTACGCGCTCGTTACCACAAAACGCTTATTGTAAAACTTTCACCCAACGTGACAAACATTGCCTCCATCGCTCAAGCAGTAGAAGCAGAGGGAGCTGACAGCGTTTCGCTTATCAACACATTGATGGGCATGAGCATTGACATCGAGCGTCGTCAATCTCGCTTGAGCATAGGTACGGGTGGACTTAGTGGCCCTTGTGTAAAACCTGTTGCATTGCGCATGGTATGGCAAGTAGCCAAAGCCGTAAAAATCCCCGTAGTAGGATTAGGCGGTATCATGAATGCCACCGATGCCATTGAATTTCTCATGGCTGGCGCTACAGCCATAGAGATTGGTACAGCCAATTTCATTGACCCCACTACCACAATCAAAGTGATTGAAGGCATGAACGAATGGCTCGACAAGCATGGTGTGAAGGATGTTCACGAGATTATTGGATGCCTGTAAAGACACCTTTCAGTTATAGGGTGAGCTTATAGGTTTCCACATCTCCTACCACTAATTCTAACCTTTCACAACTCGCCATCAGAATCTACCATATTTCAGCATAAGACAATACGCACACAAGCTCTTTCCGAGATTTGTGTGCGTATTGCTTTATAGGTGACTCTTATAGATTCTTGAAGTTTACTAAATAAGAAGGGAGGGCGGACTGAAAATACAATAAACGCCAACTAAACGCTAAAGAAGGGTCTTCATTTTCCTTTTTAATTGCGAATAGTTCACATTATATAAGGAATTTGTCTATATTTGCATGATACTTAGCTATCAAGTTTTCAGCTCAAACTTGAACGTGCTGAATTTTCGTGCAAGTCCGAATGCAATCAAGTTTGCACGTTCATCCCCCTCTTAATCCGAAATGAAGATGAGTATACCTAATCACACGCCCATGAGATAAAGAAAACTTTCTTTAGAGAGAACTTGAGTTATATATTAAAGATGTGTCACGATGGACAGAAAATTGAATAGAATTAAAGCCGTATTGGCTGATAAGGACAAAACGAACAAATGGTTAGCGGAGCAGCTGGGCAAGGACCCTGCTACGGTTAGCAAGTGGTGTACCAATGCCAGCCAGCCCTCATTAGAGACCTTGCTGATAATTGCCAAGCTCCTAAGTGTGGAGGTGAACGACCTGGTGCGTCTGGAGGCCGTGAACGATTAACGATAAGAAGACTTGAATATGATAAAAGATATAATGAATCACAACGCTGATGCAGTAGCGGGACAGAAAGAAATGGATGCGCTGAAGAAGTACTTCCCTCAGTGCTTCCATGCTGACGGCGAATTTGACATAGAGGCTTTCAAGGCTGCATTGCCTGGAGGAACTACCATTACGGATGAGACAAGCGGTTTCAACTGGTTGGGCAAGAACTACGCTCGTATGCTTACCAACATGGACACCACTACGCTCATTCGTCCTGACGAGGAGCATAATGCTAAGCCAGAGAACAAGGATAGCCAGAATGTATATATCAGTGGTGATAATCTGGATGCGCTGCAGCATTTGGTGAAATCGTATAGTGGCAAGGTGAAGGTGATTTATATCGACCCTCCTTATAACACTGGCTCTGATGGCTTTGTGTATAATGACAAGTTCAACTTCACTGCTGAAGAGCTTGCCAAGCGCTTGGATGTAAGTCGTGAGCGTGCAGAGCGCATTCTCTCTATGACTCGTCGTGGAAGTGCCAGCCATGCCGCGTGGCTCACCTTTATGTTGCCTCGTCTTTCGTTCGCACGCGATTTGCTGACTGATGATGGAGTAATTTTTATTTCTATTGATGATAATGAGCAGGCTAATTTGAAGAGGTTGTGTGACGAGGTGTTTGGTGAACAATGTTTCATTGGAACTTTCTTGTGGAAAAAAAGACAGCAAGTAGATAGCCGTACAACAAATGGAGTTTCAAGAGACCAAGATTATTTGTTTTGCTATTCCAAAGAGGAAGAAGGAAGAATTAGAGGAAAGTTTTCTGATAAATCAAAATACTCAAATCCGGATAATGATCCACGAGGTGATTGGATGAGCGATAATATGGTTGGACTGGCTACAGAGTCTCAAAGACCTAATTTACATTATGACTTGACTAATCCACAAACTGGTATTACCTATAAATGCCCACCAACAGGATGGCGATATGAGCGATCGAGAATGGAGCAGTTAATGCAAAATGGGGAGGTACTTTTTCCAAAAAATAAAAATGGAAGACCCAGAAGAAAGAAATTTTTAAAGGATGTGCAAAGTGAAT
The DNA here is from genome assembly GCA_900541575.1 of uncultured Prevotella sp. Classification (GTDB taxonomy): domain Bacteria; phylum Bacteroidota; class Bacteroidia; order Bacteroidales; family Bacteroidaceae; genus Alloprevotella. The sequence goes on from UQKO01000071.1 coordinate 4,095, forward strand.
TTACAGGTTTTAGTACGTTCTTTGATACAGTTTATAGTAGTCAAGGCACCAGAGAGGTAATTGAACTTTTTGATGGAAAAGATTATTTCGATTTCCCGAAGCCAGTCGATTATGTTAGACAAATCATCGAACAGGGAATTGCACCAACATGTTCTAAGGAAGTAATTTGCATTGATTTTTTCGGTGGTTCATCGACTACAGCTCAGGCTGTTATGGAACTAAATACGATGGGAAATAAGATTCATTTCATTCTTGTTCAAATTCCTGAATTATATTCAGAGAATTCAGAAGCTGCCAAAGCAGGCTACAAAACCATCGACGAAGTCGGCATGGAGCGCATCAAGCGAGCCGCCAAAAAGATTCATGATGAGAACCCACTCTTTGCAGGTGACCTTGGCTTCAAGCATTATACTTTGGAAGAACCCAAGGAAGATGCATTGCTGCAGATGGAGCAGTTTGACCCATCTAATGACCTTATGACCACATTGGAAGTAAAGGACTTTGGCTTAGAGACCGTGCTCCGCACATGGCTTGTGGCTGACGGCTATGGTTTGACTGAGGATGCCGAGGAAGTGATGCTTGGCGATTATAAAGCCTACTGGAAGGAGGACCACCTCTATATGATAAATCCAGACCATGACTTTAATGAAAGTAGCATCGCAGCCTTGATGGATAAGTATAATGGTGAGCCATTCTCCCCTCATAATATCGTCATCTTCGGCTATAGCTTCGGCTTCACCCATCGTGAAGAACTGCAGAAGAACCTCCGCACGCTGAAGGATGGCAACAAGACTTTGACTGTGAACATAGATGTAAGATATTAAAAACAACATACGATGTATCTAAAGAAATTACATATCAGCAACTTCCGTTGCTTCCGCGACTACACCATTGAGTTCGCACCAGGTGTAACCGTGCTATTCGGTAAGAATGGTTCGGGCAAGTCTACATTGATACATGCTATACATAAGGCATTGAGCTTCGCTTTCAAAAATGACAAAATGGGGGAAGGTGAAATCACATTGTCTCCAGGCTTTTCTTCTCTCAAGCCTAATCAATATAAAAAGAAGGAAGATATCGTTAGAGACGAAAAGTCTGGTTTCCCTCTTCCAGATATAAATATTCATGCAGAAGCAGACTTCCAGAATGCCAACCTGACATGGGATATGTATGCTCTTACATCAACATTTGCTTTGCAGTCATCGAAATATAAAACAGCTTATCAGCAGTTGATGTCAAGGATCAAAGAAACAGGTACTTTCCCCGTATTCGCCTATTTCTCTGATAGTTTTCCGCATATATCAACTAAAGCGTCAACTTTGTCAAAGGTCCAGTTGTCTTTGCGTAATTTGGGCTATTTGGGTTGGGATGACGAGACAGCCTATTCCGATCTCTGGATTACCAGATTAACAAAAATCTGGACCATGTGGGATAGAGCTAAGATGAATGTGAGACATGAAGAAGCGGCTTTGGCTAATTGTGAAAATCTCAAGGCATCAGGAATTATTAATGAAAACGAATATTGTGAAGATGTAAATCTGCATCGGACAAGACTGGAAATCGCTCAAAAAGATTTCGATAAATATAATCCAGAAATATCTTCTATTCGGGAGTGTCTTGTTAATTTTTCAAAGAAACTGCCAGGCATCGATGTTTTGGATTTCTTTGTTAGTGTTTATGAAGAAGATGGACTCTGTCTGGAAACTAAGGATGGACAGAACCCACAATTCGAGAAGTTGCCAGCTGGTTACAAGCGTATTTTCTATATGGCTCTTGACATAGCTTACCGTTCATATATTCTAAATGGAAATACTGATTATGAAGGCATCGTTGTCATTGATGAAATCGATTTGCACTTGCATCCTGCATTAGAGCAAGTTGTTCTCCAGTGCTTCCAAGAAACTTTCCCAAACATTCAGTTTATTGTTTCTACACATTCACCACTGGTGTTGACGGATATAGATACTGTTACTGGCAGAAACAAGGTGATGCGTATGACTCCTGCGTGCGATGCTCCAGAGGAATGCCGCAATATATATGGTATAGACTACAATCAGATGTTAGAAGAGATCATGGGTGTGCGCAAGCGCAAACCAGAGATTCAAGAACTCTTCGACAAGGCATGGGATGAAGTGGCAGAGAAAAATACAGAGGCAGCAAAGGCAATAGTAGATAAACTCGAAGCAAAGACTCCTGCCGACCAAATAGAATTGATTCAACTGCGTGCGATCATAAACCGTATTGAAATTATTGGCAAATGAGGTACATAGAAAAGCATTATGATACTCCTACTGTTATTCAGCACGAGCAGGAATTGGCCTCTGTGAATCTTGACGAAGCAAGTCTTCTGAAAAGAGAAGAGACAGAGAAGCTTGATGGCAATCTTCTTTACAAAGAGCAAATAAGGAGTACGGAATATATTCCGCATTGGAAGGACTTACAGGCACAAATGTGTCAAGACCAAGGTGGAGTATGTTGCTATTGTGGTCTGAAACTTCATTTTCCAGATACGCAGCATTATTGTGTTGAACACGTTCTGCCAAGAAGTAAGTTTCCTGAGTTGGTCGGAGAATACAAGAACCTATTGCTATCTTGTCACAGTTCAGAATTGGAACGGGCACAATTGAAAAAAACGATTCACAGTAAGAAGGAAAGAAAAAATGCTCTTCATTGTGATGAATTTAAGGATAATAAAGAATTGCATTATAGTCCTTTACAAGCAGATTGTGCTTCACACTTTTCATATAAACTAAATGGCGAAGTAAAAGGGAGTGACAAGGAAGCTGAAGCGGATATTGAAACTCTTAACTTGAATTGTCATAGTCTGAAAGAAAGAAGGCGCAAACAGATGCTGGCTTATTCTTTTTTGGCGACGGACCCCAAAGAAATGCTCGATATAGATTCTTTGAAAGCATATCGCCAAGAAGTGGAAAAACGTGATGCGAATGGGAATCATAGCGAGTTCTATTTTGTCATTGCAGATTTATTAGATCAACTTCTCCCAGTAGTATAAGATACATGGAATTAAAACTTGAAAACAATCTCACACATCAGACAATGCCTGTTGATGGCGTTGCTGATGTGGTGGAGGCTTCAATACAAGAACCAGCTAAGCAGAGCCACCAGAACCCACTATTGGAGCGACAGCTCGATGGTGAGGCTCTACGCTTGGTGCGTAAGAAAGGCAATATATTGGATAAAGCCACCAAGCAAAGGGTGACGCACTATATGCTGTCGGATAAGATTAAGAACTTGCCTTATCATCGTCTTCTCGACATCAAGATGGAGACGGGCACGGGCAAGACATACGTCTATACCCGAACAATGTTTGAACTGCACAAGCGTTGTGGTTTCAATAAGTTCATTATTGCCGTTCCAACCTTGCCTATCAAAGCTGGTACGGCATCATTCCTGAAGGATGAGGAGGTGAAACGCCACTTTGAGATGGTGTGCAACTACAATACCGAGATAGAATTGTGCTTGTTGGAACCTCAGAAAAAGCAGAAGAAAGGTCGTCTGAATATGCCTTCTGCCGTTGGACATTTCTTTTATGGAACTCACCATGCCAAGCATAAGATATATGTGCTATTGCTAAACACTCAGCTCATTACCAGTGGTAAGTTGCTGACCCGTGATGACTATGACCAGATGCTGGGCGAATTCCATCGTCCAGTGGATGCTATTGCCGATACCAAGCCTGTGCTGATTATCGACGAGCCACACCGTGTAGAGCGTGGCGGCAAATCGTATGCCGCTCTTATTGAGAACTTCCGTCCGCAACTGGTGCTGCGCTATGGTGCCACCTTCCCTGAACTGACAGTCGGTAAGGGCAAGAACAAGCATGCAGTGAAGGATTACCAGGAACTGATCTACGACTTGAATGCAGCAGACTCCTTTAATCAGGGACTTATCAAAGGTGTTGCCAAAGAGCATCTGGAATTGCCTGGCGGTAAGATGGCTGAAAAGAAGGTGAAGGTGTTGTCGACCGTGAAGGGGGACAGTGTCAACATGAAACTGACAAGTGCAGACAATACAGGTAAGACCTTCACGCTCCATGTCGGAGAGAGTCTTGGCTCTATTGATAATGATTTGGATGGCGTTGTGGTGGAGGCCATCAGCAAGAACAGCGTCAGCCTGAGCAATGGTCAGGAGAAGCAGACAGGCGAAGAGTTCTTCCCAGATCAGTATGGCGTATCCTATCAGGAGGGTATGATAGAATTGGCCTTGATGCGTCATTTTGAAACCGAGCGCAAGAACTTCTGTCGTGAAGGACTGCCAATCAAGACACTGGCTCTGTTCTTTATTGACAGTATTGAAAGTTTTCGCGGACCTGAGGGCAAGAATGACGGTTGGCTGAGAAAGAAGTTCATCGATATGCTGGAGGCAAGAGTGAAGAAGGAACTGACACGTCAGAACACGCCTGAATACGAGGCATATCTGAAAGCCACTCTTGAAAATATTGATGCTTCATGTGCAGGATACTTCTCACAAGACAATAACGACTCGGATGAGAATATTGCCAATGAGGTGAAGGTCATTCTTCATGGCAAGAAAGAACTTTTGAGCTTTACGGAAGATAAGGGCAAGCCAAACGTCCTGCGATTCCTGTTTTCTAAATGGACATTGAAAGAAGGATGGGATAACCCGAATGTGTTTACCATCTGCAAGCTCCGCTCAAGTGGTTCAGAGATTAGCAAGCTACAGGAGGTGGGGCGTGGACTGCGTCTGCCCGTTGACAGTGTTGGAAACCGCATCAGCGATTCTTCCTTCATGCTCAACTACATCGTAGACTTTACAGAGAAGGACTTTGCCAATAAACTGGTTGCTGAAATCAATGGTGAACTTGATGCTGACCAAAAGAGTCCGCTTTCTATCACTGCAGAAGATATCATTAAGATTGCTGAGAAGCGCAATATCGAAGTCAACAAGTTCTTTATTGAACTGATGACTAAAGGTTATGTCGACTTTAATAAGAAGGTGGTGCCAGAGAAGTTTGATGATATGTTGATTGAATATCCTGAGTTTAAGGATGTTACAAGTGGTGTGAATACCAATCGTATCATCAATCGTAACAGCAGTCGTAATGATAAGATTCATATCCGTAAAGCAAGATTTGAGGAACTGCGAGAACTGTGGGCACAGCTGAATAGGAAGTACGTTTTGTTCTTTGACAAGGCGATAGACAAGAAGATAGAAGCCGAACTTCCTTCAATCATCAAGGATAAGCATGTGTTCTCTTTTCAGACCGTAGAGTCATCTCGTAAGGTCTTGGATTTCGATGGAAACGTGGCACTTGCCAATGAAGGAACTCATGCAGAACTGACATTGCATGACCGCCATTATGGCTATAATGAGTTCCTGAAGCGAGCTTCAAGATACACTAATATTCCAGTACATATTCTGCATAAGGCTATATGTAAAACAGCAAATGGGGGCTATCATCTCACCAACGAAATGTTCAATGATAGTTCGTTGACTAGATTGATTGGTGCTGTAGATGATTGGAAATGTGATCAACTTGTTGGTTTTGTGCGCTATAAGCAAGCCAACTACACTGTGAAGGAAACCAAGCTTACAAATGCTGATGGTACAGTGAAGGACGAAGTTGTTCAGGCATACATTGGCAATAAGAGCGTGCCAGGCGAACCACCTGTCAAGTATCTCTATGATGCTTATGCTCATGACTCTGGTTTGGAATTACAGAATATCAAGACAGAGATAGATGAAGTCATCGTATATGGCAAGATACCATCACACAGCATCTGTATTCCGACTGTGGCATCAAGCAACTACAGTCCTGACTTCATGTATGTGGTCAAGAAGGCGGATGGAACCAAAGAACTGAACATCGTGATTGAGACGAAGGCTTACGATAAGGAATCACATATATCACCTGATGAGGACACCAAAATTTCGTGTGCTGAGGAGTTCTTCAAGGCCATGACTGCAAATGGTTATACCGTCCACTTCCGAAAGCAGATCAACAGCACAGGTGTTAAGAACATCATTGACGAGTTAGTAAAAAGATAGACACGAAACCATTTGAATACGGACAATACAAACATAGTGCGATTGCCCATTACAATAGAAAATCTGGAATTGTCCGTGAAGGATAAGATGAATGCTCTAAAACCTAATAAAAAATTACAGCGCAGTCTCTTTTGTCATGTGTTAAGGTATCCCATAGTCAGTATAGTTACACTACCCTATTTGTATGGGCAAAAGTTAGGACAAATTATTTGTACTTTTTCCTTTCAAGGCATAACTACACTGCTTACGAGAAACGCAGGGTTTTGGGCTATGAAAATCATTGGGTTTTTACCGTCATTATCGGCTGCGTCTCAGCAATTCAAGCAAGCTTGATTGTATTCGACTTGCACGATAAATCAGTCCGTTCTTCATAAATCCGAAAGTAGAGATTTTACATCTTTCGTTTTTAATATCCTTACTGAAGCGTGCCACGAATGTGACCTTTTCATTGCTCGATGAGCATTTTGGGCTCTACCGCTGCCGTC
>UQKO01000072.1 GCA_900541575.1 uncultured Prevotella sp.
CCGGGGACACAAGGATTTTCAGTCCTTTGCTCTACCAACTGAGCTATGGCACCTTGCTGATTTGCGAGTGCAAAAGTACGAGAAATATCTGAACAAGCAAAACTTTTTGTCGTTTTTTTTCAACAGAGCGTATTTTTTGTTGATTTCAAGAGATTATTCCGTACAAAATGAGCAATTTTACATGCAGTTGTAGAAAGTGCGAACGAAGACAGCATTTCCTCAGCCATTTTACGCGTTGGGGCTATGCCCAAGAATTTTGTTCGTCTCATTCCTCGTAATCCACGAATCTACAAAAAAACGCCGCGCTTACTTCAACCATTATTTTCCACTAGCCCACCATGACTCTATATAACAATTCTAAGATACATTCGCTCCAAATCAACGACACATATGGAGCTAACGAGCTTCCTAGTTGTCTATGCACGGAATTGAGAATCTTCGATGATATCTCTTGGAACGATCTTCTGAAAACACCTACACAGATAGGCTTCTTGCTCATCGCCCTCTGTACGGAGGGCGAAGTAGAGTTTACAATCAATGGGCGCAGACACACTATGCACGTAGGCGACCTCTTTATCTCTTTTGGCGACCAAATATTAGAAGAGAGCAGCGTAAGCAATGATTTTCACGCTAAAGCTGTGTTAATGTCGCGATCGTTTGCGCAGAATTGCATTGTGGGGCTCAATAATATGTGGCCCTACTTGCTCTACTTGATGGAGCATCCAGTGATGCAAACTACAGAGGAGGAACAAAGATGGATATTGGATTGTTATCAGTTGATATGCCGCAGACTTAGCAAGCAGCCTGGCCGCTATATGCGCGAAGCCACGGTGTCGCTCGTTAGGGCTTTTTACTTTGAAATATGCGATTTGCTCGAACTACGCGTCAAGCCCGACCAGTCAGGAGCACAAAATCGTGCCTATGCCATTTTCGACCAGTTTATTCGCCTTGCCTCTGCCCACTTTAAGCAAGAGCGCAGTGTGGAATGGTATAGTAGCGAGATGTGTCTCACGCCAAAGCACCTTTCTGAGGTGGTGAAGCAGGTTAGCGGGAAGACCGCTGGACAATGGATTACCACGCTCGTAATTATCGAGATTAAGTCGCTTCTGCGCCACACTACGCTTTCTATTAAAGAAGTGGCTCAAGAGATGAATTTTCCCAATCAGAGTTTTCTCGGAAAATACTTTAAGAATGTGGAGGGAGTATCGCCTTCCGACTTTAGAAAGCAGTAGCCAATCGTTTCCACAACTAGTTGCCAGAACAAGTTAATAGTAGGAATTGGGCAACTTCTACCTCAATGCTCTCATCGCATTAAGCACTGCAATCACCGTCACACCCACATCGGCAAAAACTGCCATCCACATTGTGCCAAGCCCCATTGTGGCAAGCACGAGAATAGCCACCTTCACCCCAATGGCAAACCCTACATTCTCGCGTGCAATGCGGATGGTGCGCCGAGCAATGCGAACGGCAAGGGCTATCTTCGAAGGGCTATCGTCCATCAACACCACATCGGCAGCATCAATAGCGGCTTCACTTCCGAGCGCTCCCATAGCAATGCCCACATCTGCACGCTTTAGCACAGGAGCATCGTTGATGCCATCGCCCACAAAAGCTAGACTGCCCGTCGAAGGCTTCTCCGAAAGCAAGCGTTCCACTAGGGCCACCTTATCAGCAGGAAGGAGTTCTGCGTGATATTCATCCATTCCCAACTTTCGAGCCACATTAGCGGCCACCAATTCTCGGTCGCCAGTAAGCATCACCATTCGGCGCACGCCCTCACGTTTTAGCAAAGAAATAGCCTCTTGGCTATCGTCCTTTACCTTATCATTGATTACAATATGTCCAGCATATACACCGTCCACAGCCACATGCACCACAGTCCCCACAAGATGACAATCGTGAGGTTTCGCTCCTAAATCTTCCATCATACGCGCATTACCCACACTGACTTGTCGGCCTCCCACAACGGCTCGAATGCCGCGTCCTGCAATTTCCTTCACCTCTGAAATGCGACAACCATCAGTGGATTCTTGAGGGAAAGCCGCCCGAAGAGCAGCACCGATAGGGTGCGTAGAGAAGTGCTCTACATGGGCTGCGAGATGGAGCAGTTCACGCTCATTAAAATGGTCGGGATGTACGGCTTCTACGGAAAATACACCACGCGTCAGGGTGCCAGTCTTGTCGAACACCACGGTGTTGAGCCTTGCCAACACATCCATAAAGTTGCTTCCCTTTACCAAAATGCCATGACGCGAAGCTCCCCCTAATCCACCGAAGAAGGTGAGCGGAACACTTATCACCAATGCACAAGGGCAAGACACTACCAAAAAGATAAGTGCACGATGAAGCCAAGTGGCAAACGATGCCGCAAATCCCACTTCGGCAAACAAAGGCGGGATAAAGGCTAAAAGCAAAGCTGCACACACCACGATGGGGGTGTAGACGCGAGCAAAGCGAGTGATAAAGCTTTCGCTACGCGACTTATTTTCATCGGCCGTCTCCACGAGTTGTATAATTTTCGACACAGTGCTCTCGCCAAAGCATTTTGTTGTGCGCACACGTAACACTCCCGTAAGATTAATACAACCCGACATAATCTCATCGCCCTCTGCCACTTCACGAGGCAAACTCTCGCCCGTCAGTGCCACGGTATTGAGCGAAGACGTTCCTTCCTCTACCACCCCATCGAGAGGTACTTTCTCACCCGGACGCACCACGACCACTTCGCCTACTCTTACCGCATCGGGGGCTATATTCTGCACCTTTTCCTCACGCTCTACGTGTGCCACATCCGGACGGATATTGACCAAGTGGGCAATGCTATCGCGACTACGCCCTTCGGCATAACCTTCAAAGAGTTCGCCCACTTGGAAGAAGAGCATCACGAATACGGCTTCGGGAAATTCTGTCTCTGCCCCAGGTAGGAATCCTATGGTGAGTGCGCCAATTGTGGCCACTGACATAAGGAAATCTTCATTAAACACGTCGCCCTTAGCTATTCCTTCAGCGGCTTCGCACAATGTTTCGCGGCCTATGAGAAGATAGGGCACGAGGTAGATAAGAAGTAGTTGCCAAGTGGCGAGCTGACAGTATTTCTCCACCAGCACAGCCACACCGAGCAATACGGCCGTAATGGCAATAAGCACCACCTTGCCTCGCAACGAACCTTCTTCGTGTTCGTCGGGATGACCATGCTGTGCATCAGCGTATTCATGTTTTTCTCGTGATTTGCAACAACACGATTGATGTGGATAAGGTATGGGAGCCATAATTCTAGGTTTTTATTTAGGGTGGTTCTATAAATTCTGAAATTTATAGAACCCAATTCTGATGTTGGGATTTATAGAACCACCCTTTACTGATTTTTTGTATATCTTTTTTCATTGCAAAGGTAAGAACTTGCCGATGCAACTCGGTTGCAAAGCCTACTTTCTGCAGACATTTGCAACTTGGTTGCATTTCTTCACGGTCATTACATAGCACATATTGAACATCAATGGGCTACGTCGAAGTTATGGGTGGCTTTGAGTGGCGCGCAAGCAAAAAAGAATTGAAAAGGACAAGCGTTTTTAAATGAAAGAACCGTGTGTTCTCCCACAAATACTATACGATAGTTTCTGCAGTTACCAAACTTTTTAATTAAATTCGCAGCCGAGGAGTGTATACCTAATAGTCTACCTCGCATTTTCTTTTTCCATAAATACTCATTTACCCCATGAAAGCTTTTTCCGCCCTATTCTCCCCGCTTCGATTCTTTCTCATGGTTTGCTTTGCCACCATGGCAACAGCAGTTTCCGCTCAATGCAAATTGGCTCCGATGACCACGGGCAGCGTGTTTGCCTTGCCCGAGATGGACAGTGTGACAGCTTCAGTAAAATTCACCAATTATGGTTCCACCCCCGTGACCGACTTCGATTATACGCTCTACTATATGGACACGCAAGAGACGACTGCCCAACAACACGTGGTGCTCGATACTCCGCTCGAAGATGGTGAGACCAGATCTATCAGCATAAAGCTGCGCAGCGGAAAAGCACTCGGTTCGAGCGATGTAGTGCTAAACGTAGCACAGGTAAATGGCGGCTATAATGCCACCTCCGTGCCTTACACCTATATTACGCTACACACTGTGAGCGTAATGCCTCGTAAGCGCGTGCTCGTTGAGGATTACACGGGGATGTGGTGCGGCAACTGCCCGCGCGGCATCGTGATTATGGAACATTTGCGACGCATCTTCCCCGACTCTTTTGTGGGCATTGCTATCCACTGTGGCGACGCACTCGATCCTAGGCCCTACGGCTACGACAATATGGAGAGAACGTGGGCACCAGGAAAGCCTTCCGTATGGTGTGGTCGACGCAATAAACTTTATAACTTCGACTCTACTACAGATTTTCTAACCGAACTCAACGTGATGCCTGTGGCCAACATTGAAGTAGAAGCAAAGTGGAACGTCGACAGCACGGATATTGCCATACACACGCTACTCACACCATGTATCGGAACTACCGATGACAATACCTACTCACTGGCCTATGCGCTTATTGAGAATGGTATGAAAAATAGCAACTGGACACAAACAAATTATTTCGACCTTTGGGAAAACAACACATTGGAATTGCCCGAGATGGAAAAATTTCGTAATAGCGGAATGGACGTTTCGGGCTTAACATACGACCACGTGGTACATGCCTCTTTAGGAATTTCCTCGGGAATTGAAGGCTCTGTACCCAAAAAGTTGGAACCCAATCATGAGGTGGAACATGACGCAGCATTCACGAAAATCCGCGACCTCGCCCATATCCAGTGTCGCGACAGCCTTATGGTATGCGCCATTCTGCTAAATACAACCACGGGCAAGGTGGAGAATGTGGCACAATGCGCCATTGTAAGCTCTACCGCCACGGGCATTCATGCCCTCCCCACATTGCCCACCTCCATTACTTCTACCCCCGAAGAGCATTTCTCCATCGACGGCCGACGCATCTCTGCCTCGACCCCAGGCTTCCACTTGGTGCGCCAGAAGGATGGCAAGGTGGTAAAAGTCTGGAGAGGGAAATAAGCAAGCTACATCTTTTATACACCCTATAAATCCGACGCGAGACGCGTCGTCCACAGAAGATATCAATCATTTCTGTAGGCGACGCGTCTCGCGTCGGTAGTTACAAGCCTTCTTACTTCTTAATCAGCGCCGAGAGAATGTACATCTGCATCATAGCCACAGCACGCGCATTCTCGCCCCCATTGGGGATGATAATATCGGCAAACTGCTTCGTAGGCTCGATAAATTCATCGTGCATGGGCTTGAGCACATTGCGATACTTGTCAATGAGCATCTCAAGCGGATGTCCACGCTCTTCAATATCGCGCTCAATGACACGCAAAAGGCGTTCATCGGGCTCTGCATCTACAAAGATTTTGAGATCCATGAGGTCGCGGAGCTTTTTGTCGTAAAGAGCCATGATACCTTCCACGATAATTACATCGTGAGGTTCCACATGCACAGTCTCTTGTTGGCGCGTACAGGTGAGATAGGAATAGGTGGGCTGCTCTATGGCGTGTCCCTTGCGTAGCTCCTCAATTTGATGAGCCAAGAGAGGCCATTCGAAGGCATCGGGATGATCGAAGTTGGTCTTCTTGCGAAGTGCTTCGGGCACATCCCACTGCGAATTGTAATAAGAATCTTGTGGAATCACCGCCACTGTGTCGGCAGGCAAACTTTCCACTATCTTACGCACCACGGTGGTCTTGCCCGATCCCGTGCCGCCAGCGATACCTATGATAATCATCTCTTCATGATTTTGAAGTTCTTGAAATATACCTCAAGATTCTTGCCGCTCACATTGGTAATACGGAGTTTTGAAGCAGACATGCCGCCAAGTTCATTGCCCGTGTGGATTACGGGGTCAGTGTCGGCATAGTGGAGCAAGCTCACCTCTGTCCATTTGCCATCCTTAAAGAGTTCGAGCTTGAAATTCTTAGCCACTCCAGGCACACCGAAGTTGAACTCCATACCAGCAAAAGCAATATCACGTTCACCCTCAAGAGTAAACTGAGCATCCTTCGCCCACTTGATTACCTCGAGAGAAGGAGCCACTGTAATACTATTGCCACGCACAGAGATGGGCAACAGAGCAAGCTGTGGCACATTGCTCTCTATCTTGTAAGGATTGTATTCTGCAGAGTTGACAAGTGAGGTGCCGTTCACCTTATTATAAGAATCGGTGGCTTGAGCAAAGAGTTGATTGAGCGTGGGGAGCATCACCTTGGTGGCCACCTTAATGCCTGGCTGAAGGGCATGGCGCACGTCGGAGTTTTCGAGTGTATACATCTGCTCTTGTAGAGAGCGTGCCTGGTCGTAGTAGTTCTTAAATGAGGGGAAAGCCGAAGCCGAAGCCGAGGTGGCTTGCGTCAGCGCCATGGAGCATACTGCCACACCGTAATCGCCCACATTCTTGGCTTGAAGCAACCACGGACGAAGCTCGCGCACAAGTTCGGGATTTTCCTTATCGGACAGGAGAATGTCGGAAGCCATCTTCAATTCAATGCTCTTCTGAAGAAGCTGCATCACTGCCTCCTTTTCGCCCTTGAGGGCTGCCTCAGCCAAGGACTTTAGTTCCTCACCTTCTTCGCGACGGAAGCCGTGGCCGTTAGGACCAAGGTCCTTATTGTAGAGAGCAAAAGTGCGCAAGGCTTGGTAGTTGCCAGGCAGAACGGCTTTGAGAGCCTTTTCCCAGTCTTTCTGATAGTCGTAGGCTTTCATATTCCACGTATAATCAGCTATGCCGTAAAGAGCTATCTTTGAAGCTTCTGCATGCTCCATGGGGTTAGACACGAAGCCAGAGAGATCCGAGGCTATGTCCTGACCATTTCCGTAAGCCGGACCGAGAAGTACGTGGTCGCGTACGAAATCGCTCACGGGGAAATTCCACCAAATATAGGCTTTTCGATCAATGCGCTGATTGATCCACTCCATGCTTTCCTTGTCGATACAGTGCACCACAGAGTTTCCTGTCCACATTATCTGTACGCTTTTGTTCATCTTCGTGCCAAGAGTACGCAAATAACCTTTTTCATCGTTGGCCCATGCGCGATTGTATTCCGTGGGACACATCACGAGCGGACGCACGCCCTTGTGGGTCTTTACGAAATGGTCGTCCACATAGTTGAGCAGTTCGGCTTGCTTGTCAGCTCGGGTTCCCTCGCCCCAAATATCATCGAAGAATACGGCAAACGAACGCACACCGAGCTTATACATATCTTCAAACTTCTTTATCAATGCATCGCGATCGGCTGTAGTCCATTTGATGTCTACTCCCGGATGAATCGCCCAATAGAAGTTTACGCCACACTGTTTGGCGTGCTCGTTGAGTTCCTGAATACGCTTTGCTTCAGCCTCTGGATAAGGCACACGCCAGTGGTCGCGATGATAGGGGTCGTCCTTCGGTCCGTAGATATATACGTTCATCTTGTTGCGTCCGTAAAACTCTATCTGGCTCAGACGCGCTTTGTGGCTCCAGGGAGTTCCGTAGAACCCTTCCACGGTGCCGCGGAAAGGAACGTCTGGCCAGTCTGTCACGGTGCAAGTCTCGAGTTTTCCTTCAGCGATAGACGCCAAGAGGGTCTGCACACCATAATAGAGGCCTGTCTCGTCAGAGCCCACAATGGTGACACCCTTCTCAGACACTTCCATATAATAACCCTCTGCGTGCGAAGGGGCATGCTTTGCTACCTTGCTCACGGCCTTGTCGCCCTTCACACCGATGGTCACGGTGAAACGAGCTGCGGGGTCGTTCTTTACGAGTTTCGAGGCCACTAAGGCGTCATCCGCGATACAGCCTGAACGCTGCTTGTCGCTTACTATTTTCCACGTAGTGGGCGCTTTTACGATACCCTTTTTGGCCTTCACCACCTGCTGAGGTACAGGATTAACCAAACTGATTTGTGCATTGGCTGTGCCCGCTCCAAGCGCTGCAAACAGCATCGTTGCACCTAAAAGTGTATGTTTCATTATTTGAGGTTTGAAGTTTTGAGGTTATAAAGTAAGTTTTGAGGTTATAAAGTAAGTTTTGAGGTTATAAAGTTACCTTTTGCATATAGTACGGTAACTGAAGTTTTGGATTTAGCAAGGGCGGGCTGAAAGCCCAATGGAGCGCATAGCCCAGGGCAAGCGAAGCGA
>UQKO01000073.1 GCA_900541575.1 uncultured Prevotella sp.
ACGAACGTGCTTTACCCCAGGGTGTCGCTTCGCTTGCCCTGGGCTATGCGCTCCACTGGGCTTTCAGCCCGCCCTTGCTAAATCCGAAACTTCAATAACATATCTGTACTGTTTCCCAGCTACTTTCTTTTGCTTATGATATAAAGCGCGAATCGCCTCTCATCTGCATTGCTGCGAGATGAGAGGCGATTCGCTATGTTTCTATGAAATTCTACTGATTACTGGTCAGCGTCCTTCAAGAGGGGATTGTACTTGAGTTCTTGATCGGGGATGGCGAAGATGAGTTTCTTGCTATCCCAAGAGTAGCTAGGAGTACCATTGAAATCATCGTTTCCAGGGATTTCAATATCCTTGTGGAAACGCTTGAAAGTCATAAGGCTCTTTCCTTCGCCCCACATCTCTACACGCCAGTTGAAGAAGATTTCGTCGAGAAGCTGTTCCTGTGTCATGCTGCTGAGTGTTTCGGCAGTTGCAGTATCGCGATTGTCGAGGATAGCCTTCAAGTAAGCGCGAGCTTGAGGCAAATTACCCTGGCGAGCAAAAGCTTCAGCTGCGATAAGGTAACACTCTTCTACACGCATAAAGTGAATGTCGCTTTCCCATGAGCGGTCGCCCATGATGGAGTGTGAAATGTTCGAGTAGAACTTACCTGTAGGCAGGAGGCAGAGCGACTCAATGGGAGTACCAGCATACTTGCGATAGTAGGGGCTCTCTGTGAACCAGTCACGACGTGCATCGGTCGCAGGGATCTGATTGAACAAGTCGGAGTTGATTACCTTGAAGTCGCCTGCAGCTGTGTAACTATAGGTGTAGAGGTCCATCATACCCCAGAAAGTACAGAGACCGCCAGTATTCTCAGCTGTTACATCCATACCCCACAACCAGTTGTTGTTTACTGAGTTGAAGCCAAAGAACATGTCGTTTTCCGAGAGAATACTAAGTCCTTGGGTGCGTGCTTCAGTGATGGCAGCTACAGCGGCTGTAGCAGCTTCGCTGTTCATACCCATCTGCAGGTAGGCATATGCCTTGAGGGTAAGAGCTACTGCCAAACTGGGTTGATCAATCGAAGTAGGTACGGCTTCTTTATCTTCCTCAACAGCTGACTGGAATGCAGAGATAGCGTCATTCAAATCGTTAAGGATAAACTGATATACCTTCTCGTTGGTAGAGGGAGATTGATTATCCATGCCCTGCTTGTTGTAGATAGGTAATACCTTTTTGTCCTTGCAAGTAGCATAGTCGCCATTATAAAGGTTTTCGAGATTGAAGTAAGCATAGGCACGAGCCGTCTTACATTCAGCCCAATATACTCTTGTCTTAGGAGTTTCAGGCACGTTCTCATCGCCACCTGCTGCAGCAAAACCTGAGTTACAAGCATCGATGATGCGGTAATAAGTGTACCAATTAGTCAAGGTGCGCGATGATGTTCTCACTGTAGACTGTCCGTTGGCTTCTAGTCTCCAGTAGCCATAAGCAGAACCCTGCGACATAACCATATCGTGCGAGATGATATCCGTAGCGATGTCTATTGATTTCTGTCCGAAGTCACTTTGATCATCACTACCACCTGCTTTCCAACGAGTCAACGCGGTAATGGTACCTTGCACCTCACCCAACATGATTTTAGGATTCCACTTGAATTCCTTTTCCTTTTGGTCCGATGTAATGTAAGCTCCCTCGGGTTCACGATCTAAGAAGCCCTCAGAGCATGATGCTAACGAAGCCAAGGCTGCTGCCAAGATTGGCATATATGTCAAAAACTTATATTTCATAGTGATTTGTATCTTTAGTTTGGCTGTATATCCAAGTATGAGCTATTGTTAGAAATTCAACTTCAGACCGATTGTAAAGCTTGAAGAAGGCATATACTGGAGGTCGTCTGACTCACCTGTAACGCTTGTACCAGGCATGAATCCCTTACGAGCACTGAGATAGAAGAGGTTTTCGCCAGTAGCATAAATCTGCACACCATTCATACCGCCCAAGCGAGCAGTCCAAGCGTTAGGCATGTTGTAAGCCAATCGGATGCTTGAGAGTGACAAGTAGTTACGCTTTGTAAGGAAGCGAGTGCTACGTGCTGAGGCATAAGTACCATCTGAGCTACCTGCGGTGAGCATAGACACATCGGTCACATCACCAGGCTTTGTCCAACGCTTTTCAATATCTTTGTGCCAATTATTACCGCCAACACTATTATCACTCATCAAGATAGCATAAGCAACGTCGTAAGCATAGCCACCGAGTGAATATGAGAAAGTGGTTCCCAAGGTGAAGTCCTTCACACGAAGATCAAAGCCAAAACCACCAGTGAGTTTCGGAGTGGCAGACTTGCCCACGTATTCGCTCACAGCTTCGGTCCAATTGGAGCTCACGCCCTCTACGAGCTTATATTCCTCACCCTTGTGCTGGCTCTTGAATTGTTCAAGGTCGGTAACTACCTTTTCTGTACCATCGGCATATTGAGCAGTGAGGGTCTTATACTGTGCCAGACCTGTCTCGGGATTTACGCCTTTGTAAGTAGGCAAGTAGAAATCGTAGATACCCTTACCCTTAGTCCATGTGAAGCGGCTTGTGTACTGGTAGTATTCCATACGATTGCCGTTCTCATCGAGGGGAAGTTCGGTAATGGTATTCTTATAATGTGAACCATTGAGACGAATATCGAAGCTAATATCCTTAGTCTTTACGGCATGAGCTACCAAACTGAATTCTACACCTGCATTGCGCATCTTACCATCGTTGACAGGGATAGAAGCATATCCCTTCGACGTAGCCACACTGCGGAGGAAAAGCATATCGCTTGTCAAGCGGTTGAAGTAGTCTACTTCACCTTCCAAGATGCCTGCGATGTTGAACTCTACACCCACGTTGATATTCTGTGTCTTTTCCCAAGAGAGGTTCTTGTTACCTTTCTTGTAGAACACGAAGGAAGGATTATCGTTCATATTGCGGATAGTGTAGATGTCGGCATAGGGATAGTATGAAGGAATTGTACCCATAACCAATGCACCAAGCGACTGGTTACCCGTCTTACCCCAAGAAGCTTTGAGCTTCAAGTTGCGAAGCCAAGACACATCCTTAATAAAGTCTTCCTTGGTGATATTCCAAGCTGCACCCACAGAGCCAAACGTACCCCAACGATGTCCTTTAGCAAAACGTGAAGAACCATCTGCACGAAGGGCTGCATTGAAGAAGTACTTTTCTGCATAGTCGTAAGAAACCTGTCCGAACCAGCTATCAAGTGAATAGCCATAGCTCATACCAGAGAGGTCTTGATATTTTACAGCATTACCCATCGTGAGGTCGTTGGCACGAACAAGATTGTTCTTTGAGCCTGTCATGACTTCATTGTTGGTCCAAGTAGACTCATGACCTACGAAAGCGCTCACTGAGTGCAACGCTGCATAAGTGTGCTTCCATGAAAGGATTTGATTGCCCACTACCTGACGTGAAATAAAACTTTCGGAATCAATACGTCCTAAGCCTTCAGCATCGCCATAGTAGGGGTTTGTGAGTACATTTTCATTAGAATGATAATACATATAGCCCAATCCTGCGGTCAACTTGAAGTCGGTCAGGAAGGTTGCCTCCAACTGTCCGTTACCATTGAATTGGTCGAGGTCTGTACGGTCTACATCAAGGTTGGCACTACCCGCGGGGTTCACACCTGCTGCGTATCCACGACCATATCCGTCATGCATACCATAGTCGTAACGATAGCCACCCACGTTGGTATCGGCAATGAGATTACCATTTTCATCGCGCTCATAAACGGGATAGAGATACGGAGCATTGTTCACAAAGTTCAATGCATTGTTTGATGCATTAGTATCCTGTACGGACTTGTTATAGCGAGCATTGCTGTAAGAGAGTTGTGCGCTACCCTTGAGCCAATCGGTAATACGGATATCCGTGTTGACACGTGAAGAGAAACGACGGAAGTCAGCTCCTACCAAGTAGCCTTTATCCTTGGTAAAACCAAGAGAAGCATACGTTTGGATACGGTCTGTACCACCAGTGAGGTTGATACCTGCGTCTACCTTCTGACCTGTGCGGAAGAGTTCGTCTTCCCAACTATCGGGATTATACTTACGAGTGACACCTTCATTGAATAGTCCCGTTTCTGGATTGATAAGGTCGGCACCATCAGCATTCCACATGTTGTATGTGGGATGGATGCCATTTTCGCTAAACAATACTTGAGAAGCCTTTGCAGCTGCCGTTTCAAGATCCAAACGACGGCTTTCAGCACCTGTGTAAGCATACTGATTGCGCAAGCTTTCCCAAGAAAGTTCAGTAAAGCGTTCCGGCGACTTAATCACGTCGTAAGTGGGCAACCAGCGGCCACTCACGGAGTACTTCACATCAGCGCCAATAGAGAGCTTACCAGCCTTACCCTTCTTGGTGGAAATGATGATTACGCCGTTGGCACCACGCGAACCATAAAGGGCAGTGGCCGTAGCATCCTTCATGAGGTTGAGGCTTTCAATATCCTTCGGATCGATGCTTGAGAGGTCGCCAGCATAGGGCATACCATCCACTACGATGAGGGGCTGCGCAGCAGCATTCACCGAACCAATACCACGGATTACGATGGAAGAGTTAGCGCCAGGGTTACCATCGCCTTGCATAATCTGTACACCAGCTACCTCACCTGCCAAGGCAGAGGTTACTTCTGTGGTGGCTTTATTTTCCACCACGTCGCCTTTAATCTGTGTGGCAGCACCGGTGAAGGATGCCTTCGTGGCCTTACCATAAGCTACTACGTAAGCCTCGCCAAGGTTTTGCTCATTATCTTTGAGCGTCACCATCACGTTGGCCGAGATGCTCACTGTGGCTGGGCTCATACCCAGATAGTGTACATTCAACTGCTTGGCACTTGAGGGCACTCCATTGAGTGTAAAGTTACCGTTAGCATCGGTTGAGGTCTTAATTCTTGAACCTTTCACTTGCACTTGTGCGCCTACAACGGGTTCTCCATTGGTGTCGAGCACCCTACCCGTGATGCGCTTCTGTGCTGAAGCAGTAGCTGCTGTCATCAGCAGCGCAGCTCCCATAAGCACTAACTTTTTGTTCATAATCTAACCGTTTTATTTAATGTTTGTTGTTTCGCTTGCAATCTTAGCCTGAATAAATTGTGTGGGGAGGAAAAAGGGACGTTTTTCTTCCCCCTCTCTTCTGAGTTTGGAGTTTGTAGGTTAAGAGGTTATAAAATAACTCACTGAGATCACGGACGTTAATCCCCTTTTGATCCCTAAACAAACGAATTATTTTACTAGAATGTGCATCCCAACTCGTGCGGAAAATGTGGTAAGATGCTCCAAAAGTCGTGCGGAAAATGTGATGATTTGCCTAAAAAGTCGTGCGGAAAATGTGATAAATCACACAAAAACTCGTGTAAAAAATGTGATAATATGAACGTATCTCGCTGATAATAAGTATATTTGCATAATAAAACTGAGAAGTATGAAACGACTATTGATAGAACAATTAAAGCGTTGGCAGAAAAGTGCCAATCGCAAGCCACTGATATTACGCGGTGCACGCCAAGTGGGTAAGACGTGGATTCTTAAAGAATTTGGTCAACTCTGCTTCAAAGATGTGTGCTATATCAACTTTGAACAAAAGGGCATGTTAGGCACGATTTTTGAAGGAGAACTCTCCCCTCAACGCATTATTGAGCAGTTGTCTGTCTATAAAGGTCATAAAATACAGCCCCAACATACGTTGATTATTTTCGATGAAGTACAGGAAATGCCTCGAGCGCTCACATCGCTGAAATACTTTGCTGAAGAATGTCCTGAGTATGCTATTTGTTGTGCAGGTTCCCTTCTAGGTGTTGCTCTCCATCAAGGAACATCGTTCCCCGTAGGTAAAGTAGATTTTATGGATCTTTACCCCATGTCATTTCAGGAGTTTCTAATGGCACACGATGAAGATATGCTAGTAGACTTCCTGTTACAAGGGAAGCGTGACATACAGCCATTTACGGAAAAACTTACAGACTACTTAAAGAAGTATTTCATCGTAGGAGGTATGCCTGCAGCAGTACTTAAATGGATTGATACGAGGGATTTCTTTGAAGTTGAAGATGTACAAAAGGCACTTATCGTTGCTTACCAAAATGACTTTTCTAAGCATGCACCTCGTACGATGATAGAGAAGATAAGATACGTATGGGATAGCATACCATCTCAATTGGCTAAGGAGAACAAAAAGTTCGTGTTCGGACTTGTGCGTGATGGAGCTCGTGCAAGGGAATATGAAGATGCACTTCTGTGGCTCTCCGATGCAGGAGAGATTATTCGTACCTACAACGTGAACAAGCCCGATGTTCCTCTTAAAGCTTATGCTGAACTTAAAGCATTCAAGATCTTCTTGCTTGATGTAGGACTACTTCGTTGCATGAGTGGGCTTTCCCCCAAAGTCTTTTTAGAGGAAACGCGTATCTTCGAAGAATTTAAAGGTGCTCTAACCGAACAATACGTTTGCCAAGAACTTCAACACTTTAAGCGTCTGCAGACCCATTATTATTGGACATCTGCTTCGACTGCCGAAGTTGATTTCTTGATTTCTGATGGTATGGAAGTTTTTCCGCTCGAGTGTAAAGCTGGTTTTACGATGAATGCAAAGAGCCTCAAGTCATACCAGTCAAGATATGCCCCCAAACTCTCTATCCGTACCAGTTTGTTGCCTTATGAATATAGACCAGAAAACCAGTTGCTAAACATTCCACTCTACCTACTATTTACTCTCGACAAGGAAATTAAAACACATTTATCATAAAGTTCAACTTTTTGTTTTTAGCATTAAAGTCTCTTCGTTAGTTCTGTGAGCGGCGCGTCCTTGCGTTAGCATCACTTGAAGGCAACCATTATGCAATAGCTATCAATGCCGACACAAGGACGCTTCGCCCACATAACTAACGATAAATTTCTGACATCTCATACCTTTAGAAAGTTCTTAATAAATCGGTCGAGCGTTTTACGATCCACCTCGCAGCGTCGGGCAATCTCCCTTTTAGATGCTCCATCTTGAAGCCATTGCTCTATCATTGCCGCTTCCTTATAAAGCTTATGCTTTTCGGGGGCGCTTTGCCGTCCTTTAGGGCGACCGATGTTTTTCCCTTCAGCCTTTTTTCGAGCCAAGGCCTCCTTTGTGCGCTGACTGATGAGGTTGCGTTCTATCTCGGCCGAAAGTCCGAAGGCAAAGGCCAACACCTTGCTTTGAATATCATCGCCTAATCGGTAATTGTCCTTAATGGTCCACACTCGGCATTCTTTCGAGAGGCAGAGATTAAGAATCTCCATAATCATGAACAGGCTTCGCCCTAGCCGTGACAGTTCTGCACAGATAATCAAATCATCTTTTGTCACCCTCAGAAGCAACTTCCCCAGTTCACGCTTATTATAAGCTTTCGTACCGCTAATGGTCTCTTCTATCCAGCCATCTACGCTCATTCCTCTCTCGCGACAGAACCGCTCAATCTCAAATCTTTGGTTCTCCACCGTCTGCTTGTCGCTGCTCACTCTGATGTATCCGTAAATCATACGATAAATGTTGTATAAGTTGTTGGGTAAGTATGGCTACTTTATTCTCTCTCCAAGTACGTTACACGGAATAATTCCTGTTTTAGAGGTATAAAAACACGGAATAATTCCCGATTTAGAGGTATGGAAACACGGAATAGTTCCTGTTTTATGGGTGTAAAAACACGGAATAATTCCTATTGCATACTTGTAAATATCATTTTTTTGTTGCTATTTGTGCACACATAAGCGTTGGTTATCAAATAACTTAACTGAAGTTTTCTCTAAAGAAAGTCGTTTCTTTATCTCGCGGGCATGTGGTTGGGAATACTCATCTTAATTTCGGATTTAGCAAGGGCGGGCTGAAAGCCCAATGGTGCACATAGCCCAGGGCAAGCGAAGCGACACCCTGGGTCAAAGCACGTTCGTTAGTGACGCCC
>UQKO01000074.1 GCA_900541575.1 uncultured Prevotella sp.
AAAGTACGCACTTTTTTCATACCAACCAAATTATCGGCGAAGAAAATTTGGAGAATTTTTTCTCAAATTCCCCTATATCATAATGAATGCACTGATTACTAGCGCGTTATGGAATGAAAAGTTTTTTCTGCGTTTTCCGCACTTCTTGGATAGCTGAGGGCAAATGTAGGGCTTTTGAAGATTGCATGCAAGGAGGCTGGATGGTTTTTTCTTTGTTTTATGCTGAAAAACATATTTCCAGAAGAAAAGAGAAGCTTTATAACGCGGAAATAATACTAAAAATATTATTTGGAAGTAGAATAAAGGAATGTTTCGCAGTTTTTGTGTAGATTTGCAGTTATTGGTAGCACTCAATGCTATTAATATATATATAGATATTATATAAGGACAGATTAAAACAAACTAAAGAGATATGCGCATGAAACGTTTTTTACTTGCCGTATGTGTAACTAGCAGTATGATGATTTTGGGCAGTTGCGCCCACTCCACTTTGGGCCAGATGGTGGGTAGTGACAGAGACGAACATGGATGTATTGGATCGGCTGGCTATACTTGGAGTTATGCGCTGCACGACTGTGTGAGACTTTGGGAGGCTGGCACAAGATTTGATGCGGGTCCTGAGCAAGTATTTTTAATCTATAGTCCAGACTCTACATTCGCTGAGATTTTTCCTTCAAATGGGAAATCGGTGCTTTGCCGAAGGGTGAAAGACCTGAATATATGGCGAAAGAAAAAAGGCGATGAAGAGGTATCGATACGAAATGGCGTGACCTGCGTAAAAATAAATAACTTCAACTATACGCGGAGCAACGATTAGCAAACCTGTGACTTTCCGATGCAAAAGACATTATATACATCTTAGAAGGAAAGCTTACTCTGACATAGAATCAAACATACTAGCCTATATAGTTAGAATTTTCTTGATAGAATCTTTATTGGCATAGGAAAGAATTTGAGCTGCACCATGCACAGAAAAGTGGGGCAGTGCACGCCTCACGGCGGGCACTGCCCCTTCGTCATTTACCTAAAAAACACTATTACCTTATAGCTTGTTGATTTATTTACAATGCAAAAGTAAAATTTATTTTGAACTAGGACAAATAAATTAGACAAAACGCGCTTTTTCATCGACGAAATGGATTTTTTGTCACGTAAGACGGGAACAGACTATACATTATCTCACTTTGAGATTCTTTTGAGAGCTTTCTGCTTATATGAATAGAGCAGTTATCGAACTTCGTATTTTCCGTCCACAGATACACGTCATCGTGTGCTAGAGACTAAAATCTTGTTTGCAAAGACAATTATCGGTAGAAACCAAAAGCTCCCCACTTTTTGATTTTCTCAAAGCGGGGAGCTACTTTATTACATTAAGGGGGAATGTCCAAAGAGGACAGGGATTCAAGGATTTTACTGTTCTTTGGCTACACCGATAACAACGCGGTTGGAATCGTTATCAGAATAAGGCTGAACGGTGTCGCCCTTATAGCCAGAGGTGAGGCGTGAAGCAGGGATGCCATATTTTTCAGTTAGAAGCTTAGCTACGCGTGCAGCACGCTTTTCTGAAATATTGCGATTGATTTCGGCGTTACCCGTACCAGCATCGGCATAGCCCATGATTTCTGCTTTGGCAGTGGGGTGATCTTTCATCCACTGTGCAAACTCCTTAACCTTTGCTTCTTCAGAAGTACGTACTGCCGATGAGCCAATAGTGAAGAATATTTCAGCTTTTGTCTCGGCGAGCTGCTTGGGCGCAGGAGTTTCGGGTTTAGGCTCAGGCTTCACTTCAGGAGCGGGCTCGGGTTTGGGTTCATCTACTACGGGGCGTGCGGGCTCGGGAGCTGGAAGCACTACAGGAGTAGAAGCAGCCTTGCTACGGCCGAATTTGAAGTTTACACCGAGAAGAGCTTGTACTTGCCAATCGCCATGACCATTGAGTTTAGAGTTGAAACGATCGTGGAGGTTGTTTGCTGTGACTTCAAGATTGATACCTACAAGAGGAGTTACTTCATAGTCGAGCTGCATGCCTACACGGAAATTGTGTACAAGGCGATCGTCGTCCCAGCGAAAATTGAGGTTTTTCTCTGCTGCGCTGGGTGCGAGGCCATTCATGTCATCGTTGTCCCAAGCATAGCCGATACCCACACCTCCGATAAGGTATGCATTAACTGCATGATGCTTGTTGGGAGCAATGGCGTTGCAGAGGTTGAACATAAGATCAACGTTGGAGGTGACAAACTTGTAATCGTATGTCTTATTCTGGCTCTTTAGTCCACCCTTTTCGTTGATACCGCTCACATGAAGACGCGCGCCTACTACGGGTGTGAACATACCTCCTACACTAACAGCTCCGATGGGAGTGATGAGCTTAGATGCCTTGTAGTTGGTAAACGTTACCTGGCCGCCACCCTGCACTCCTACGAATACGTAGGGATAGTCTGCCTTACTCTTGGTACTCTCGGTTTGCGCGAGAGCGGTTTGTGTGGCTGTTCCCGCGAGAAGGAACGCAGCCAACATGGTTTTCAGGTTGAGCATATTTTTATATTTTATTTATATTTTCGACCACAAAGATACAAAAAGATTTTAAAGGGAATCATTGCATCGTAATTAATTTTGATCATACGCATGTTTGGGATAGTCGATGGTATAATGTAGTCCACGACTTTCCTTGCGCTCGAGTGCTTGGCGTGTGATGAGATATCCCACGTTAATCATGTTGCGTAGTTCGCAGATGTCGCGTGTGGCCTTGACGTTTTTGTAGAGGTTTTCGGTCTCTTCGTAGAGCAAATCGAGACGTGTCCATGCGCGCTTGAGACGGAGGTCGGAGCGTACGATGCCTACGTAGGCAGACATTACTTGCTCCACTTCCTTGACATCTTGCGCGATGAGCACTTTTTCTTCGTTGCTCATGGTGCCACTATCGTTCCATTCGGGCACGCTGTCATTGAATGAGTAGTCATCGATATGCTCAATGGAATGTTTGGCAGCTGTGTCGGCATAGACTACGGCTTCGATGAGGGAGTTAGAAGCGAGGCGGTTGCCACCATGGAGGCCAGTACATGAGCATTCGCCGATGGCATAGAGCCGATGGATAGAAGAGCATGCATTGAGATCGACCTTGATGCCTCCGCAGAGATAGTGGGCACAGGGTACTACGGGGATGTACTGCTTCGTAATGTCAATACCGATGGAAAGGCACTTCTGATAGATATTGGGGAAGTGGTGCTTTGTTTCCTCGGGATCTTTGTGTGTAACGTCGAGACATACGTGGTCGAGGCCATGGATTTTCATTTCTTTATCAATGGCGCGAGCCACAATATCGCGTGGTGCGAGCGAGAGACGCTTGTCGTACTTTTGCATAAATTCCTCTCCGTTGGGCAGACGTAGAATGCCTCCATAGCCACGCATAGCCTCGGTGATGAGGTAGGCTGGATGTTTCTCTCGGGGATTGTAGAGTGCTGTGGGGTGGAATTGGATAAACTCCATGCCCTCAACGGTGGCTTTTGCGCGATAGGCCATGGCAATGCCGTCGCCAGTAGCAATCTCGGGATTGGTGGTAGTAGCGTATACCGCACCGCAACCGCCAGTGCAGAGCACTGTGACGCGCGAGAGGAAAGTGTCAATTTTCTGAGTATCGGGGTCGAGGATATAGGCTCCATAGCATTCTATGTCGGGAGTGCGTCGGGTCACCTCCACTCCAAGGTGGTGCTGGGTGATGATTTCCACAGCAAAGTGGTTTTCGAGCACGGTGATATTAGGATGATGACGCACTGCTTCGATGAGTCCGCGCTGTATTTCATAGCCTGTATCGTCGGCATGGTGGAGTATGCGAAATTCGGAGTGTCCTCCCTCTCGATGGAGGTCGAAAGAACCATCTTTGGTCTTATCGAAATTAACACCCCACTTAACAAGACGTTCTATGCCCGCGGGAGCCATCTTGACCACTTGCTCTACGGCACGAGGGTCGGAGATATAGTCGCCGGCCACCATGGTGTCGTGTATATGTTTTTGGAAGTTGTCTACCTTCAGATTAGTGACAGAGGCCACGCCGCCTTGCGCTTTTGCGGTGTTGGCTTCTTCGATGGAAGACTTGCATACGAGAGCCACCTTACCTTTGCCCGAGGCGGCTACTTGGAGGGCATAACTCATTCCGGCCACACCGGAACCAATTATCAAAAAATCGAATTTGCGTATCATATGCTTACACTGATTTGGATGCGAATTTACACAATTGTTTTTGAAAAGTCAGTTTGTGTGCTTATAAATGCCTATTTTTGCATGACAGGATGTAGAAAAACGCCCATTGAAGCGCTATGTGTGCAAGAATTGGGCTATCGCTGACCAACACCGATAGGGCTAGACAATTTCCCATAAGAGGATGGATTTCTCCCAAGGGGAGCATCCGAAAAAGGTATAATCAATAACACTCATTAATATATTACAATGAACAAGTTCAAAGTACTTTGGCTATTGTTTGTGGCACTTCTTGCAGTGCCGACAATAGCTCAGCAGATTCCGAATCTGCCCATCGACAAGGATGTGCGCATGGGTAAACTCCCCAACGGGCTTACTTACTACATCCGTCACAACAATTTACCTGAGAAACGTGCGAACTTCTACATTGCCCAGAAGGTGGGTTCTGTACAGGAGGAAGAGAGCCAACGCGGACTGGCTCACTTCCTAGAACACATGTGTTTCAACGGGACGAAGAATTTCCCTGACAATTCGCTGATTAAATTCTGTGAGAAGATTGGTGTGAAGTTTGGTGAGAACCTCAACGCATATACCTCTACGGATGAGACGGTGTACAACATCGACGATGTGCCCGTGACCGAAGCCAACGTGGACTCTTGTCTTTTGATTCTGCACGATTGGGCCGATGATCTCACGCTTGACCCCAAGGAAATAGACAAAGAGCGTGGTGTGATTCACGAGGAATGGCGTATGCGTAGCAGTGCCTCAGGTCGTATGTTCGAGCGCAACTTGGCTACACTCTATCCGGGCTCGCGCTATGGACACCGTTACCCCATCGGACTAATGAGCGTGGTAGACAATTTTAAGCCCAAAGAACTGCGCGACTATTATGAGAAATGGTATCGCCCCGACTTGCAAGGTATTGTCATCGTGGGCGATGTTGACGTAGACAAGGTGGAAGCTAAGGTGAAGGCGCTCTTCTCGCCTATCGTAATGCCCGCCAACGCTGCAAAGTATGAACATTATCCTGTGCCCAACAACGATGAGCCTATCTTCGTAATTGATAAGGACAAGGAACAGTCGATAGGCTTGATTGAGGTGATGTTTAAGCACGAGCCTCTGCCCGCAGAGTATCGCAACACACAAGCCTACTTGAGTTTGAATCTACTCACTTCATTAGCTGGAAGCGTATTTAACGCACGCCTTAACGAACTGGCTCAGAAGCCCGATTGTCCTTTCAATGGTGCTCAATGTGGCGATGACAACTACATTATCTCTAAGACAATGGATGCCTTTAGCATCTACATCATGCCGAAGCCAGGCCAGGATGCAGAAGCCTTGCAGATGGTAATGCAGGAGGTAAAGCGTGCTGCAGAATTTGGATTCACCTCTACAGAGGTAAACCGCGCTGCCGATGACTTTATGAGTTCATGGGAAAGCCTTTATAATAACCGCGACAAGCAGAAGAATAGCTACTTCGTAAATCAGTATGTACGTGGTTTCCTCGATGGCACCCCAATCTCAAGCATCGAAGACTTGTATAATATGTATAAGATGATGGAGGAGCAGGCCAAACAAGCCAAGATGCTCACACCAGCCATCAGCAATGTATTCAAGACGTACACGGCCAGCACCGACACCAATTTCGTATGTCTGGCCATGTATCCTGAGAAAGAGGGCGTAAAGGTGCCCACTATCGACGAGTTTAAGCAAGCCTTGGCCAAAGCTAAAGCAGCTAAGGTAGAAGCATACGTTGATAATGTAAAGAACGATCCGCTCATCCCTACACTGCCTAAGAAGGGAAAGATTAAGAAAGAAGAGAAAGCCGACTTCGGCTACACTTGCTGGACACTGCAAAACGGTGCTCGCGTATTCTTCAAGCAAACCGACTTTAACAACTCGGAAGTGCAGTTTGAAGCCATGAGTTTCGGCGGCAACAGCAAGATGCCTGCCAACGAACAGGTAAACGAAAAGCTCCTCTCGCAAGTGATGAACTCTACAGGTCTAGGCAACTTTACTAGCACGGAGTTGGAGAAGAAACTCGCTGGCAAGCAAGTGTCGTGCGACATCAATGTGAGCGAGATTGGCGAAAGCCTCAGCGGATCTTCTACACCCAAAGATTTGCGCACGTTGTTTGAACTAATATACCTCCACTTCCAAACTCCCTGCAACGACATCGACTCCTATAATAATACGCTCTCATACCTAAAGACATCATTGGCCAATGCTGAAAAACAACCCATGAAGGCCTTTAGCGATTCGATTACTTGTACACTCTATGGCCACAATCCTCTACGTAGCACGCTGAAGCTCAAAGACCTTGACCAAGCTAATTATGAGACAATGAAGAAGCTCTACGCCGACCGTTTCAATGCAGGTGGCGACTTCGATTTCTTCTTTACAGGTGCCTTCAATGTGGATTCGCTCCGTGCCTTTACCGAGCAATATATCGCTCCGCTCAAGGCGGTGAAGAAACGTGAGAGCTACACTGACCGCCACATTGACTTTGCCAAGGGAACTATCGACAACAACTTCTTGCGCCAGATGGAAACACCACAAGCCATCCTCGTACAGGTATGGACGGGTGAACATGATTACTCTATGAAAGATGCAGCCATCGTGAATGCACTTGGCGAGATACTAACACAACGCTACTTGAAGAGCATTCGCGAAGACGCTGGCATTGCTTACAGCGTGGGAGCCAGTGGCGACCTCTCTTATGGTCTGCGCGACCAATATATTCTTCAGATTCAGTGTCCTGTGAAGCCAGCGAAACTCGATTCTGCCCTTTTGCTGATGAAGCAAGGAATTGACGATATTGCTGCCAAGGGCGTAACAGCCGAAGAACTCGACAAGGTGATTACCTTCAACCTAAAAGACTTTGCTGACAGCCAGAAAAAGAATGGTTACTGGATGAATCTTATCGAAATGAAGACTCGCTGGAACAAGGATGAACGCACGGGTTATGAAAATGTGCTCAAGAGTTTGACCTCAAAGGATATTCAGGACTTCGTCAACAACGTACTGCTGAAGCAGCACAACCGCATCACTGTGTCAATGCGTCCAACAGATTTTACTGAAAAGGACGGAGCGAAGTAATCAATTTTTCCTCTCTCCCACTCCGCTATAAATAATGCTGCGGGCTGAAACTCTCCGACGAGAGTTTCAGCCCGCAGTTTCTTGACTTCATCACTTTTTTGCATAGGCAGCATTATACACAAAGTGGTAATTGAACAACGTATCACCATTACGACTTTTGCACGACTTATTGGCCTTAAACGTCCAAATGCTTACCGTATATTCAGCAGTATGAGCCTTGATACTGCACTATTGTTACGCATTTCAAGAGAACTCCATTATGACTTTTTCAAGCATTTTAGCCAAATGCTTGAAAAGTAAACTTGTATCGCATTTGATACATGTATCAAGTACGAGACGCTTTTTCTTCTATTTTCTTTCTTCGCCTATTATTTTTGCATGATACAAACTCAACTTTCGGATTTAGGATGGACGGGCTGAATTATCGTGCAAGTCGAATGCAATCAAGCTTGCTTGAATTGCTGAGACGCAGCCGATAATGACGAACCGAATTATCGTGCAAGTCGAATGCAATCAAGCTTGCTTGAATTGCTGAGACGCAGCCGATAATGGCGA
>UQKO01000075.1 GCA_900541575.1 uncultured Prevotella sp.
GGAAAAATTCAGAACACTATGTCCACCTATTTGGCTCCCGCCACAGGTGGAGAAGGTATTGGTATTACAGGAAAGCACAAAGGATTGGTCATCTTAGTTAACTTCAAAGATGTGAAGATGCAAACTGCTCACAATAACACTGAATGGAGCAACTTCTTCAATCAAGAAGGCTACAATCATTTGGGAAATTCTGGTTCCGTACACGATTACTTTCATGAACAATCTTATGGAAAATTCGATTTAACCTTCGACGTCGTTGGTCCCGTCACACTCTCAAAGAATATGGCAGCTTATGGGGCTAACGATAGCAATGGCAATGACAAAGACCCCGCAGGAATGGTATACGAAGCCTGCAAACTTGCTGCATCGCAGGTAAACTTTGCTGACTACGATTGGGATGGCGATGGCGAAGTAGACCAAGTATTCGTAATCTATGCGGGCTATGGAGAAGCCTCCTATGACGATGAAAACACAGTGTGGCCTCATGAATGGTGCTTAACAGAGGCAGGCTACAATCTTACGCTTAACGGTGTGAAAATTGACACTTATGGCTGCTCGCAAGAGCTCTTTGGTGCATCCTCTTCTACGAAAAGGATGGATGGCATCGGTGCTGCTTGTCACGAGTTTAGTCACTGCATGGGATTGCCCGATATCTATGACACGGAATATGGCGGTGGTTATGGCATGGGCAACTGGGACGTAATGAGTTCGGGATCTTATGGAGGCGATGGCTACAACCCCGTGGGCTACAACTCTTATGAGAAATGGGTGAGCGGATGGCTGCAACCCACCGAACTGAAATCACCTCAATACGTTACAGGCATGAAAGCGCTCAATGCTGCACCAGAAGCCTACGTTATCTACAATGAAAAGACACCCACGGAGTACTATCTTCTAGAAAACAGGCAACAGGTAGGAACCGACTCAGAACTTCCCGCTCATGGATTGTTGGTACTCCACGTTGATTACGACAAGAACGCATGGGAAAACAATACGCTGAATAATAACAAAAACCATCAGCGCCTCACCATTATTCCTGCAGATGGCGTATGTTCCGATGCTACGGAAAGCGGTGACACCTACCCCGGCACGAAGGGAA
This sequence comes from uncultured Prevotella sp., assembly GCA_900541575.1. Classification (GTDB taxonomy): domain Bacteria; phylum Bacteroidota; class Bacteroidia; order Bacteroidales; family Bacteroidaceae; genus Alloprevotella. The sequence goes on from UQKO01000075.1 coordinate 1,100, forward strand.
ACACTTCTCTGACAGACACTTCTTCGCCCGCCGCGAAACTATTCAACGCCAACACTGATGGTCGTTACTACATGGGTAAGCCCATCACCGACATTGCAGAAAGCAATTCCCTGATTTCCTTCACTTTCATGAATGGTGAGTACATTGAGACTCCTATACATACTACCTCCACGGTCAACTCTACAAGCGCTTTCACCGCCTCATGGGCTATGGTAGATAATGCCGAAAGCTATAACCTGCAATTGAAAGACGTTACAAATCAAAAAGATCCATCAGTAGCTTTAACTCTAGCAGAAGATTTCAGTACATGGGGCAAAAATTTCAAAGGTGATGGAAACATTGACATTTCTTCCGAACTCGATGATAAGATGACGAACGCAGGATGGACTGGGGAGAAAGTATTCGAGTCCAAGAATTGTGCCAAATTGGGTTCATCTAAAGCGCCAGGAAATCTTACTTCACCCGCATTCGAAGCAGAAAAAGGTGCCGTTACCGTAGGTGCACGTTTTAAAGCTTATGGTAACGATGCCGCAACCATTACGGTAAAATTGCTTACAGAATCGGGCTCAGAAGTAGCATCGCGAAAGGTGGATATCACAGGTAACTTGCAAGCCATTAACTTTGACAATGTGGCTCAAGGCAAATACAAGGTTCGATTTATCCCCACCAGGCGTGCTTACCTCTATGCCGTAAACATCTACAATGGTGAGTTCTCTGAAGACGACTTAAACGAAAGTTCCACCTCTGCTCAACAAAAGATTGCTCTTCGTGCAATTCAATCATTCAATGGCATTACCACGAATCAATACAATTTCACGGGGCTGAATGAAGGTAACACTTATCAGTGGCGCGTACAAGGGGTGAAAGGCAAAGCTACTTCTGAGTGGTCAGCATGGCAGAAAGTAGATTTGTCATATTCAACAAGCATATCTTCTGTAGAAATGCCCCAAGAAGGCGACATCGTAGAAATATACGCTACCACAGGATTATACTTAGGCAAGACTAGTTTCGGAAGATTCATGAGTAGCAATGCTTACAAAGGTGTTTACCTTCTGCGCAATGCACGAGGAAAGGCTGTAAAAATTGCAAAGTAAATATACGAGCTAGCATATCGTACTTATTACTCCTTTATATATATATATCGGACTTTTTTTGACTGATAAACGTTCCTTCAATTTTGATCATTAGATTGAATTTGAAGGAACGTTTTCCTTATAATTTTGTTGTAAAGCAGATAAGTGACAAACTTTACAATAGACGAAGAATGCAATATAGAATATTATAAACAAACAACATTGGTGCAAGGAGCGCATCATCGCTGCTTACGAAGCACTATTTCTTCATAAAAATTTCCCTTTGCGAACGGATGGATGCGTAAGCTGCGAACAGAATGCCTGAACTTCTTCATTATCATGCTTAAACTTTGTTCATTCCGTTTCTCTTTGAAGATCTTGCCGTCGTTCACTGGGCGGTGAACGCTTTACCACAGGCCTGTGGTAGCGCTACCGGACGGCAGCGGTAGAGCTACCGGACGGCAGTGGTAGAGCTACCGCTCGGCAGCGGTAGAGCTGCTACTGAGCGGCGAACGATGGCAAGATGTACATTTACAAACGGAAAGATGTACACCTATGAACGGAAAATACGAAGTTTTCAAATGTCACTCAGGAACTATTCCCATCATACGCCAAATATCTGTTGCCCCAAGATAGAACTCCAACACTGCGTCTTTTTTTGAGGGATTTATATAGATTATATCTCAACTTTTCGGATTTAGCATAGACGGGGTGAATCCGAAACTTGAACCATTTATTACTTAAATCATTGCTTTTCAGCCATATTTGCTTAACTTTGTGCTGCAAATGCCATAGAGACGAATTTACTATTTTCTATGAAGAATGCATTGCATAGTTTCATCACCATGCGACTTCTAATTCTAAAATTCTATACACCCGATTGTTCATGGAAAGAATTGAAAGAGAGAAAGCTACTGTTTGCAAAATGATACAGATCTATTGCAAACATCACCATGCCACTCGTAAGGGGGAGCTTTGCAATGCGTGTCAAAGCTTACAAGACTATGCATTACAGCGTTTGACTCATTGTAAGTTTGGCAATCAAAAAAGCACTTGCCAATCCTGCCCCATCCACTGCTATCGCTCTGACATGCGAAAGAATATAGCGAATGTGATGCGATTTAGCGGGCCACGAATGCTTTTCTATCATCCCATAGCGGCTCTCCGCCATATATTGGGAAGCTAATTTCTGTTCTACCCTTTTCCTGTTTACATAAATCTTATGCTTAAACATATATCCAACTCCGCTTCGCGATACCTTATCCTAATTTTCTTTCTCGGACTATTTACCCGTCTTTGGTTTATCCATGAGAAAGAGAATCTCTATGGCGATGAGCTTACCTCGTTTTCCCTGGCCTACAACCAACCGGGATGGGGAGACAATGTATACGAGCTACATAAAGTCTACACTAGCCAAGATCTACGCACCCTCCTTTTCACTGACGACCGAGGTGGTTGGGAAGGCTTCTGCGACGATATATCTGCATTGTGGCATAATAATCGCGATGGTTCTCACGCAAGCCTTTACTATATGGCTCTTCGCTGTGTATCCATCGGTATGCCACCTACGATGAGCCATGCCATTTGGCGTGTAGGAGCATTCAATCTCTTATTTTACGCACTTACGTTCTATACGCTTTTTCTTATCCTTTGCAAACTTCACCCCAAAGATAACAGGACACACCACCAGACCCTGCTGTTTTTGATGTTCATCTACAGCATCTGTCCAGTATCTATCTCCAATAGCGTTTTGGCTCGCGAGTATGCCATGGCCGAAGCATTCTTCACCCTGTGGACGCTATGGAGCATCAACGTTTGTCAACGACTAGAGCGACATGAGGAGGCACTTTCTCCCAGCAGTTTATTCACAGGATGTCTGCTCAGCGCTTTGCTCTTATCGGTAGGCTATTTTAATGCACTATATCTCCTGTTCACTGGATTTTTTCTCGCCTTTCGCTTTGTACAAGAAAGAAGACAACGTGAATGGTGGAAGCTTCTCATTCTTGGCTGTGGCTGCATTGTGCTCTGCCTTACCTTCTATAAAGGATTCTTCCATTTCTTACACGATGATCGTCTAGCCGACGTTTCGCGCAACACGAAAGGAACAGACTTCCTAGCCAATTTCAGAACATCCCTCTTCGCTCTATTCTATTTTGCAGGGAAATATATTCTCACACCTTTTGTGGCCATAGGGATCTCCTTCGCTGCACATTGGAGATGGAAGCATCGCAAGGAACGCACCCTTACAGCAATGCCCCATGACTTCCGTTGGATTGCAGTATGTGCAGCCTTGTGGTTTCTCATTGTGCTTTATGTCTCTCCTTGGAAATTCACACGCTATATTTCTGCATGCCTCCCCACTCTGCTCATCATCGTTGCTTGGCAGTTTAGACATATACCGCTCAGACGCCGATGGACCATTGCAATGCTCGCAGCCTATATGGTCTATGTCTGGACTGGCTACCCCATTGAGAATCTAGAGCGCACGCGTTCCTTCCATTGGAACTGCAGCAGCAGTCCGCGCATTCTTCGCTACGCTCCCAACAATGAGGAGAACGTCAATGCCAAGCACGCCATCCCTTTCCTCACCGACCAACAAGAGGAAGTACTCATTGCCTCTCCCGATGAGATTCTGATGTATGGGAGGCCCGATTCTGTGGGCATCATCCGAGTGTATGGCCCTCGTTCATGCTCTGAGCTTATGCATTATCCAGGCCTAGTAAATCACTATGAAGCCGACAACTGGGACGACTGTTACGAGTATCGTTTGCGCAAATAATAAGGAGTAAAGATACTTTGCAAGCGAAAATTGCTTACTTTTGCATATAAAGTTACTTAGAACATTTCCAACCAACTAAACGCTTATGGACAACAATCAGCAATTGAAAAATACAGAGCGCCATGCCTTTATTGCTACGCTCCATGCCTTGTATCAAAACGAGCACATCCGTCCGCAAGCAAACGAAGCACGCAAAATTGCCGACTTTATAGATAGCGCAGTTGCCACTGATGAGCAAATAGCACGTGATGAATTTGGCTTCAGCCGCGTAGTATTAGCAGTACAAAGCATCCTCTTGGCCGTCAATGAGATTGGGCTTAGAGGCCATGCCTTGACTGCTTATCTGCTAAGAGCTGTCGTTCGTAATTCCGAGCAGTGTACATTGGTGGAACGTTTCTTTGGCAAAGATGTGGCCAATACGCTGCGCGGTTTCCTCCGAGTAGAAGCCATCGAGGTAAAGACTGAAGCCATGCGAACCGACAACTTCCGAAATTTGTTGGTATCGCAAGCGGGCGATATGCGCATTATTCTGATGCTGATTGCTGACAGCGTAAACTTAATGCGCCACATCAAAGATGTGGAGAATGTGGAAGCGCAACGTCGTGTTTCCACAGAGGCAGCCTATCTATATGCCCCGTTAGCTCATAAATTGGGACTTTATAAACTCAAAAGTGAACTAGAAGATTTAAGTCTGAAATACCTCGAGCACGACGCTTACTATATGATTAAGGAAAACCTTAATGCAACAAAGCGTTCGCGCGATGCTTACATCGAACGATTTATCGCACCTATTCGAGAGATGCTCGACCAAGAGGGCTTAAAATACCACATGAAGGGGCGTACAAAGAGCATCCACTCTATTTGGCAAAAGATGAAGAAGCAGCAATGTGGCTTCCATGGTGTATACGACCTTTTTGCCATTCGCATTATCTTAGATTCACCGCTCGACAAGGAAAAAGAACAATGTTGGAAAGTATTCTCGCTCATCACCAATAAATACGAGAGTAATCTAAAGCGCCTTCGCGACTGGCTCACCGTGCCCAAGAGCAATGGCTACGAGAGCTTACACATCACCGTGAAAGGGCCTGAAGACAAATGGGTGGAAGTGCAAATCCGCACAGAGCGAATGGATGAGATTGCAGAGCACGGACTTGCAGCCCACTGGCGCTATAAAGGTGTAAAGAGTAGTGGTGGTGGAGTAGATTCGTGGCTAGCCGATATTCGTTCTGCTCTCGAGACTGGCAATGAAGGCCTTCTCACACAAAGTCTTTCTAGCGACCTAAAAGAACGCGATGTCTATGTATTCTCGCCCAAAGGTGACCTCTATCACTTACCTCCCCACTCCACCGTGCTCGACTTTGCCTATACCATCCATACAGGCGTGGGCAATCGCTGTGTAGGTGGGCGCATTGATGGCAAGAACTTCTCCATCCGTCAACCATTGGAAAGCGGACAGACGGTAGAGATTCTCACATCGAGCACACAGAAGCCTAAGCCCGAATGGATCAACATTGCTCAGTCAAATCATGCTCGTTCCAAGATTCGCTCTGCTGTGCGCGAACTCACTGCTGGCGAGATTGCCTTAGGAAAGGAAATCTTGGAACGTAAGATGAAGAACCGCAAGATCGATTGGGACGAAGGTCTCATCAACCAACTTATCAAGAAGTTGGGGTACAAAGAGAGTTTCGACTTCTTCCGCGATCTCGGCAATGAGAAAGTAGACATAAATAAGGTGCTCGACACCTACCTAGAATTAGGGAAGCGCGAACAAGGACTCGCAGAACGTGCTGCCACTCGTTCGGCCGAAGAGTTTAGCATGGAGAGCGAGATTGGCATGAAGGCCAAGGGTGAGCAAGACGAGTTGGTCATTGGTCGCGACTTGAAAGGGCTCGACTACCAATTGGCTCGTTGTTGCAATCCCGTCTATGGCGACGATATCTTTGGATTCGTTCCCGTGAGTGGTGGTATTAAAATACACCGTACAAGCTGCCCGAACGCTCCTGCTCTTCGCGAACGCTTTGGCTATCGCATAGTCAAAGCTCGTTGGGCAGGAAAAGGACAAGGTTCCTACCCCATCACGCTCCATGTAGTGGGACAAGACGACTTAGGCATTGTCAACAATATCACCTCCATTATCTCGAAAGAAGAGCACATCATGCTGCGTAGCATCAACATCGACTCCAACGATGGCCTCTTCTCTGGCATACTGACCATCCTCGTAGACGACACGCAACGTCTCACAGGACTTATCAAAAAGCTCCGTACTGTAAAAGGCGTGAAAGCCGTGAGCCGAAGCTAAACAGATTCGAGCACATAAATAACTCACAATAGCACACATGCTTCTTCCCTCTTTTGAGCAGAGAAACAGGTGTGCTATTGTTGTGTATTATTGAGATGGTATATGGTAATATTGGGTCAGCGGATATTTCCGGTTGGTATGATGGTAAAAAGCGCTTGCTCATATCATGCATATTGAGTAGCTTTGCATCATGGAATCAATAAAACTATTACGTGCTATATTGCCAGAGGTGTTGATAGATAATTTTGATGTTG
>UQKO01000076.1 GCA_900541575.1 uncultured Prevotella sp.
TGGTAGAGCTACCGGACGGCAGCGGTAAAGCTACCGGACGGCAGCGGTAAAGCTACCACTGGGCAGTGTACGACGGAAAGATGAAGATCTGCGAACGGAAAGATGTACATCTAAGAACTGCATACACGAAGTCAACAAAGCGCTTTTCTAGGAAGGGATTGGGAGTCTGTGCTGTGAATGATTTCGGCTATGTACAAGTTCCAACCAGATTCTTTATCCCTATTTTATTTTCTGCACCTTTGTAGGTGATTTCCTGACACGAAAAAGTGTCTGAAACATTTCCGTTTCAGACACATTACTTCTATTGTTTTGCAATTTTAAGGGGCATCAGAAATGAACGACAAGCTCCACCACGGCCTTATCTCGTTCAGACGCCTTGGCTAGTGTGATGTCATCGTAGAAATACTTCTCGTAGTTGAGACGAATATCGGCATCCATCTTTTTAGCCAGGCTGAGCGTGATACCGCCCGTAACGCGCTGGCGGCTAGCATCAGTGAGTTTCAACTTACCATCGTCACCAAGTGTCCCATCAGAGTGATTGTCCATGCGGTCGTAACGACAAAGGAAACTAAGCTTGCGAAACACTTTAGGCAAGGGCTGGTCGTAGCATACAAAAGCATCCCACGCATTCACGTTGGCAAAAGCGCCCTTTGTATAATGTTTGCGTAGATATTCTGCTTCCAAAGTAAAACGCCCGCTTTGGAAAGTAATTCCGCCATCGTAGAGATAAGTGTTCACCGAGTTGGGCGAGATTTTCTGTACCGAAGCTTGCAGCGTAAAGCCACAGGGAAGAGGAGCTTGCGCTTTTACGGAGAAATTGAACTCCTTTGTCCAATAGTTTTTCTGATTGGTCAATCCCGAACCATTGAATGCACCTCCTTCGAGAATGAGAGGCAGATTATGGAAAGTGTAGCCCGCATAGAATCCCACATCGCGCACATTGCCCACTTGCTTGGCTATAAACGAACGGTTGGCAAAATACTGCTTATGGGGCGAACGGTGGGCATCAATGCTAAAAGGTACACGCATCTGTCCCAGTCGGAGATCAAGCCCATGCACAGGGATCACCCCAGCATAAGCATCAAGCATTTTGATTTGCCCCTCATCAGAGAGATCGATTTCCGCCTTATAATCCACAATGGGAGTGACAAACCCTTCTAAAGATACGCGAGCAGTGCGCACCTCAAATCGACTTTCACGTTCATGGGTTTGGTATTCCGCCTTGGCACGGATGGTTCCACTCACACGAGGCACCCATGAAGGTCGGTTCTGAGTACGCGTAGTGTCGGATGATGTCTGTGCAGCAAGGTTTTGCTGAGTAAGCGCGGCTACTGCCACGATGGGCAGCAGACGCTTGAGAGAGTTTAGTTTCATTGAGCAGATTGTTGACGGAAAGCTTTGGCAGCCTGGAGTAGTTCTTTAATTTCAAGGATGAGTTGCTGCGTTTCCTGCACCATGTGGAGCATAAGCGTAGCCGAGTTAAGATTGGTATCGTCGCCTTGAATAGCTACACTGATATCTTGATTAAACTTTATAAGGTCGGCCTCTATGCGGTCGCAGTCGCTAAACAGCGCATCATTGTCGGAAGCACGCTGATTGCGAAGATTCTCAGAGATGGTGTGCATCAATGCCACTACTTCTTGGCGAAGTCGGCAGTAGCGATGTGCCATATCGTCGGAGATGGGCGAGAAGTTATTGTCCACATGTTCGCGAGCTGGCTCGGCAATACGAATAAGTCCGTAGAGAATTTGGCGCAACGCATTATGGATCAAGTGGAAATTCGTGCTCAATCGAATGGCTGCCACAGGAGGCGCTGCACGACGCAGGCAGATAGTCTCGCGACGACGTAGGTTTTTCAGTTCACGCTTTCCGCGGTTAAGGTCGCGCAGAGAATGGCGCAATGGACGGAGCGATTCGGAGAAGAGGCCATCGGTCGACGAGGTAAGCACGTCGGCATAAGAGGTCAGCGTATCAGCCGTGCTCATAGCAATGTGGCGCGAGAGCATGGGGATAATTGCATTGCGATCTTTCTCTGCAAGCATTTGCTGGAAGAGCACGTCGCCCTGCTGTACCTCTTTCTGCTTCTTAGCGAAGCGCTGCTGACTGTGAATAATGCTATATACACCGGCTACCACGATAATCACCACTGCTACTACACCACCAAAATTCATGGCCATGGCCACACAGAAACATGCTGTAAAGGCTACACCTGCCGTGATAAACCATCCACCAATAACAGTAAGCACACCCGTAATGCGGAACACTGCACTCTCACGACTCCAAGCACGGTCAGCCAAAGAAGAACCCATAGCTACCATGAAGGTGACAAACGTGGTGGAGAGGGGAAGTTTTAGTGAAGTACCAAGAGCGATGAGTAGTGAAGATACTACAAGATTGACAGAGGCACGACACATATCGTAAGCTGCCCCATTGTCGATAGCTTCGGCAGGCACTTGGAATCGGCTGTCAATATAGCGTGCCACACGGGGAGGGGTCACATTCGCCATGAAAGAGCCTACTGAGTTGCCCCAGCGTACAAGGCTACGAGCCACTTTGGAAGACCCAAACATTTCATCGCCCTCGTTCTTACGCGAGAGACCTACTTCTGTTTCAGTCACCTTGCGCGCCTTCTTGGAAGTAGCAAGGGCAAATACCATGATTGCACCAGCGGCCACGAGGAATATGATGGGAGTTTGGGCAGATTCGGCCAGAGAAGTCATCATGAAGCTATCAGGGGCAAGACCTACGGCATGGGAGGAGAAGTCGAGATAAGAAGAATAGCCGGCTAGAGGCACACCGATAAAGTTGACGAGGTCGTTGCCTGCAAAAGCGGTAGAGAGAGCAAATGTGCCGCAGAGCACAATGACACGGAACACATTGACCTTCAGCGCATGAAGTGTTTGCATCACAACGGTAGCTACCACGAAGATGCTGCCCAAGATAATGAGGATGTGTTCATTAAGATATGCCTTAACGTCGGCATTCATAAAGGAGAGGTCTTTCAAGCCCTTGAAAAGCATGAAATAGAGAATCGCAGTAATGGCCAAACCGCCAAAGATACCTATCTTAAAGCGGAGGTTGCGCGTAATGGAGAAAGAAAAGATGATACGCGTGATATACTGGATGAGCGAACCAAACACGAAAGCAATGGGCACACTCATAAAGATGCCGAGGATTACTTCCAATGCCTTCGAAGTGTTGAGATAGTCGCCCATACCGAGCGGAAGGGCTCCGCCATCGCCTGCCATCTTTATCATGACAAACGCAAAAGCCGCGCCAAGGAGTTCGAAGACCATACTGACTGTGGTCGATGTGGGCATACCGAATGAGTTGAAGATATCAAGCAGCACGATATCCGTAACCATCACGGCGAGATAAATATACATCACGTCCTTAAAACTAAAATACTGGGGCGTGAAGATGCCGTGGCGAGCAATGTCCATCATGCCGTTGCTAAGTACACAACCGCAGAACACGCCAATACCGGCAATGACCACTAGCGTGCGAAACTTTGCTGCTCGCGAGCCAATGGCCGAATTGAGAAAGTTGACGGCGTCGTTGCTCACACCGACCCAAAGGTCAAATGCCGCAAGGACAAAGAGGAATATCACCATTCCTAGATACATCCATTCCATACTTTTGAGAATAATGATGGGGTTAAGACTTTCTCAAGAGAGACTACAGGCAATCTCAAGAAGGCCATGGTTTGAGTTTATTTTTCGAGTGCAAAAGTACGGGCCGAATGTTGGCGCGTTGTGACAAAGCGGTTAAGATTTTGTTAAGGGAATGAGCAAGAATGGCTTTAACACAATCTTAACAACGATTTCTCTTCCATGCGCAAGGAAAAGCGTAATATTGCACCTCGAAAGGAAGCATTAACCAACATACACCTTATTATATATATGGCACAAAGAATATTGGTTGTCGATGACGAACCTGATTTGAGAGAGATTCTGCAATGTAACCTAGAGAATGCAGGTTACGAGGTAGACACCGCCGAATCGGCTGAAGAAGCGCTCCACAAGCTTTCTCCCGAACACGATTTGATACTACTCGACGTGATGCTAGGCGGTATGTCGGGATTTCGCATGGCCAATAAGTTGCGCAACGAACTGAAACTGCATACGCCCATCATTTTCCTCACGGCAAAAGATACTGAAAATGATTTGCTCACGGGCTTCTCAGCGGGAGGCGATGATTACATTTCTAAGCCGTTCTCGCTCCACGAAGTGTTGGCACGCATCAAAGCGGTGCTACGTCGCACCAAGAAAGCTCCTGAGCGCACAGAACTCAGAGCGGGCAATCTGCTAATTGATTTCGCCAAGAAGATGGTCTATACCGAAGGACAAGAAGTGCGCCTTTCACCCAAAGAATTTGGCATTCTGCGCTTACTGGCTCAACAGCCTGGTCGGGTCTATTCACGCGAAGAGATATTGGCCGAAGTATGGCACGGAGATAGTTACGTGCTCGATCGCACCGTAGATGTACACATTGCTCGCGTGCGCCGCAAGCTCGGTGAAAACGCTTACCACATTACCAACCGACAAGGCTACGGATACTGCTTCGAAGAATGATGATTACAGCTAAGAAATTCTGTGGAAAATAGAAAAGCTTAGTCTAATCGTGCTAGAAGAATTAAAGAAGAACCTAAACTACGAGGAAAGCTATAGCTCTTCTCCCAAAGCTAGAATTTTCCTTGTCACCCATTCTACTATGACATATAAGAGAAAACTTCTTATCAACTTCACACTGCTCTTTGCAGTATTTACAGTGCTACTCGTGATGTTTCAGTACAATCGTGAGCGGCAGTACAAGCGCGACTTGCTTTCTTCCAGATTGCGAAGCTATGCCGACGTGGTGTCGGGAACCGTAGACCAGGGAAAACAACTTAACGATACCGTGCACTACGAGGAGATATTGCACGTATTGCCAGCCGACCTTCGCCTCACGGTAATCAATCGCCAAGGAGAGGTGGTCTACGAGTCCACCCACCATAACATTATGGAAATGGGCAATCACCTAAATCGCCCCGAGGTGCGAGCTGCACTCAACAATAAAGAGGGAAGCGACATCCGAACCTCCGACACCGACCATCAAGAATATTTCTATTTTGCCAAGGACTATGGTTCCTACCTCGTCAGAGTGGCACTGCCATTCGATGCCACAGTGCAGAGCTTCATGAAGGCTGACAACGTGTTTCTATGGTTTGTGCTCATGCTCTTCCCCATAGCGATGGTGGCACTCATTCAAATATCCGATCGATTTGGAAAGGCGGTCAGCGGACTACGAAACTTCATGTTCTCGGCCGATAAAGGACTTGTGGACTACGACCACATCATCTTCCCCCATTCCGAACTAGGCGACATCGGACGAGACATCATGCAAAAGTATCGTAAACTCGAGAACTCCAATCGCGTCATTGCCACAGAGCGAGAGCGATTGATGCGCCATTTCCACTATTTTGAAGAGGGTATTGCTATCTTCTCACCCACACACCATAAGCTCTATGCCAACCCACGATTCACGCAGTATGTCAACGCACTGATGGATCGTCCTACACCCGATGTGGAAGCCATCTGGCAAACGGAGACTTTTGCCCCCGCCCTAGAATTTCTTCGCCTCAACGGCGGACCACGCTCTGTCACAGAGGAAGCTCCCGTATTTCGCTTCAACACAAAAGCTGGAAGCATGACACTAGGTGTACAGATTCTCGTATACAGCGATGGTAATTTTGAAGTGACGCTCGTCGATGTGACAAAGACGGAAAAGAGCAAGCGCCTCAAGCAGCAGATGAGCAACAATATTACCCACGAACTGCGCACACCCGTGAGCAGCATACGTGGCTACATTGAGACTTTACTTGAGTGTTCCAACCTCTCCGACGAACGCAAGTTGCATTTCCTAAAAAAAGCTCATGCACAGGTGATTCGCCTTACAGACCTCATCCGCGATGTGGCTCTTATCACCAAGACGGAAGAGGCCGCCGAACTCATGCCTCGCGAAGACGTGAGCTTGCTGCAGGTTGTGGCCGATGCCCAAGAAGACCTTCACGAAATGTTCGAGAACACCCACATGCAACTCTTCGTTTCTATCCCCGAAAAGCTCACAGTGCACGGCAATTATTCACTGATTTACTCTATTTTCCGCAACTTAATGGAAAATAGTCTACGCTATGCAGGCGAAGGGGCAGAAATTCACGTAGATTGTTACAACGCTGATGCCGACATGGCCTACTTCTCCGTATACGACACTGGACAGGGTGTGCCCGAAGAACACCTTTCGCGCCTATTCGAGCGTTTTTATCGCGTGAGCGAAGGACGCACCCGCGACAATGGAGGCACAGGGCTTGGACTGTCCATCGTGCGCAACGCTGTGCTCTTCCACCACGGCGACATCTCCGTAAGAAATAGGAAAGAGGGCGGATTGGAGTTTCTCTTCACGATGAAAAGGAAATAAAAAAAAGCAATCTAAATTTACTTTTATACCACCTATGCATTAAATGCAACCATTTGTGCAAATAAGCTCTCCTTCACAAAAATATAAATTTGCACTTATTATAATTTTATACTACCTTTGCAACCGAATCAGTCAGCCCAAGAGGGTTGGCGGGTTTAGGACATCTTGGTAGGAAACGAAGTCTTGCATGAGCATTCATTGCCCATTAAGATTCGTAGACAAAACCAAAAAAGGACGTTTAACACGTTGATCTTCGGTTATCAAACTTCGCAACTTTGACTACTACTCAGAAGATCTGCGGCGAGAACGTCTGCGTTGGGTGTATACCCGTTTGCACAGCCCTAAGTGTACTTCATGCATTTGGGGAGGTGCAAACCACCATTGTATATACTGTACCGACGTGGGCTGACTGAGCTGCATTATCTTGGAGTAGAGGCATTGCGAAGGCCTGATAACCGGATAAGCAGCAAAGACCCACGTCTTTTTTTGTACCCGTACGTCAAAACAAACAGAACTTATTGACTGCGGACATTGTGCCCTTTCACACATTTCAAATCATTTTTCATTGCAGGTTCTGGCTGGGGGAGTATGTATTCACATATCCCTATGGGCTATCACTGAAAGAAGGATTACTCCCCCGCCAAACTTTTTGACAAGCACGATTCTTTCCTTTATTCACATTTATAAAACAATTCAAAAAGATGAAAACAATCAAGTATCTTTTCCGGATCAGCGGATATTTCCGGTTGGTATGATGGTAAAAAGAGGTTTGCTCATATCATGCATATTGAGTAGCTATTCTAAACATGAAGAACTTTATGTCT
>UQKO01000077.1 GCA_900541575.1 uncultured Prevotella sp.
AGACATAAAGTTCTTCATGTTTAGAATAGCTACTCAATATGCATGATATGAGCAAGCCTCTTTTTACCATCATACCAACCGGAAATATCCGCTGATCCGAAAAAATCTCCAATTCAGTGTTAAATATTGTTCTATCGGGGGGTAAAATTTATTATGTAACTTTGCAACATTCAGAACTTAAACATTTAAAGGTTGCGCCCGACACGTATCAGGGAAGAATTTATGATAAGATGACTACTTTCGGTAAAGGCATTCGTATGCTATGCCTTGTGCGCCATTGCACATACAAAAATGAACTTTAAACCAGTATATGCTTTTTACATCCTTTCTACTGATTTATCCAAAATTATTCAAGATGAAAAATAAATATTTTTTCCGTCGCGCAATCACGGCCGCCTTGTTGTGCATTTGCTTCCACTCGCAATTTTTGTACGCACAAAGGCTAAGTGTCCGTCTTGATGCCCCTCAAGGCGTTGACGCAGAAACCTTGGATTCGGACATAGGCACCCTTAAAATCACGTTTTCCAACAATCCAGCATTTCAGGATCTCAGCAACTATGCCAATGAATGTCTCTCTTTGGATGGTAATTACACTCAGGGAGATGCTAATCAGTATAGATACCGTAGTTACCAATTCAGGCTTAACTCCGGTGACGATAATAGCTCTGCATGGTGGGAGATTCCAATAATAAGTATAAGTTCTTTAAGTAGAGCCATTAACTGTAAATTAGGAGATTATGCCTACTACCGCATTTACAACATGCATTTAAACCGCATCATTACGGGAAAGATTCTCCTGACGGAAGATGAAAACGTGACCATTTCCCACAACGACTTGGCTTCAGCCCGCCGGGTCACTTTCCAACCAGTGATTGATCGCAATGGTGCTCTTGTGTCTGCCATGCTCGCCCCCGACCTCCGTGTGGGTTCCTACTACGGATACAGCAATAATGTAATAAACATGGAACCAGACTTCAATGCTCCTTGGGCGCTTTACGCTTTGCCAGGTGACATCTTGCGCTACCTCGTGATTCCAAGAAGCAACGAGCTCGCGCTGCATGTCGACTCTATTACAGTGGCTGACACTCCCGACCAGACCATCACCACCGACTATCGTCAGGCTGTGGAATGTCGTTTCTACATCACTGACACCAAGGGGACGCAATGTCCCGTGGACGGCACATTACAATCTGTGTACTACAAAGAGCAGAAATGGAAGAAACCAACGAATTCGAAATTCTTTGGTTACGGGTTCTATAACGTCGGTCGCGAATTAACCCTTACCGCTCCCGATGGCACTTGTGCCGCTTATGTACTGCCAGGCACGCAGTCGTTTCAGATAAGTAAGTTCCTTGTGAAAACTTCGGACTCCGACTTTCTCACACCATACAACGCTGATGGTGGCTACGTTATAAAAGAGCTGACCGTGCCCGAGAGCACTGAACCTGTCAATTTGTCGCTTGGCCGCAGCAAACCTCTCAAGGTGACAATTACTTTGGCCGATGCCGCCCCGTACGTTGACGATATTCACTTCTTAGTTCTTAATAAGGTGAGCCGTCCTTACGCATGGCGTGACAATAGGAGCTTTAATGTGCCAGGAAATTTTATCAGCCGTGAAATCAAAGGCAATGACGTCATCTGGACCATGATGGTTGAAGGAAGTACCTTCCCGTATATTAAGATTGGACTTTATAATTACGAGAAAGAAACGTTTGGCCCTACAATAGAAGGTCGTGCTTTCATTTACGAAAGCCCATCCGACCAGCGGACGGAGTTTCACTTGACACAAGAAAACTTCTCTAACGGTTCTAAAGGTGTTTCTTTTGCTGAGTTGCATCCCGTGAAATTCATCATCCCCTGCCATTTGCTGCAAGACGACAAATATCGCTTGCAACTGAGTGGAAAATATGGCAAGGACCAGACAGGTGACTACGACGATATCGTCACTTCCTTCACGCACCGCTATGATTGCGCAAAAAGTTTTGGAACGGGAGAAAATCCTGTGCCCTACGACACCTTGACCCTCATACTTCCAGAAGGTCAGTACATCTGGCACATGCAAAAAACCAACGAAAACGAAGAATCAGAGGCCTCTTTTTTCTCTCATCGCTTCACCCTTACAGCCACTGACGACCTCGTGCAACCTCTTTCAGAAGAGGCCTACACGCTGCTTCGTGTAAAAGACCTCGGTCTTGAACGTGTCTATACATATTGCAACAATCTCCCCACGGCATTCCCATATTACAAGTGTGATTTGTCAAAGAATAGTATTGCCTTTGTCGATGAAACCATCCCCTTGCACAACGGTTATAATGAATATTCCGTTGACTATCGGCAGGTGAAAATCGAAAAAGAGGCCGACACGTCCATCGGTTATACGCTGAAATCTCCATTGTTCATTGGTGCCGATGTTGAGAATCCCTTCCAAACCAGTGCCCAATATTATGGTCGTATCAGTGGTAACAGTCTCGGAAAACAAGAGACTACAACAGGCGACAACGCAATCCTCGTATCGAAAAACTCCCAAGCTGATTTGGTATTGTGGAGCAGTGGCAATGTCAACCACATTGTGCGCATCAATCCTTCAAGTGCCGACACTGTGGTCACGGCTTATTGTCAAAAGCCAGTGCGTGTCACTTTCTCTTACGAACAGGGTGGAAATTGGTCTGAAAGCTTGCGCCAATTTGATTTATTCCTGGGCAAGGAACGTACACGGATAATGCCCAATAGTTACAGCCTGTTTGAGCGTCGTAAATATACAGACCTTGTTCCCGGTGCCTATTCCGTGTCGTGCGTTTTCCTCGTTGATGGTGTAGAGCATTATGTCGCTACCGACTTCATCGTTGAGGAAGACAAACCAATAACCGTAGAACTCAAGGATTTTGACCCTATGTCCATCACCTCTCCACTCGACACCAACGTGAGTGGAAAAGTAAAAGCCCACTATACGATTGACGGCCGACAAATCGCAGCACCACAGCGTGGCATCAACATCCTGCGCATGGAGGATGGTAGCATACGCAAGGTGATGGTTAGGTAATGATAACAAAATAACTCGAACAATTTTGAAAGGTAAGGAGTTATATCTTTATCCCCTGTATTTTTGCCGTTTTTGGAATTTGTCATCGGTCACATAGCCCGCTATGCTCCCTCTTCCAAATTCCAAAACCAACAAAATACAGGTCAAAATTGCTCAACTTATTCTTTCACCATTACTAAATAATCAGGTATGTCCAACGCCTGAGAAATAAATCTCAAAAAATAAATCCGGTAAATCCGTTGCTGAATAAAGGCAGCGGATTTACCGGATTTTTATTTTCGTAAGCATCCCATGCAGGCCGTATTGAAAGGTCTCCTATAAAGTTCGAATTTTGCAGACAAAAAGTACTTATGTTTTGTCTGAATCATTCTTTTATCTTTTATTTCTGCTATTCCGTATAACCTATATCATTCGCTGCATATTGTCGTCCTACCCATGTTATGTAGATTATTATGGAGAGAATGCAAAAGAGAGCATCTGTTATAAAGTCATGAATTAGTCCGAAATCACTCACTAGAAATCCAATGGAGAAAGCAAGGCGCCAAAAGAGCATATACGTGTTTTGTGCTGTGCCACGTTGGCAATGCTGTGCACTAGTGACCCAATCCATTAAATGGCGAGAAGAAACAGCTCCCACACCACATCCAATGAGCAAATAGGAAAGCATATTGGCCATTTCGTTGTGTATAGAAAAGAGCACAATGGAAACGATTACAAGTAGATAACTTGCCGTTATCAATGCACGTTGACCGATTCTACGTCTCACAAAAATCTGAATGAGAAAAGCCGCTAACACCCCAATTGTGATGAATAAGAAGGCTGAACAGATTATGACATCTTCATTGTGCCGACCTGCAAAATATCCAGTGATTCTTCCCAAAGTCCATGGTGCTGCTACCATTGTCAAAGCCAAGGGACACGATTTTGGCAAGAAAAAGCGATCAAGTGTTACAATGGGCACTTTTACGGGAGCTTTCAGCGGAACTTGTGTCTGTGCGACAAGTAGGAATGATAGCGCACAAGGAATGAGTGTCCACCAATATCCGTTTGAAAATGGGAAGATAAGATGGAGTATATAGCCGAAGAATAATCCTAGAGGAATGCCTATTCGTCCAGCCCAACCATAGATTAAGTCTCCCTTATTACGATGTTGCGAGAGGAGTACATCATTTACGAGTGTAGTGCCTAGTGCTGTCTGTGCCACACCGAAAGCCCCACCTTGCAGCAGAGTTATGAGCAATACTTCGTTGTAGTTCTTGGCATACGAAAGCAAAAGTATGACCAATGGGCCTACGGCAAGCAATGATTTTAGGAAAACTTCTTTCCTTGACCTCCTTTCCATTATGTGTGCTCCGAAAGGTCCAGGTATGAACATGCCTACGGCAAAAGTCAGCATGGCCAATCCAGCATAGCCTATTGGGGCGGAAAGTTTGCTTAGTTGGTCAGTTATTAGGGGAATGGTGGAGAATATGTAGATATGTAGAAACCAGTTGGCCACGCACATGTTAATAAAGCGCGAACTTGATAGCTGGTTGTGAACTTGTAAAGACATGATTATCGTTATCGGGCGTGGATGCCTTATATTTCAGAATTAATAGAATCACCCTAATGCGTTGCATCAGGGCGAATCTGTCTAGTTTTGTTCAAATACCTTGTGTATTCATAAGTTTAAGCTTTTGTTAAATGCTCCGCTTTTTAAAACATCGAATGGGGATATCCTTACAATAAGCGTCTCTATATCATATAGCATTGGGTATATTTATAGAAATCTTCATTTTTAGAAAGAGAAAGCATTTTACAAATCATTTCAAACGTATGAATACGAGAATATTTACTTATAGCTTTCACATTCATTGGGGAAATCACCACTCTTGACATCAGCTACATAATTACCTATGGCATCGGTCATAATCGTGTGGAGATCAGCATATCTACGAAGGAACTTGGGAGAAAAGCCTTTATTTTTCCCCAACATATCGTCGATTACGAGCACTTGTCCGTCGGCAGCGCCACCACCTATGCCGATGATGGGAATGTCTACGCTTGCCACAGCTTTTTGTGTAAGGGGTGCAGGAATTTTCTCTACCACGATGGCACAGCATCCTGCTTCGGCAAGCACTTTTACATCGGAGAGAAGCTTTTCTGCTTCGGCCTCTTCCTTCGCTCTTACGGTGTAGGTACCAAATTTATTGATGCTTTGCGGAGTTAGACCGAGGTGTCCACATACAGGGATTCCTGCGTCGATGATGCGTTTCACTGCAGGAAGTATCTCAATTCCTCCTTCGAGCTTTACCGCATCGCATCGCGTCTCTTTCATGATACGGATTGCATTTCTCACCGCTTCTTTTTCGTCCACTTGGTATGTTCCGAAAGGCATATCACATACAACGAACGCTCGTTTGGCTGCTAATGAAACTGAGTGAGCATGATAAATCATTTGATCAAGTGTTATGGGAAGTGTAGTGATGTTGCCAGCCATTACATTCGAAGCACTATCACCGATAAGAATCACGTCAACACCTGCTTCATCCACTATTTGGGCTGTGGTATAGTCGTATGCAGTAAGCATAGCGATTTTTTTACCCTCAGCTTTCATTTCTTTCAGACGGCTTGTGGTTACCTTACGTGTGTCTTCAACTAAATATCCTGCCATTGTTTTTATTCGTTTACTTATGTATAGTGTTATAATGGTTAGAAGAGATTACTTGATAATCAGAGATATCTCTTTTTTGATCTTATTTGTGTTTCAAACTGCACATCTTTTCAATGGTAATTTCAGTGAAATCATTGATAGTGCATTGGCATAGTGGAGCAATGATGTCGTTTGCATTCGTAGTGGTAAGTCCTATAACTATGGCTCCACTGCTGTTCCCAGCTTGTAGCCCGCTGATTGAATCTTCAAAGACGTAACAATCTTCAACTTTAAATCCCATGACTTTAGCAGCTTGGATGTAGCAGTCGGGTGCAGGCTTGGAACGGAGAGTATTCTCGGCTGTGAATATACAGTCGAAGATTTGTTTTACTTCTGGGTGCTGCATGTAAAGCCTGTTCATTTTTTTCTGATCAGAGCTAGTTACAATGGCCGTTTTAAATCCATTCTCTTGTAGGGCTTTGACAAAGTTTACTGCGCCAGCAATATAGGGAAACTGCATCGTGGCTTCAAACTCATGGAGCTCATTTGTTACTTCCTCAGCTCGCTGAGGGTTCCCTGCGTAGTTGGCAGCAATGATTTGCTTTAATGTATGTCCTTTTATATGTTTATGGAAATCAGGCATACTGGGAAAGTCTGTTTTCCCAATGTTTTTCCAAAATTCGGAATATTGTCCTTCTGTATCAATAATCACTCCGTCAAGGTCGAATAGTACGGCGGTATGTTGCATTGGCAGTATGGGGATTATCTTTGTTTCTTGATTGTATTACTTGTGCTTTGGTGAAGCAAAGTTACGCCAACTTGCTAGCAGGGAGAAGTGAAAAGTCTTTTTTTTGATGTGAATGAATTTATTGTTCTTGATAAATGTGTGTTTTGGTATATTGAGATTGCAAATAAATTCACTCTATTGTATCCGACCCACCTCAAATCCTTAGTCATTGAATAAAACAAAAAGTTAAGTTTAAATAAGATTTTTGCCTATACGCAAGCCTTACTAAGTCATCCAGTGGAATATTATCCCGAAATTCCCTGACTTTGGGTCAGCGGATATTCCTGGTGGGTATTACCCTAATGTAGTATGTTTGTCCATTTTGACTTTATCATTCAGCTGGATAAATGCTAAGGACGAAAGAGATAAAGTCCCTCCCTTTTAAGCACACACCACACCTATATAAATACACGCGCGCGCGAGGCAAAATCACCTCGTTATGCGTTCAAAATCAGTATATCCTATCGGTCTTTATCCATAGAGTCTATCGGTCTTCATCGTTAGCACCTATCGGTCTTCATCGTTAGCACCTAATGGTCTTCATCGTTAGAGTACTAAGATTTAGGTCGTAGAAACAGCTTCATCTTCATCGTCAAAACAACCTTCTAGAAGGCCTAAATAATGGATCAGCGGATATTTCCGGTTGGTATGATGGTAAAAAGAGGCTTGCTCATATCATGCATATTGAGTAGCTATTCTAAACATGAAGAACTTTATGTCT
>UQKO01000078.1 GCA_900541575.1 uncultured Prevotella sp.
ACCTAGGACCTCCAGATTATGAGTCTGTTGCTCTAACCAACTGAGCTACAAGTCCGATTGCTTTCCGCGATTACCGCAGTTTGCGAGTGCAAAATTAGCACATTCCCTTCACATCTGCAATATTTCCGCACGTTTTTTTGTTTTTTTTGAGAGTTTCTTGTGGTGTAGCGAGGAGTGCGGGGGCAAACATGAATTGTTTTCGTCATTTCCATGGGGGGAATACCGAGCGCTTCGATAATGGGGTTAATATGCAAAAGCGGGCAAGAAGTAAACTTATACTGAGTTTCTTTCTTGCCCGCTAGATTATGTCGGCGCTAGATGCGCTACTCGTAAAACGAATGGAGAAGCTATTTCACCACCACTTTGCGACCACCGATAATATAGATACCCTTACCAGGAGTGCTCACGCGGCGACCACTAATATCGTAGATTACATCCGATTTAACTGAGCCTTTGAACTGATTTTCAGGATTCACTACAATAGGAGCAATGCCTTCTATGAAGTCAGGATCATCGAGCGCCTTGATTTGCGTGAGCGTGTAAGATGTAAGGCCGAATGAAGAGAAGGAGATTGTCTGCATGCCATTCATCGTAGCCAACATACCCAGGCTGACCGTAGTAGGTTCTGTCAAGATGAAGCAGATACGATTGTTGGCCACATTTGCACTCTTCGAGGCCATAGCGACGGATGCTATAGCGCCATCGCTGAGGTTTTTCGTATCAGGAAGGGTATTTCCTTGTGCTGCCACGAGATAGCAACCATCGGCCACACCGCTATATTTTCCATAATTGGCCGAGAACACGTAAGTTCCTGCAGGTAAGTCGACAGTCTGGTAGAGTTTATAATCGTTGAGTTTATCGCTAAACACACTTCCTACCTCAATAAACAGGTTGTTGCCATTCGCTACATCAACATGTGCACCCGCAGCATTATTCTCAGTATTCTCATTTTCTGTGTTCCACTGCGTGAGAGCCTTGTATCTTCCTGGCACGAGGGTATTGACATCATTGCCACTATTTTCAAATGGCTCTTTATAGTTTCTCAAATAAGTAGAGGTAATATCGCTTGCTCCACCATCGAAATTCAAGGCGAATACGCCATCTGAATTGGTCCAAGCATCGCCATCAGGACCGAAGCCACTACGGACACCCGTATTGTGGCTTGAGGAAGCATCTTCCACGTTGCCCGATGACTGATCGAATCGGTAATAGAGTTTCAGTCCATCCTTTTCGGCCTGATTGAGAGCTGTACCCTCGAGAGGAGCCACGATATAACTATGAAGAGGAGCTAGGTCGCTTTCGCTAAATGCCCTGTTCCAAATACGGAATTCATCTATCGTAGCTTCCATCGGAGCCTCATCTGTACCCATACTAAATTTAGTCATCGAGGGGAGCGAAGCTGATGAAGCACCGCCACGACCCATCATCACGCCGTCGCGGAAGAATACCACGTAACCCATATAGAACGTCACAGCATAATGGTGCCATTCATTGGCTATAACGAATGCCTCGGGCGATTTTGCAACTTTGCCCTTTACATAGAGACACATCTGTCCATCCTTTGTGGTACACACCATAAAGGTAGAGGTACTCTCGCCCAATCCGTTGCCCATAGCTCCTAGTGCTGAGGGACGCATCCACCAGTCGATAGAGAACGTTTGTTGTCCGGCAGAGAGGGGCAGGCTCTGCGGAGTAACGCGAGCCGTCTTCGAGGGCGAAAAGTTCAAACCTGTTTTGCTATCGGCATTGCACACGATGAGTGCTGAAGTATGTGTAACCTCGGTCTTACCCGCATCATTAGAAGCGCGTAGGGTCACATCATAAATACCAGGAATAGTGGGCTCAAAGAGGATGTGTTTTCCTACACCCGCCATCGCACTTTGTCCGCTTACGAGTGTCCATTCCCATTGATTCGGATCGTAGAGAGATTCATCTACAAGACGCACCTTTTCGCCTTTTCTCACCACTGCGGGCGATACGTCAAAGCTTACTTCTGGTGCCACCATCTTTACCTTGATGGTTTTCGAAGTAGTAGCTGTACGTCCTTGTAAATCGGTCACAGTGAGCGACACATCGTAGGTGCCACTCTTATTGTAGCTTACGGTAATCGTTGGATAATCGGGGTTGCCGCCCGTAGCTCCATTGACGGTCCAATGGTAGCGATAGCCATTCATCAGCGTGCGAGCAACAAAGCTTACGCGAGCACCAGAGGCCACGCTCTCTTGACTTACATCAAAAGTTGCATCGGGGGCGGGAGCGTCAACCACTTGCACGGTGCCTGTGGCTTCTACTTCCTTTCCATTCACATCAGTAGCTACCACCTTTACCGTCTGCTCGCCAGTTTTGTTGAACACCACGGTAGGCTTTGCTGCTACAAGATTTTGAACACCAGCACCTTCGGCCGTCCACACATACTTCTGCAAGTTTGTAGTTCCTTTAGCACAAAGTTGGAAGGGTTGTCCCACAGTGGCTGTGCCAAGATTGCCTATCGACACACTCGTATTGCTCTCGAAGCTCAACGAGGGGAAACCTGCCGTAAGTTCCGTGGCTCCCGTACCGATAATCGAGGCATGGCGCTGTGCGGGAGCATGGTCGCGAAGACGCATTTCGCCGTCTACACTCACTAAATCACCTTTATAATATGCAATAAGTCCTTCCGGCAAACTAGCATCAGCATAGCGGCGGTGATAGTCGGCGCTAATCTGACTTCCTGTGCGTGCCACGTTCCAAATACGTATTTCAGAATAGGCTGCATTTTGATTAGCCGAAGCATCAGAACTTCCATTAAATACAAGGTCGCCAAATCCGCCTAAGCCACTGTATTTGCTTGAGACGATGGTGCCCTTCTGCTGCCCGTTAATATACACCCACATCTGCGAGTTTTTCACCACAATGGCCACGTGTTTCCAGATTCCGCGTGTCAGTGCCTTGGTAACATTTATGCGTTCATTGCCAACGTTCCATCCTGCAGTGAAGGTTCCATTGGCATTGCCATGAAGCATGAACGAGCCCCAACCTGGCCCTGCGCTTTGATTCCAATCGGCCAGAGTGTTTACTTTGATAAAATATTCTATCGTGGCTTGCGGATATTTCGTGGCGAACACACCAGGAATGCTGAATCCGCACTTTACGAAGTTCATACCTACTTTCTTCAAAGCATCTGTGGGCACGGAAGCTTGAACGTGACTCGACGTTTGATTGGCATACACAGCACTTACGGCATACGTTCCCTCTGCATCGGCAGGTAGTTTGTAGCTAGTGGCCGATGTAGGAAGTTCGGCTATCTGTGCTTCGCCCTTATAAACGCGATAAGCGGTAAGTTGGTGAGCCGACACTTGTGGGGCACTCCATGAAAGGGAACCGTCGTTGACACACACATTTTGCGGCGACTTATAACCTCTTCCGGGCACAGTCACACGCAACGTGGTAGTCTTTCCACCATTTTGGATAGCCGTGCCGCTTTCCTGCGATATACTGAAGGGGACTTCCATTCCCTTAGGGTCTACACTATAGTCGATGATTGAAGCGGAATAGATAGTACCTTTCCCTTGCGCCCAGCTCTTCGTGTCTACATTGAAGAAGTAAGTAAGGTCGTCATTAGGATCGAGATTGTCGGTCAAATCGGTTAAGTCATAACCAAATTCCATCGGTTCTGTATGGAGTTTACCGTCAGCCCATCGGCCAAGCATGGGCACTTCGGGAGCCGGATTGGTATTGCCGTAATTGCCATCGCCTGCGTATTGGAAATGATGGAAGGGCACTTGGAACTGTGCCGTTGCTGCATTCACACCGGTAGCCACCCCAGCACTCAGTGCGAGTTCTGAGCGTCGTGAATAGTCCATCTTAATCTTAATCGTACGTAAGGGGCGATAGTTCTTTCTCACCTTATACACCTCTGGTTTCCACCAGCTGCCAGAGAAAGTGCCATCACTTTTAAACGTGCCGCCTGAATAAGCGTAGGGACAATAGACGAATCCCTTACTCTCCCAATCGTCTCCCCATGAATTGGCCAATATCCAAGCTCCACGTTCGTCAGCGTTGGCTTCGCCATATACGCCATTACCGTTGAGATCGAATTCTATGCGGTCGTCGTAACCCACGATGGTCATGGCATGATCGGGCGTTACGCCCCAACGCTTCACATAGCCTTTGCCAGAAGCTCCCGCTGCATCATTGGCAACTGTTTTGGGCACACTAGCACACTGTAAGCCATTAGCAGATACTCCGATACCTACCACACCGCCCGAATGAAAGTCGGTGTCGCCATTGTGATTCCAAAGCCAATTCTTCACAGCTTCGCGTCCAGCATCTGTTCCTAAGTCTTCGGTAAAGTTGGAAGGCTTGAGCATGCGGTTATACATGGCCGAGAGCCATTTATCATAGCCCGTCATCCATCCGAAATCTTTTTCAGTTTCCTCTTGATAACCAAAAAGTTTGCTATAAGTTTGTCCGCCATAGGTAGCCGCTGAAGGCACACCTATGTACTGTACAAAATCGTCCTTACCCGAGTTTCCATTCGTAAGGAGCCATACAAAGTGAGAAGGGTAGTAATTATTGGGATCCTTTCCATCGGTGTCTCGGAAAGAGTTGAGTTCATGCGAGAACATATAGCAGATACGCGATGCTGAGCCACACGAACCTCCTTGCTGAAACACTACGGGAGGGAAGTAACGAGTTTCGGCATTGTTCACATGGTCGGGTCTTTGTTGTCCTGCCTTTCGCTGCACGCGCATGAGCGACGGGTCAGGATTGGTGCGTGTGGTGTAGTCGGGATAACGGCTGCGGTCGAACTCCTGTGCCCACAGGGTGAGGGGCAATAGTGCGGCGGCGGTTATCAGTGTTTTTCGTAAGGTGATAGCCATCTTTTGAGAATAATTATTCTTTTGTTTTTCATTCATGGGCGGCCTGTACGCGATGCTTTGTCCGCACACTTCCGTCTTCGGAGGCAAATGTACAGATTTATTGGGAGATAACAAAGGACAGAAACGCTCCAAAGGTCTCTTACGCTTCTATTATATAATATGGGTGATTCTATAAATTCTGATAATGAGATTTATAGAACCACCCATAAGCTTTAATATTATTCCTTTCTTCAGCCGAGAAAGAGAATCAGCGAGATCGTCATTGTTACTTTACAATCACCTTCTTGCCATTGATAATGTTCACACCACGTACGGCCTTAGTCAAGCGACGACCATCGAGACCATAGATTACCTGAGCCTTGTTTGCTTCTGCGGCAATGGTTGAGATGCCAGTAGTGATAGATACAATCTTAGCGCCTTTGGCATATTCGGGAATACCATTATAGTTGGTCAACTTACCACTAAGAACGACCAAATCACCTTCTTTAAGTCCAGGATCTTCATCGCTAGTTACCTGATAACAGTAGAATGCTCCATTATCAGTTCCGTCAGGCGAGATAAGGAAACTGAGGTTTTTCTTCTCTGCAGAATAATCGTAGTTGATTACGTGAACGATACCTTTAACATACGCCTCTGAAGTAGCTGTAGTGCCAGATTTCAATTCGAGAGCAGCTTTGTTAGCAGCTACACTATTGTAAGGATTCTCCAATGTTCCTTCACCTTCAGCAGCGAAAGCGGTAGGTTCTTCTGCCAATCCACCATCTTCTGTAGTAACACTAAAATCGTCAACGAGCTTTACACCCGTTTTTTTCGCGTTCATTAGGACGAAATTAACCTTAGTATCCTTATCAAGAGTAAACTCTTTTGTAACTTCTGTCCAACCATCAGCCTTTGTTGTTACTTTTGAAGAGTATGCGTAATTAAGTACCGCATAGTTTGCAACAGGTACATAACCAATTGACACAGAACCAGCACCCTTTACATATGCTTTCATGGTATAAGTACCAGCCTTTAGTCTGTATTCTTTAGACCCCAAACGATTATTATTGTTCTTTCCTTCGGGAATTTGTACAGAGCTATTACCACTATGAGCATCAGCGCTCTGAGTAATTTCACAATTGGTTGCACTAGTTGTTGACTTCCAACCATCGCAAGCACCGTCTGTCCAGCTTTCAAAGCCACCATTGGTGATGATATCACCTGCAAAAGCCGAAGTGGCTGCAGCAAAAAGGGTAACGAGAGAGAGTAAAATTTTCTTCATACTCAAAAAGTTTAATTAATAAGTAAAAGTTGTTTTTTAGAAAATCCTAGTTGAGGAGAGACTATGCCATGCTTTTTATTTCGCATTGTAAAGGCTTAGCTCTCCTTAAACATGTTACAAAGGTATACATTAAATCATTGGCATGCAACGTTTTTAATGTGAACTTTTGGTGAAGACTTCTTTTTCCTTTTTCTATTTCTCCGTTTTTCTGCTTTTAAGATGAGAAAAAGTCCATAGATTCATCTCTTCCGCGCAACAATCACATGGATTCTGTGAAGAGATTGTCTACTCTTCTTTCTTGCGCATTTGACTGAGGAGGGCAAGCGCCTTGTTCTCGGCAGCTTCCATAATCTCGCGTTCACCAGGTCCTTTGTCGTTGATACCCACGAGATGAAGAATTCCATGAATTATCACGCGGTGAAGTTCCTCTTCATAAGTCTTTCCAAATAGCTCTGCGTTCGAGCGTATCGTATCGAGACTGATGAAGAGGTCGCCACTCAGAAGATCGCCTTCACAATAGTCAAAGGTAATGATGTCCGTATAGTAATCGTGCTTTAGATATTGGCGGTTCACTTCCAGTATCTTCTCGTCGTTGCAGAACACGTAGGCCACTTCGCCCACGCGCTTTCCATACGAGGCAGCCACGGCACGCACCCAAGCTGTCGTTTCGCGGTGCGAGATGTCGGGCATTTTCGTATCTATTACGTTGTATGTAATCATGCTTTTTGGTGGTTGTTCGGAAGAGCATGGCTCCTCCACGATATTGTTTCACATATTGAGCACTAAGGCTCTAATCCTTAATTTAAGTTTCGGATTTAGTATGAGCGGGCTGAATTATCGTGCAAGTCGAATGCAATCAAGCTTGCTTGAATTGCTGAGACGCAGCCGATAATGACGATAAAAGCCCAATGGACTCCATAGCACTAAGTTTGCAGATGAAAGCGGCGAAGCGAAGCTGAGCCGCTAAAATG
>UQKO01000079.1 GCA_900541575.1 uncultured Prevotella sp.
CGCCGCCAATTTCTTTACAAGCCTCTTTCAGTGTAACAACTGAGAGAGGCTTTTTTTGATTATTAGTCTACTAAATAGGTGAGAATAAGTAAGGATTTAAAAACTTTTTTAAGGAAGCAGTTGCTTTTTGGGGACAGTTTAATTCTTGTCGTTTCTTGTTCAATCTCATTGGAAATGATGAATTTCTGGATCTGTCGTTTACAATTATTATAGGAAAGGGGTGGGTATTGAAACATTCTTCGTATTTTTGCAATTCATTAGAGAAGAAAATGAAACACCTAAAATATATTTGCCTTATTCCTTTGCTAGTATTGCTGCTCTCTGCTTGTGGAAAAAAACAAGCGTCCATGCTAGCCGAGATTGAAGAAAAGGAAACAGAAATTCAACGCGAAGATAGCCTCATTCGTACGCAGGACAATCCAACAGAAGAAGAGATAGAAGCACTCACTGATTCTGCCAAACAAGAGAAACAGCGTGCCCTCATGGAAAAATACGATGGCATGCACATCTACGTGTCGAAATCGCGCATGCGCCTTTATGTGCTCGACAAAACGGACAGCGTTCTTTTTACGTGCGGCATTGCTTGCGGCATACGTCGCGGCAACAAACAAGCTAAGGGAGACTATCGCACGCCTGAGGGTAACTTTCACATATCCGGAATCTTCAATAGTACCGATTGGGTACATCGTACACGTGATGGACGCTCCGTAAAAGGTTGTTACGGTCCTCACTTCCTGCGTCTTGCTACGGGCCGCTTGGGTGGCATTGGCATTCACGGAACCAATTCACCCCGAAGCATTGGTAAGCGTGCATCGGAGGGGTGTATTCGCGTGTTGAGTGAGAATATCGTGACGATATATAAAAACTATGCTTATCAAGGTATGCCCGTCACCGTGGGAGATGAGAATGCTCCTCTTCCGCCTTTTCGAGGAATGGCCGAAGATGTTCCTAAGCAAGATATGAAGACTGTTAAAGACACTACTAGTCGTTGTACTGCTCGTAATCATACGGAGGAGCATCCTGCTCCTATACATACGGAAAAGACTGATTCACATCCTGTTATGCACCATAAAAACATGGTTGATGCTGATTCTCTTTGGGAATAAAACCCTTTGATGTTTGTGCACAAACTTTTTGTGGACGTGCAATATGGTATTCTTTTTAGCATGATAATCAAAAAAACTCTTAAACAATTTGGATTTTGGTCGGATATTTGCTATCTTTGCGAATGTTGATTTTCAGGGAGAAAGCGTAATTGTAATACGCTTCATTCTGTTAGGGAGAATCAACATTGTAAGCGATTGAAAGTATCGGCACGAGGTGTCAACTCTAGAGTCTATATTTGAAGGACGGAATGCTTTCAGTCCGTGAGATTTGAACCTATTAAATCCAATTTATTGTGCAAATAAAGAAATACGCCGCGTGCGTAGCGTTGGGTATGGCCTCATTCTTTACAGCTTCGGCTCAGGATATTATGCCCGAATCGCTTCCCTCGCGTCCCACAGCAGAGAAAATTGTTAAAGAAGTAGCACCCCTCGGTGTAATGCAAGAATCGACCGTAGCCGTAGAAAAAGAAGCAACTGTACCCTACAATGCAAACTTTGGAGAGAAGGTAGTACAGACTGCTCTTCAGTATCTCGGTGCCTCTTATCGTTTAGGTATGTCGGGACCTTATGCTTTCGACTGTTCAGGATTCACTAGCTACGTGTATCGCCAGCAGAATGTAAGCATCTTGCGTAACTCGCGTTCGCAGTACACTCAAGGAACCCCTATAGGGCGTGTGTCGGATTTGAAAAAAGGCGATCTCGTGTTTTTCGGTGGACGCGGTAATGCGCGTTCCGTGGGGCATGTGGGTATTGTGATGGACGTAGATCCCGCGAGTAATAAATTCTCGTTTGTACATGCCTCTCTCTCTGGTGTAAAGGTGTCGAGCTCTAACGAGCCTTATTATAGTCGCCGTTATATTGGAGCCCGTCGCATCGTAGAGAATTAGCTCTCCGCTTTTTGGGAGTTAGTCTAATAATAACAGAACCTATCCAAGACAGTGAAAAAGTTATTCGTCAGCATCGTCTGCGCTCTTGCCGTTATCTCGGCTGTGGGACAGACTCAAAAGCATGCCACGATAGCATTTACAGGAGATATTATGATGGGTACTACCTATCCATCTGTGGAATTGCCGTCTCATGAGGGACGGCAATTATTCGTTGATGCTACCCCTATTTTAAGTCGCGCTGATGTGGCCGCTGGTAATCTCGAAGGTACGCTTTGCGACAGTGGACAGACACATAAGAAAATATCTCGCGTGTGTTATGCTGTTCGCACTCCCACTATGTTTGCCCCACGCTTAAAAGAGGCAGGCTTCGACTATTTGGGCATGGCCAATAATCATGCACATGACTTTGGCAATGAGGGAATCCTCTCTACTATGGCCTGTCTCGATCGTATAGGTATAAAGCATAGTGGTATTCGTGGAATAGGTCCGGAGTGTGCCATCGTAAGTCGTGGTGGACGGACTTATGGATTTTGTTCTTTTGGGCATAACGAATATACCCTCCGACATCAGGATTTGGAAACGGTGCGTCGCATTATCACGTATCTCGTTAATCGCTGCGACTATGTCGTTGTAGGTTTTCATGGTGGAGCAGAAGGGGCTAAAGCTGCTCGTCTTCCGCAAGGGCGCGAGATATTTTGTGGAGAAGATCGAGGCTCGCTCCGAAGCTTTGCTCATTTCTGTATCGATGCAGGTGCAGATGTAGTGTTTGGTCACGGCCCCCACGTGGCGCGAGCCATGGAACTTTATAAAGAACATCTCATTGCTTATAGTTTGGGTAACTTTTGTACTCCTTATGGCATCAGTCTTTCGGGTATTTCTGGCTATGCTCCTCTACTAGAGGTTTGGCTCGACTCTGTTGGCCGCTTTGCAGGAGGCCGCATTCACTCTTTCTTGCAACAGCGTGGTAAAGGGCCACGTTTAGATAGCAGCCATCGTGCAGCTCAAGAGATACGTCGCCTCACGCAACTCGATTTTCCACAAGGACACCTTCAAATAACTAGTGAGGGGGTGTTGAGTAAGAAATGAGAAAAGAAATAGAGATTGTATGTGATGTGTGGCTTAGAATAGTGAGTTGTTTTTTCTTCTAAAAAGATTTTCCCAATTATGCAATTTTTAGAATCACTTCCTGTGGCGGTGAATCAAATGGTGGAGTATGCTACTGTTTCGCGTGTTGATCGCTTGCTCGATCGCTTGCTCGAACTTTCGCTCTCGGTAGGCCGACATATCCTCTTGGCTCTAGTAATCTACCTCGTGGGTAGCTTCTTAATAAAAGTGGTTAATCGCGTGGTGGCTGCCATGCTCAATCGACGTCATGTAGATGTGGGCGTGCAGAGTTTTCTTCGCAGCCTTGTGCGTATTCTTCTTACCATCCTACTTTTAGTCTCTGTTATTGGTGCGCTGGGTATTAACACAACCTCGTTTGCTGCTTTGCTAGCTTCGGCAGGTGTGGCTATAGGTATGGCGTTATCGGGAAATTTGCAAAACTTTGCTGGTGGCCTCATGGTGCTTCTTTTTAAACCCTATCGCGTGGGGGATATTATTGAAGCTCAAGGGACCATCGGTCGGGTACGTGAAATACAAATATTCCATACCATTCTGACTACTTATGATAATAAGACGGTCTATATTCCCAACGGAGCGCTCAGCACCTCTACTGTGGTGAATCATTCGCGCGAAGAGGAACGTCGTGTGCAGTGGGTTATCGGTGTGGACTACGGACAGAACATAGACCTAGTTCGACGCAAGATTGTGGAACTCTTTGCCTCTGATCCTCGTATTCTTCAGGAACCCGAAGAGCATTGCCCTTTCGTAGGAATTGATGCTCTGGCTGATAGTAGCGTTAATCTCGTGGTGCGTGTATGGGTGAAGACATCCGACTATTGGCCCATGTATTATCAAGGTCAGCAAGCTCTTTATGATATGTTCTGTCGTGAGGGTATCAATATTCCCTATCCTCAGACGGTGGTGCATGTTGATTCTTCCTCTAAAGCTTGAAGCGGGGGTATATAAAGCTTTTTTCTTCTCTAAATTCGTCAGAATTGTTGCTAAGCAAATCTTTAGAAGGGGAAAAATGCCCCGAAAAACGGCATTTACCTAAAAATCAAGGCGAAAGTTTGGGCGGGATAAAATAAATACGTAATTTTGCAACTCGCATGGGGTATACCCTAATCATTCTCCCGCTAGTAAGCATCGTGTAACGATGGTGTTGGGTTCCCCTGTGAAAAGGGTGCTGCTCTTGCAGAAGAGCTTGACTCGTAAGAATAGAAAGAAAAGTAATAACAAAATAAAACTAAAATCCCAAAATGATCGTAGTACAGGTAAAAGAGGGCGAAAACATCGAACGCGCCCTGAAAAAGTTCAAGAGAAAGTTTGAAAGAACTGGCGTAGTAAAGGAACTTCGCGCACGTCAGCAGTTCGACAAGCCCAGCGTATTGAAGCGTTTGGCTAGAGAGCACGCTGTATACGTACAGCAGCTTCACCGCGATGAGGACTAATCCTCATGTCGCAGTGTATCTAGTAAAAGATTCACTCTTGAACTGATACGCAGTACATACACTGAATAGCATTTAATGAAATCGTTGCATCGTTCAAACAAGACTTTGCAGCGATTTTTTTTGTCTTAAAATTTGGTGCATTCAGAAAAAGTTGCGATATTCGCCTTTGAAAGCAAACGAGAGAGTCATGCAAGAGGTAGAATGCTTTATAGAATACTTGGCTGCCGAACGTGGTTATTCGCAGCAGACCTTGCGAAACTATCGCGATACGCTTGTGAAATTTAGCGACTACATCTCTCTGCTCGATCAAGAACTTCAGTGGACGACCATTGATGCCGATATTGTGCGCAACTGGATGGCTCACGAAATGCAGCAGGGGCTCGTGGCTCGCACTATTAATCGCGAACTGAGTGCGTTGCGCAGTTTCTATAAATACTTGCTCCGAATGAATTTGGTCAAGAAAGATCCGCTGCGCATGGTGCATGGGCCTAAAACGCATAAGCCTTTGCCCTACTTCTTGAAAGAGGGAGAGGTAAAAAAGTTGTTCGAAGATGTGACGTTTCCTGAAACTTTTATCGGACTGCGTGATCGCACTATTTTGCTCACATTTTATCATACAGGCATTCGACTTTCCGAGTTGATAGGTCTCAATGTAGCTGATGTAGACTTAGCGGGAGGCGAGCTTAAGGTTACAGGAAAGCGTAATAAGCAACGCATCGTACCCTTTGGCGAAGAACTTCGTCAAGCTTTGGCTGAATATATCGAGCAGCGACGTGAGCAGTTTATGGAAGAAGTCGATTCGGGGTTCTTGTTTTTTGGCCGAAAGAAAAAACGCTTAGCGCCTAGCATTACAAGAGCTGTTGTCGTGCAGTATCTCTCGCAAGTGACGACAATGAAAAAGAGAAGTCCGCACGTGTTGCGGCATACCTTCGCCACGGAAATGCTCAATCATGGGGCCGACCTTGAAGCCATCAAGGAAATTCTCGGTCATGAGAGTGTAGCCACCACCGAAGTGTACACCCATACAACATTTGCTGACCTTAAAAAAGAATATCAACACGCCCATCCTCGGGCATAAAACAAAAGGAGGTAACTATGGAACTCAAGATTCAAGCCATTCATTTCGACGCTACAGAAAAACTCAATGCATTCATTACCAAGAAGGCTTCTAAGCTCGAAAAAACTTGCGACAATATAATCAAGGCAGAATTTATACTCAAGGTGGTAAAGCCTGAGACAGCAAAGAATAAAGAGACAGCTATTAACGTTTCGCTTCCCGGTGCCGATCTTCATGCAGAAAAGGTGTGCGACACTTTTGAGGAGGGTGTAGATCTCTGTGTAGATAATATCTTGCGTCAGATCGAGAAGTATAAGGAACGTCAATCAAAGTAATAGAAAAAGAGAAATCGCCCCGGGCTTAGCTCGGGGCTTTTGTCTATAAGGGGAAATGTTTTTTTGAAAAAGGGGGTTAGCGGATATTTCGGGTTGGTGTGATGGGAAAAAGCGCTTGCTCATATCATGCATATTGAGTAGCTATTCTGTTACATCACATACTCTGTTATGTTTTCGCTCCCTCAAAAGAACCTTTTTAGCCCTAAAAATGCATTTCTTGCAAAAAAAATGAACAAAAAGTTTGCAGGATAAGAAAGAATTCGTACCTTTGCACTCGCAAACAAGCAATAACACTGGTGTGTTAGTTCAGCTGGTTAGAATACATGCCTGTCACGCATGGGGTCACGGG
>UQKO01000080.1 GCA_900541575.1 uncultured Prevotella sp.
TTCCCGTCAGTCGTCTTACCGCATTGCGTGGTTCACAATCAGGGAAATAGAGCATCGCCAGTGAGCGTCAAGTATAAGAAGAGTTTAATCTCATATCTATTATTTATTTTTAAGTTTATAACTTAAGTTTCGGATTTAGAATGGACGGGCTGAATCCGAAAAATGAGTAAGTCACTTTCCTCATCATACAACCGGAAATATCCGCTGACCCAAAATTACGTGGCGCAGATTACAAACATGTAAAGAAGAAATGAAGGAATTGTAACTTCCTCGTGGGCGTTTAGATGGAAAAAACTCGCAACTTTCGTGGAATGCACGAAAGCTGCGAGTTTGCTTCTTGTTGAGGAAAAAGGATTCATAGAACCACCCTTAACACATTCTCTAGTGTGTATTAGAGACGCCCTTTAGTTTCTCAGTAAAGAAATTGCTGATAGTCTTGAAAAGGTGGAGGCGAGTGTTACCGCCATAGATGCTATGGTTGCGGTTGGTGTATACCTGTTGACGGAACATCTTTCCAGCTTGCACGTAAGCTTCGCTTACTTCGGTGAAGTTGCGGAAGTGTACGTTGTCGTCGGCTGTGCCATGAATAAGAAGTAGGTCGCCATGCAAGTTGGCAGCACGCTCTATGGGGTTGATAGCATAGCCGTCAGCGTTCTCTTTAGGCGTACGCATATAGCGTTCTGTATAAACGGTATCGTAATATTTCCAGTTGCTCGGAGCTGCTACGGCCACACCTGCGCGGAACACGGGGCGGCCTTCGCTCATCGACATCAATGTGTTGAAACCACCGAAACTCCATCCCCAAATGGCAATGCGATCTTTGTCAACATAGGGTAGTGAGCCGAGATAGAGTGCTGCTTCCACTTGGTCTTTCGATTCTAGTTCGCCTAGCTTCAAGTAGGTGCACTTCTCAAAGTCGGCACCGCGAGAACCCGTGCCGCGTCCGTCGACGCATGCAAAGATAAATCCTTGCTGAGCCATGTAGCTTTCAAACACTCCGCCTGGATAGAAGCCCATACCCCAAGAGTCGGTCACTTCCTGTGAGCCTGGACCTGAGTACTGATACATGATGACGGGGTAGTGCTTAGAAGCATCGAAATCTCTCGGCTTAATCATCCATCCGTTGAGTTCCACGCCTTCCGAGGTCTTGAAGGTGAAGAATTCTTTTTGTCCTAGGAGGGGAGTGACCTCTTTCTTCAGTTTCTCATTATCGAGCATCGTGCTGAGCACCTTGCCGGTGGAGGCATCGCGCAGTGTAGTCACAGGGGGTTGATTGGCTGATGAGTAAATGTTGAGGAAATACTTCATCGATGTGCTAAAGGTTGCCGAGTTAGATCCCACTTCTGTAGAGAGCTTGCGTTCCTTCCCTCCCTTGTCGATGGAGTAAATAGCTGTGCGGAGCGGGCTCTCTTTATGAGAACTATAAAAGAATCGGCCCGACTGTGGGTCGTAGCCATAGAAGTCTGCCACGTCGTAATTGCCTTTTGTCACTTGGCGTTCCATCTTTCCGTTGAGGCTGTACCAATAGATGTGCTTATAGCCTGAACGATCTGAGATGTAGGCAAAATGGTCGCCATAGAACTTTAGGCTACCATAGGCTGTTTCGGGCACGTACTTCTCGGTCTCTTCGCGCACGGCAAGTTTACATTCTGTGCTACGAGGATTGGCCATATAGATGTCCATGCGGTTTTGGTGGCGGTTGAGGGTTACCACAGCAAGCTTCGTAGGGTCGGACGTGAAGTGAATGCGAGGAATGTAGCCATCCGAGTCGAGGGGCACTTTCAGTGTACGTGTTACGCGATTCTTTATGTCAAAGGTCATCACCGACACGTCGCTGTTTTTTGCACCAGCCACAGGGTACTTATAATTATAGGCTCCAGGATATTCATCATACTCCTGACGGGTGGGATAGGAGCCCTTGAACTCTTGAATGCTATAGATGGGCACCTTGCTCTCATCGTAGCGCACCCAAGCTAGCATCTGACTGTCAGACGAGAAGTCGAACGAACGAGCAGTGGTAAATTCTTCTTCGTTTACCCAGTCGGGCAAGCCGTTTATTACCTCGTTGAACTTGCCATCTTTCGTCACTTGGCTCTCGGCGTTGCCAAAGAGAAGCTTCACTAGAAAGAGATTGTTGTCGCGAACGAATGCAATCACGTTGCCATCGGGCGAGAAAATGGGCATCTGTTGCGGTCCGCCATCCGATAATGGCTCGTATTTCTTGTTTTGCACGTCATATATATAATATACGGCAGTGTAAGACCGGCGATAGATGGGCTTTGTCTGTGTGCGAAGCAAAATGCGTCGTTCATCAGGCGACATGATATAGCCATCAATGGCCTCTAATTTTTTGTCACCACGCGCTTGCGCCACGTCGAAGAGCACTTCGAGTTCCTTACCTGTCTTAAACGATCGGCGAATAATCTGCTTGTTGTCGCTCGAGAGTTGTGTATAGCTTTCGCCGTCCTTCATTGGATTCACGCCATAGACATACTGTGGATTGTATTTCCCGCCAGCTATATCTTCTAGTGTGATGTTTTGGCTCTGCTGAGCCATCATCTGTGTGCCCGTAGTGGCTAGCCCACTCATAAAGAGAGAGGCTACGAGCAGTAGAAAACGTTTCATAGTGAGTGTTTTTGGTGTAATTGCTTGCAAAAATACGCAATAAAACTTGACTAACTTGCTATAATCTAAGAAAGTTTTCCTCCTTTTGCTTTGAATTGCGCTCACCTTGCACTATCTTTGCATAAGATAGGCTACACCTCAGCAAGAAACTCAAGCAAGCTTGTTTTTTTGCATTCGGTTTGCACTATCTTTGCATAAGATAGGCTGCGGTTCGGCATAGATAGCAAGTAAACTTGTCTCTCTGCACTCACCTTGCACTATCTTTGCATAAGAAGAAATAGAATTGCTCTTTCTCAAAATTAAATAGTATGGAGAAGTCAAGTAAATATGCTTATAGCGTAGAACCATTTACGGAGGATTATTGCGGCAATTTGGCATGGGGCAACTTAGGTAATTTGTTGTTGCGATGTGCTTCGTTGCATGCTGGCGAGCATGGGTTTGGCTATTCCCAAATGATTAAGGTGCATCATGCCTGGGTGCTCTCTCGCCTAGTCATAGAAATGCAACAAATGCCTCATACGGGAGATGACTTCGTTATAGAAACGTGGGTAGACCGTCTTTATAGGCAGTTTACCGATCGCCATTTCACCATCTATCGTTCCGATGGCTCTGCCTATGGTCATGCCACGAGTATCTGGGCTCTTATCGACACTAATACCCGTCAGCCCGCCGACTTGGAGCAACTGCCGAATGGCGGATTCTCCTCCGCACTTATTCCCGAACGCCATGCTCCCATCTCCACGATGGGGCGTATGCGCATGAAAAATCCGGAGTTAGCTTATACTCACAAGGCTTCCTTCTCCGATCTCGACATCAACGGACACGTTAATTCTATTCGCTACATCGAACTCTTGCTCGACTATTTTTCCGCTCAGTATATTGCCGAGCATCCTGTCCGTCGCGTAGAAATGGCCTATTGTCTCGAATCGTATTGTGGCGACCAACTTGACGTGTTTCATGAGCTTGATGCAAAGAATCCCACCCGTCATCTATTCGAGATACGAAAGGGCGAACAGATTGTAGTGAAGGGCAGTGTAGAGCTCTAATTTAGTGCTCTGTTATTTTCTTTTTATTCACGAAACTAATAAAACATACATAAACAGAATCCATGGGAAAAGTATTGATTATCGGCGCCGGGGGCGTCGCAACGGTAGCTGCCCACAAGGTGGCTAAGAATACCGACGTGTTCAGCGAAATCATGATTGCTAGTCGCACAAAGTCGAAATGTGATGCCATTGTTAAGGCTATTGGACGCAATGATATTAAGACTGCACAAGTTGATGCCGACAGTGTGGAGCAACTCGTAGCTTTAATGAACGAGTTTAAGCCCGACCTCGTGATGAACCTCGCCTTACCTTATCAGGATCTCACTATCATGGAGGCTTGCTTGCAGTGTGGATGTTCGTATCTCGACACGGCCAACTATGAACCTAAGGATGAGGCTCACTTTGAATACTCATGGCAGTGGGCCTACAAGGATCGCTTCGAAAAGGCTGGTCTGACGGCAATCCTCGGTTGCGGTTTTGACCCGGGCGTAACTAGCATCTATACGGCCTATGCAGCTAAGCACCATTTCGATGAAATACAGTATCTTGATATCGTCGATTGCAACGCAGGTGATCACCACAAGGCATTTGCCACCAACTTTAATCCTGAAATTAATATCCGCGAAATCACGCAGAAGGGACTCTACTGGGAAGATGGTCGCTGGGTGGAGACCGAACCTCTCGAAATCCACAAGCCTTTGACCTATCCCAATGTAGGTCCGAAAGAGAGTTACCTGCTTCATCATGAGGAGATAGAAAGCTTGGTGAAGAACTATCCCACAATCAAGCGTGCCCGTTTCTGGATGACTTTCGGACAGGAATACTTGACACACTTACGCGTGATTCAGAATATTGGTATGGCTTCTATCAAGCCCATTATGTATCAGGGCATGGAAATCGTACCCCTCCAATTCCTTAAAGCCGTACTTCCCAATCCGCAAGATTTGGGCGAGAACTACGAAGGTGAGACCAGTATCGGTTGCCGCATCCGTGGTATAAAGGATGGCAAGGAACATACCTACTACGTTTACAACAACTGTTCTCATCGTGCTGCCTATGAAGAAACAGGCATGCAGGGGGTGAGCTACACTACGGGTGTGCCCGCATGCATCGGCGCTCGTATGTTCATGCTTGGATTGTGGAAGAAACCAGGTGTGTTTAATGTGGAAGAGTTTGACCCAGATCCCTTCATGGAGGAACTCAACAAGCAGGGACTACCCTGGCATGAGATTCACGACGGCGACCTCGAACTTTAATTTGTTGAGAGTAATAGAAATAGAATATTTTATTTATTGTAAATGCTCTGGCCTTTGGCTAGGGCATTTTTTGATGACATGCTCGGTATGAGCTTATTCTAATGGGTGCAAGTCCCTAACAAGCCCTAATAGCGGGAATTGT
>UQKO01000081.1 GCA_900541575.1 uncultured Prevotella sp.
GGGCTGAAAGCCCAATGGAGCGCATAGCCCAGGGCAAGCGAAGCGACACCCTGGGGTAAAGTGACATTATAACCTCCAAACTTAAAACTAAATTAATATCAGAATCGAATCTCCCCGCTTCCTGCACAAATCTGTCCATCAGCAGTATAAAGCACACCAAACTGGCCAGGAGCAATCCCTTGTACGGGAGTGGGCGAAGTGATAAGGAATCGACCATCAGGCTGACGCGTCATGTGTCCTGGACGTGGGCGCTCCGTATGGCGTATCTTAAAGAGCACATCGGCTTCGGTTGCGCCATTCCAAGGGTCGGCGGTGATAAAGTGGAAACCCGTTAAGTGGAAATCTTTACCATACAATCCGTGACACGATTCCGTATGTGACACATATATGATGTTTTTCTTAATATCCTTGTCTGTAACAAACCATGGGCCGCCGCCAAGACCGAGTCCCTTGCGCTGGCCTACGGTGTGAAACCAGTATCCTTTGTGCATGCCAATGACACGCCCTGTCTCACGCTCAATCACCTCGCCCTCACGTTCACCAAGAAGCGTACGCAAGTAGTCATTATAATTAATCTTACCCAGAAAACAGATACCTTGACTGTCGCGACGATGAGCTGGAGCCAGATGTTCACGCTCGGCAATCTCGCGCACTTCGTGCTTGAGCAGATGCCCTATCGGGAAACAAAGCTTTTCAGCTTGCACATCAGTGAGTTGCGAAAGGAAGTCTGACTGATCCTTTACAGGATCGGGAGCAGGTGCCAAATAGAGTTGTCCCGAAGGATCATGATAGGTTTGTGCATAATGCCCCGTGGCTATGTAGTCGTAGGCATACCCTGCCTTTTCCTCGAATGCACCAAACTTAATGAGACGATTACACATTACGTCTGGATTGGGGGTTAGACCGCGCTTGATTCGTTCCACCACATAGGCCGTCACGCGATTATGGTATTCTGCTTGCAAATCTACCACATCAAGATGAAGCCCATACTTCTTGGCCGTAAGCGTAGAGAGTTCTATGTCTTCTTCTGCCGAGCAGGTGGTGCCTTCTCCTTGCATGCCTATCTTAATATAAAAGAGATCGGGCTTAATGCCTTGTTCACACAACAAGTGACAAGCTACGGCGCTATCCACGCCACCCGATATAAGGAGTGAGTATTTTTTGGATGATTGCATTAC
The DNA here is from genome assembly GCA_900541575.1 of uncultured Prevotella sp. Classification (GTDB taxonomy): domain Bacteria; phylum Bacteroidota; class Bacteroidia; order Bacteroidales; family Bacteroidaceae; genus Alloprevotella. Next base: position 1,179 of record UQKO01000081.1, read on the forward strand.
GCATACTTTTGGTAAGATATGCAAACTTACGAAAAACTTTCCGTTTCATCCCATCCATACCTCATTACTTTGCACTTGTACATACTTTTTAATATCTTTGCATAAGATAGGCTGCATCTCAGCATAATATTCAAGCAAACTTGATATTCTACATTCGATTTGCACTATCTTTGCATAAGATAGGCTGCATCTCAGCATAATATTCAAGCAAGCTTGATATTCTGCATTCGATTTGCACTATCTTTGCAGCCAGATAAGTTACATGGATTCCTAAATCTAATAAAGTTTATTGATGAAAAAAGCTCTCCTCTCCCTTGGCATGATGTTCACCATGGTATCAATGACCATAGCACAGCCATCCCTCCAGCAACTACTCAAGCAGGCTCGTACCAACAAGGGAAAAACCGACGCTCATCTCTACATACAGATAGCCAAAACTTGGCTCACTACAGCCCCTGATTCTACGCTAAAATATGCTGATGCTGCAGCACGATTAAAGCCTCGTGGAGCCGATCTTATTGGCATCGAAGCGGCTAGAGGTGAAGCGTTTCTAGCCAATGGCGAAACTGAAAAGGCACTCAAACATTTCAAGTTAGCACGCTCCGTTGCAGAGAAACAACACAACACGGAAGAGATGTTTAATCAGATGTGTAGCATAGGCATCTGCCTAAGCCGTTTGCAGAAATTCGACGAAGCACAAAAGCTCTATGAGAAAGTGATCAACTATGGTATTAAGCATAGCCGCATGTTGGCCTTCTCGGGCTATCAGAACTATGGCGTACTCTGTAGCCGCATAGGACGCACTGCCGACTGTGAGAAAATGCTACGTAACGCACTAAAGTATGAAGACGCTGCCTCTGATGTAAGCCTAAGAGTATCGGTTTATTCAGGATTAGGCACGATTCTTACCTACCACCCTCAGACGTTTGGCGAAGCCGAGAAATTTCTTCGCAAAGGGATGAACATTGCTCGTCAAGCTGACGAACCCTTAATGGAAGCCAACTGTATCTCGCCCCTTATTTCCCTGCTCACACAAATACCTAATCGTTACAACGAAATTCCCCCATTGATTACTCGAGCAAATACCATTCTGAGCCACACTGCACCTAGCGGATCTGAACGTATGCAGCTCGAGCATGCGAAAGCCAACTATTATTTTGTCACGAAACAATGGAAACTTGCTTTGCAAAGTGCACTCATGCTCTACGAAAATGGACCTGCCGTTTCCTCCGAGCGCGACAAAGTAATGCTAATGACAGCTAGAGCTTACGAGGGCGTGGGGAAAACCGATCGGGCTTGCTATTTCTATCGTGAGGCTTATTATATAGGTGATTCCATTCATCAACTTAACGTGCAACAACAGATTGCCGATGCTTCAGCTCGCTACGATGCCAAAGAAAAAGAACTCAAGATTGCTCATCTTCAGACGGAAGCAGCGAAAAACGAAGCTCAACAATGGCGACTCACGGCATGGGTGGTTGCCTTGTGCATTTTGCTCATCGTTCTATGCATTGGTATTGTACAGTGGCGGCGACAGGTGAAGCGAAAATTTGAACTCGCTGAAGCAAAACGCTACATTGATGGACTTGAGAGCGAACGCATGCGACTAGCACAAGAACTGCACGATGGTATCTGCAACGACCTGCTCGTAGCAGAAATGCAACTTTCTTCCACCAACGACATAAAGATGGCTGCTCGTATGCTTAATTCTACCCGAGACGATATTCGCCAAATATCTCACGAACTCATGCCACCCAACATGCACTTTTCTACGCTTAGTCAGATGCTACAAGCCTATACCTTTAAACTTAGCGAGATAAAGTGGACTGACACGAATGAGAAGTTTACGAAAGAGACTTCATCTCCAATCAAAGTTTCCTTCCAAACCAATCATGATTACGATTGGGCGCTACTACCGCAGCAAATTGGCTACCAACTCTACCGCATCACCCAAGAACTCGTAAGCAATCTCATGAAGCACGGAAAACCGTCTTTCCTCAACATTGCTCTATTCCACACAACAGACAAATCCATAGAACTAACGATTGAGAGCGACGGCTTACATTCTGCCAAAGACTTTTGTACGGACGAAAGTAAAACAACATCCTCTGAGGGTATCGGTCTGCGCTCCATACGCGAAAGAATTAAGAGTCTGGGAGCGGAAATCAGCATAGATGGACAAAAAGTATACATCAGATGCAGTGAAAAAGTGAAAGAAGTGAACAATTAACGTGCTTTTTCATTATTATTGATGAAATTTATGTGACTGCAATAACGTACTTTTGCATCGAATTAACAGACGGAACGGCTCTTATACGCAGGACGCTACCTACCCTACCGCGAACGATTCAGACATTGAAGAAACGCAAAACGCCACTCATAGGTAAACGCATCTAGTACATCAAGAACGAAGTAAACTCCGATCCCTAGCGAAAAATTCCATGAAGAAAAAACTAAAAATACTAATATGCGATGACCATGCCATCCTTCTAGAAGGATTAAAGGCATGCTTACAACGCATGCCATTTATTGGAAGCGTAATAGTGAGCAATAACCCTACTGATGCCTTAAATCTACTAAAGGAACAATCTTCAAACATAGATCTTTGCATCACCGACCTCGACTTCGCCCAAGAAGCCTCTGGGCTAATGCTAATTGATCATATACATGAGCATGCTTGCCATATCCGCATTTTGGTGTATACTTCACACGAAGAAATATGGAATATCAATGCAATCATGCATTCTGGCGCAGACGGTGTGGTATTTAAGAGTTGCACGCCCGATGAACTGCAACATGCGATTCGTTGCATCTATGACGGCGATAAATATTTCTGCGAACGTTTCCAACAATTAGTACGCCACATTGAGATGCAAATTCCTACTACAACGGATCATCTCACTACGCAGGAGACAAACGTTCTTCACCTCTTAGCGCGTGGTCTTCGCGCTGGAGAAATAGGCAAAAAGCTATGCGTATCGGTCAACACTGTAAACACACACAAGGCGCACCTCCTTTCAAAATTCAACGCTTCTAACACGACTGAACTTATTATCAAGGCTTTTGTAAAAGGGATTGTTGAGCTAAAACTTCAAAAGGATATGCCTGAAAGTAAATAAAGAATAATTCGTATAAAAAAGAAAGGCCCTGCTAGAGAATTTTGAACTGCACCCCAAAAGTTCTGTGTCTAACTTTTGGGGTGCAGTTCATTTACCTCTGGCAGGGTTATATAATAAGGGTGGTTCTATAAGCAAATCTCCCTAAGGCACAAGAATAATCGTAAGCATCCGAAACTTGAAACCTTGCCTAGTTTCGGATGGTTACGGGGCAGCAGATATTTTGGGTTGTAGGATGAAGAAAGTGATTTGTCTTCGCGTCCACAGATGCCCATTTCCCCTTTCAAGAATGCTCATTTTTCCTTTCACAGATGCTCTTCTTTACGTCTACCGCTGCCGTGCGGTAAAGCTACCACAGGCCTGTGGTAGCTC
>UQKO01000082.1 GCA_900541575.1 uncultured Prevotella sp.
CATCCGCAACGCCTGTTTATGGGCATTGCGGATAGGATTTCTATGCTCTTTTGAGGTTTAGCGGACAGCAATAATTTCAAATAGGATTTCTATGCTCTTTTGAGGTTTAGCGGGCAACAATAAAAAAGAATAAATCTACCTAAGTCAAAGATACCCATCGGCGTATGAAGTTGCTTGTTGACTCTTTAGTCTACTTATTCAACGTGCGATCCCCAAGTTCCCTTTTGATTTTCTCCATAATCTGCCTTTTTGCTGATAACAGTCCAGGAGATAGAACCTCTTGGTTCAGCATTTCCAATGTCATCTTTAGCTCTTCAAGGAGCTCTGGATAATATTTCATTTGTTCATAGGCAAGTTTTATGCAATAGGCTCGGATAGCATAGGGTTGGGCACAAGCCGAAATCTTGGCTATGCAGAAATCGATGAAGTCAGGACGGAGTAAGTCTTTCTCGAATGGTTGACGAAGAAGAAGATTGAGCATCAAACGGCTTTTGCCCACATGCTTTTCCTTCATCACTCGATCTATTAAGTTATCGTGCTTGCAGTAAAGCCACTCATTGTTGGCTAAGTCAAAATGCGACATGGCATGTAAGGCATTGAACGCCACACGGTCGTCTTCATCGAAAGTAAGTTGGTATAGCTCTTCTTTCCGATGGTTGTTGTCCTTGCCCTGTGTCATAAGACATAGTTCATATATGTCATTCAAACCAATCTTACCCTGTAATTTCTTTCTCATAGCCTTTGCCTCTTTTGGGGGTGTCTATCTAAACTTTTAATATTCGAGGAACTCGTCCATTGCTTCTCCAAATACAAATGCTTTGCCTCAGTGTGAAACAATAGTCCGTTAAATTTGGTGTAGGAGTGCTGATAACCAACTTGATAAGCCGATATATGGAGTTCTCTGCAAAGCAGCATTTTTATTCTGTGGTGAGGCGAAGTTAAACAAAAGTATCCAATCAAACATCATGGAGATGCTATCTCTTTTGATGGTAATACCTAGAAAAGTAAATTTCACCAAAATGGGACGCTATGGTAAACGTGGTGAACAATGTTATAGGCAGACCGCTGAACGTAACATTGACTGGCTTGAGATGAACATGTGGTTAAGCGCTTATGCTTTAAAATTAGATACAATACTTCAAAAACGCTTTATATAAAAGAAAAGCACTACCTTTGCCTCACTTATCAACTGGCAATATTTAGAAATTGCCTAAAGGCTACCCAATATGCTACTCTTACCCAATTGCAAAATCAATATCGGGCTCAATGTGGTTGCACGCAGAGCAGATGGTTATCACAACTTGGAAACCGTTTTTTTCCCTATTCCCTTGCGAGACAATCTAGAATTTAAAGAGATTACCGATGAAGACGTCCCTTTTCGCCTGTCACTTGGTGGAACTCCTATCAGCGGGAATGCAGAAGATAACTTGGTGATAAAAGTTTATCTTTCATTGAAGCAAGAGTTTGATCTGCCTCCATTAGACATTTTTCTCTATAAGCACATTCCTATGGGAGCAGGCTTAGGAGGAGGCAGCAGCGATGCTGCAGCAATGATGCGTGGTCTCAACGAAGCTTACAATTTAGGACTAAGCACCATGGAGATGGAAAAGCGCATAGCATGCTTTGGTGCCGACTGCGCATTTTTCATTCAAAATTGTCCCGCTTATGCCACGGGAATTGGCGATGTGCTTTCCCCCATCAATATATCCCTTAAAGGAAAGCATATCGTACTGGTCAAGCCCAACGTATTCGTTTCAACAAAAGAAGCGTACGCTCACGTCACACCACACCCCGCAAAGCATGCACTAAAGGAGGCAATTCAACGTCCTCTTACAGATTGGAAAGACCTAATATTCAATGATTTTGAATCCTCTGTCTTCCCTAATCATCCAGAACTTCCTGCTATCAAACAGACTCTCTACGACATGGGAGCCTTATACGCTGCAATGAGCGGAAGCGGTAGTACCATTTATGGTTTGTTCGACAGACCTATGCCCGAGGCTAAATCGGTATTCAACAAGCATTTCGTATTCACTAAGGAATTACGCTAATGATTTTCTACTTTTCGGGAACAGGAAATTCACTCACCATCGCAAGACAGCTAGCTAAGTTCACAACCGATGCCCTACTTGTAGATATGGCGCAACCATGGCAGTCGTCGCAAACAATCGAAGCCGAAACAATAGGTTTCGTATTTCCAGTCTATGCTTGGGGACTTCCCTTGATTGTGGAGGACTTCATTCACAAGCTTCCTCCCTTTCCACCTCATGTACACTACGTCTATGCCCTCCTTACTTGCGGTGACGACATAGCTTATACCGACCACATTCTACAGAAAGCCCTTTCCAAGAACGGATGGAGACTTGATGCATGCTATTCCATCCAAATGCGCAACACGTATGTTTGTCTTCCTGGCTTCAACACGGATAGCGACAAGGTGGTACAAAAGAAAAATAGGGAATGGCAAAAACAATTGCCACAGATTGTACAAAAGATATTAGAGCACGAGAAATCCACAGAAGCCGATTTAAAGAGAGGCAGTATACCATGGCTAAAAAGCTACGTTTTACGTCCACTTTTCAATCGTTGGCTCATCAGCGACAAGCATTTTTCGGCATTAGAAACATGCATACATTGTGGGCTCTGCGCACAACAATGCCCCCTACACAACATTTCTCTTGATTCCCAACGGGAGCCACATTGGAATGGACATTGTACGCATTGTTTGCGTTGCTTTCATATTTGCCCTAAACATGCCATTAACTACGGAAAATTCACGAGGAACAAGAAACAAGTGAAAATTATTTCCTAATTTTGCCCACCATTTCCTTATAAGGGAATCGCGTAACACACACCTTTAATATAAAAGAAAACAACAATGAACAACGAATGGTTTGAATGTAAAGTAAAATATGAGAAAACCATGGAGAATGGCCTAGTGAAGAAGGTGAACGAGCCTTACTTGGTGGATGCTCTCAACTTTACCGAAGCCGAACGACGAATTATCGAAGAAATCACGCCGTTTATGACAGGAGCTTTCGAAGTGAGCGACATCAAACGTGCTCACTATGCAGAACTCTTTGAAGCACCCGGTGATGACTCTGCCGATCGTTTTTTCCGTGCAAAACTTGTATTCATCACACTCGACGAAAAGAGCGGAAAAGAGAAGAAGACTTCACAAAATGTACTGATTCAGGCTAGCGACCTACGCGACTCCATCAAGCGCCTTGACGAAGGCATGAAGGGTTCGATGATGGACTACACCATTGCCTCGGTGACCGAGACTGCCATCATGGACATCTTCCACTACGCCGTACACAGCAAAAAAGAGGGAGAAGACAAGCCCGAATACGAAGCATAACTCTCGATTCATCACAAACACCATACAGCAATGATACGTTTAGAGCAAATAAAAGCCACAATTAAGCCTGACGTAGACCTTGTGGCTGTATCAAAATTTCACCCCGCTGAGCTCATCCAAGAGGCCTACGACCAAGGGCAACGTATTTTCGGAGAAAGCAGAGCACAAGAGCTACAGGGTAAATATGAAGCTTTACCCAAAGACATTGAATGGCATTTCATTGGACACTTACAGGTGAACAAGGTGAAATATATCGCCCCGTTCATCTCACTGATTCACGCTGTTGATAGCTTCAAACTCTTGACAGAGATCAATAAGCAAGCAGCTAAACACAACCGCGTGATTCCGTGTCTTCTTGAACTTCATCTTGCCCAAGAAGCCACAAAATATGGTCTCACCCCCGATGCCTGTACCACCCTACTCGAAGAGGGCGAATGGAAGAAACTCGACCACGTGCAAATAGCAGGTATCATGTGCATGGCTTCCAACGTGGACAATCCCACCCAAATTCATCAAGAGTTTCATACCGCATGGAATTATTTCAACGAAATAAAGCAGCGTTTCTTCGCCAATGATCCTAACTTTTGCAAGCGTTCTTGGGGTATGTCGCACGACTACCCTATCGCCATGGAAGAAGGTGCTAATCTCGTTAGAATTGGCACTGCTATTTTTGGCGAGAGAGAATACTAGAACTATGCCTATACAAACAAGAGGATGCATCGTTTTGACACACCCTCATTGCTGTATAAGGAAGAACAATAAAGTCTAGAACTGAGAACGGGGAATTCTTTATTCTCAACAGGAACGCGTTGTTTGCCAAACGTACAAATCAAAGCATCGCAGGATAAGATGGCAAGCGTATAGGACATTTTTTCTATACGCTTGCCATACTTTAGCTCCTATAGAAGCAAACTACGTAATGAGAGTTCGTCTACCTAACAGTTAGTAACGAACTTAGCCCAACTTTCACACCCCTAATATTGCATCTCTTGCTTTCATGGGCAAATCCAATCATTAGAGGTTAACTTTGTGGTCCTACAAATTTGTATTTTCTTAAAGGGCGCATGTTTGAACTTTAGCACATCATAGATTTTTTTCGCAGATTTGCTTGGACAACTACATTGTCTAAAAACAATGGCTTCTTCTAAAGCATTCGTAGCATTTGTGGTTACTAGCTTTTGAGTAGACATACGTCTGGT
>UQKO01000083.1 GCA_900541575.1 uncultured Prevotella sp.
CAACATCAAAATTATCTATCAACACCTCTGGCAATATAGCACGTAATAGTTTTATTGATTCCATGATGCAAAGCTACTCAATATGCATGATATGAGCAAGCGCTTTTTACCATCATACCAACCGGAAATATCCGCTGACCCGTTTTTTCAACTAACTTTACGCATAAAGACAAAAAAGACGTGGGTGTCTTTACTGCTTATCCAATAGTCAGGCCTTCGCATTGCCTTTTCCCGAATAAACAGCCCAGTTAGCCCACGTCATTTGATATATTATCATGGATACGTTTGCACTGCCCTTAGTTGTATGAATACAACAAGGGTTAGTGCAAACTTGGGATAATACACCCAACGTGGACGTTCTTGGCTTTATCTTCGGGAAGGTTCAAAGTTGCGAAGTTTGACTATTGAAGATAACGCTGTAAACGTCCTTTTATCATTATGTACTTGAACCCGCCAACCCTCTTGGGCTAACTGATTCACGGGCAAAGGTATCATTTCCCTTTAAAAATTGCAAGTTTTTAACCGAATTTTTGTTCAAAACATAAAAAATACACACAGGCTGTCAGTATTCCCTCTTTTCACGCTTGAAATGCTTTCCGTTTTAGTACAATACATTTTTCTTTTGCATAAGCCTATGATTTGGCTACAACAAGCGATAATATCCTTTCTTTTTACCCCACAAAAACGCTAACTATTGTTAGCAAAATCACTTACAAAGCTCGTTTATTTACCCTTTTCTTACCTATTATATACTATAAAAAGTGGTATGTTTAAGCGAAAACGCGTAATTTTGCGGCCGAAATGAGACAAGCAAATTACCACTTCACGGCATTCAAGCACTGGGCCGCAACTTCTGTTGCCCTAGCTTGTTGCTTTGCCGCACATGCTGAAACAGAAAAAGCCGACATTGCCATGCCGGCGGACAGCCTTGCAGCGATGTCCCTTGCCCCAACCTCTGAAAATGCGGGGTTTATCGTTTCGGCAAAAGATAGTGAGCCTACGGATTCCACCACGGCTAAACAACACCGGGGATTCTTCCGCAAGATTTGCGACTACTTCCGCTACTCAAACAAGCAGAAGCCCAACAAGAAGGTGGATTTCGGATTCATCCCTGGACCTAACTACTCGGCTACAACAGGACTTGGCCTCGGACTCCTCGGCACGGCTACTTACTCTGCCGATTGTACCGACCCCACTCTGCCCCGTTCGAATGCATCTATTTATAGCAATATGACCACGGGCGGGTTCTTCCTCATTGGCTTGCGCGGCAATCATATCTTCCCCCATGAGCGCTATCGATTAGATTATAAGGTGAATCTTTCCACCTTTAGCACCGACTTTTGGGGATTGGGCTACGACCGAGCCGACAACGATGCGAACAAGACAGACTTTCGTCGCAACCGTATCACGGCCATGGCACGTTTCATGTTTAAGCTCGCGCCAAAAACCTATCTCGGTCCGCTTGTCAACTTCCAAGTGGTACAGGCCAAAAACGTGAAACCCGAATTTGCATACCTCTTTGAAGGCCAAGAATTGACCAATCGCGCCTATACAGCAGGTTTGTCGTTCACGTATGACTCGCGCGACTTTATGCTCAATGCCTCTCGCGGTGTGTTTCTGCAATTAGACCAGACCTTCACACCACGCTGCTTTGGCAATGGAGACTATAATTTCTCATCTACCGAAGTCACCTTCGCCGCCTATGGTCGCTTGTGGAAAGGCGCTATTTTGGCAGGTGAGCTTCACGGACAGTTCAATTACGGGCATACCCCCTGGGCATTCCTCAGCGAAGTAGGCACCAATGACCGCATGCGCGGTTACTACCAAGGTCGCTATCGTGATAAGGATCTAATAGAAGGGCAGATAGAGTTGCGCCAACACATCAAGGGACGCAATGGCATTGCAGCCTGGGTAGGACTGGCCAACGCATTCCCCGATTTCGACCACATAGCATGGCGTAAAGCCCTCCCCAATGCTGGCGTAGGCTATCGTTGGGAGTTCAAGAAGCGCATCAACATCCGCATCGACTATGGCTTCACACGCAACGGCGGTGGCTTCATCTTCAATATCAACGAAGCGTTCTAAAAATGGTTACACGAGTTGAAGAGTTTAAAAGTCTATAAGTTAAGAGGAATCTTTTCGCTATCAGAAGTTACCATTAACAACTTCATACACACTACATCATATGACTCAACAAAACATCTTTATGAATATCAAATCAATCACACTCGGTGCACTGCTCCTCATTGCAGGCACTACCAACATGAAGGCCATCCCCTACTCGCCCGAATACTTGCTTGCAGAGGATGCCGAAGCCCAAGAGGGCAACATGCAATTTATTCCTAAAGGCAACTTTGAAACTTGGACTTCTAAGACCATCAAGGAAAGCGGCATTATCGGTGGCGCCACAGTCCACTTGATGAACATCGGCGCTCCTTGGGCCTCTTCCAACGTATGGGCCAAGGTAAGCGGCGTAACGAAGACCAACACTAGTGTATACCGCGACTCTCACCCCGGCCACGGCTCATGTGCCAAGCTCTACACCCACATTGTAGAAGCCAAGGTATTGGGTATCATCAACATCAAGGTGCTCGCTGCAGGTTCTATCTATCTAGGAAACACCATCCAGCCCATTACCGACACTAAGAATCCTATGGCAAAGCTCAATGCCGGTATCCGATTCACCAAGCGTCCCCGAGCCATCGTATTCGACTATAAAGCTCACATCGTCAAAGGCAACCGTATTCGCCAAAATGGTATTGCCAAAGGCTCAAGCGTAGCTGGTCAAGACATGGCAGACTGCATACTCTATCTCCAGAAGCGTTGGGAAGATGCCAGAGGCAACATCTATGCAAAACGCGTAGGCACTATGGTACATCGCTTCAGCAGTTCTACAGGTTGGAAGAACAATCAGTCGTTTGCCATCCATTATGGCGACATCCGCGGCAAAGGCTTCTACTCTTCTGCATGGGCGCTCACTTCTGGCGCAACGACCAAATATGCCCGCAACTCTAAGGGGCGCATGGTACCTGTAAGGGAAGTAGGTTGGGCTGCTGCCAACGAGACTCCGACCCACATCGTTCTGCAGTTTGACTCTAGCCATGGTGGTGCCTACGTAGGCACAGTGGGCAACACGCTCTGGATTGACAATGTGCGCTTGGCTTACTAATCTGCACATCAAAGACTTCACACAATCTATAAGTAAAGAGATTCCTCGATAGGAATCTCTTTTTTTGTACTCACTGACTCCTCCTCAGCCACTACCACAAACAATGCTTCTTCTGCCTTCGTCAGTCCTCCTCTCCTCCGAATAAGTCGTCCTTCACTAAGCACCCACCTAATTATTCCTTAGCAATTTCTTACGTAACACTTCATCTTACCATCAGCGAACGAAGCTATTACCGTCGCTGGATGA
>UQKO01000084.1 GCA_900541575.1 uncultured Prevotella sp.
CATCCGCAACGCCTGTTTATGGGCATTGCGGATAGGATTTCTATGCTCTTTTGAGTTTTAGCGGACAGCAATAATTGCATTTTATGAAACAAAACGAGGAGTAAGCCAAAGATTTTGCGTAAGTTTGCATTTACAACTACCCTTTTGCCTCTTACCGAAGAGGAATGTAGCAAATAAAGGCCTAAGACACAATGAAAATGAAAGCATTTAAAACGCAATTTCTCCTATGGGCTACCATGCTTCTATGCTTAACTACGCTCAATGGATGCGAAGAAGATCTCTGGTACGACAACGTGGATATGGTAGGTACTTGGCAAGTAGACAATGTCGGTGGCGACCTAGACTATTGTCGATATAGATATGGCGACGTATTCACATTTGATAGTAATGGCCAATTCTTCACACGTGGCAATCAGCTCAATGAAAATGGCTATTGGAACTACCGCAATGCAAATTCCGTACGCATCTATTTGGAGCCCTACCCCAACGATGTTTGCATGTATGGCGAAATAGATGCCGATTGGAACGGCGAACGTAGTGTTACGCTCCGCATAAAAGATGTGGCCGATCCTCGATACCCTGTCTACTATCAAATCCATTTGGTCAGACTTTATTAGAGGGTGGAAACTCTTCATTCTGGAATAGGAAGTACCTTATTCTCATGTAAAATTTGCATGTTTCTGAAAGCGTTTGTTTGATAGAAAATCTAGTTATATAATCCGCTATATTTCTTCATTTTCTATCAAAACACACTTCCCATACCACGCAATTTTTCTCATCAGGATAAACAGGACACCCTATGAAAGGAGCGAGAGAGCAACAAGTAAAATAGATTGCGCCCGCCATTCCCATCCATCAAGAAGACAACACAATCAATGAAACTCCTAACACAAGACGAACTCAAACAGAAAATAGACTCTCCGCTATTCCACAAGCTCACCGAAACTGCCGACGAGCTAAACATGGAATGCTATCTCGTAGGCGGCTACGTGCGCGACCTCTTCCTCGAACGACCTACTAACGATATTGACGTTGTGACCATTGGTAGCGGCATTCAGATGGCTGAAGCCTTTGCTAAAAAGCTAGGTCGCGGAGCCCATCTCTCAGTGTTCAAGAACTTTGGCACAGCACAGGTGAAATGGCACAATCATGAAGTAGAATTTGTAGGTGCTCGAAAGGAAAGTTATAGTCACAATTCGCGCAAGCCTATGGTGGAAGACGGCACTTTGGAGGACGACCAAAATCGTAGAGACTTCACCATCAATGCCATGGCGGTATGCCTAAACGCGGCTCGATTAGGAGAACTTGTCGATCCCTTCGACGGCATTCGCGACCTTGAAGATGGAATCATCGCCACGCCACTCGACCCTGACGTTACCTTCAGCGACGACCCTCTGCGCATGATGCGCTGCGTACGTTTTTCTACGCAGCTCAACTTCAACATTGAAGACGAGACCTTCGAAGCTTTAGAGCGTAACCGCGAACGCATCAAGATTATTAGCGCCGAACGCATCATCACGGAACTCAACAAGATTATGATGGCTTCCACACCATCGCGAGGCTTTGTGGAGCTACAGCGATGCGGACTGCTCGAACTCATCCTGCCCGAAGTGTCGGTGCTCGACTGCGTGGAAACACGCAATGGAAAATCCCACAAGAACAACTTCTACCACACGCTAGAAGTGCTCGACACCATTGCCACCAAAAGCGATAACCTCTATCTGCGATGGGCTGCATTGCTCCACGACATTGGCAAGCCACGTAGCAAACGATGGGAACAGGGAATCGGATGGACATTCCATAACCACAACTATTTAGGTGAGAAGATGATTCAACCCCTCTTCCGCCGTCTCAAGCTTCCACTCGATGAACGAATGAAGTATGTCAAAAAACTCGTAGGACTACACATGCGTCCCATCGTGATAGCCGACGACATTGTGACAGATAGTGCCGTGCGCCGCCTTCTCTTTGAAGCGGGCGACGACATTGACGACCTCATGACACTCTGCGAAGCCGATATCACAAGCAAGAACGAGCAGCGAAAGAAGAACTTCTTGCACAATTTCCAGATTGTGCGTCAGAAACTCGTAGACATAGAAGAGAAGGATCGCATACGCAACTTCCAGCCACCCGTATCGGGCGATGAGATTATGGAGATGTTCGAACTCAAGCCAAGCCCTGCCGTAGGCACACTAAAGAGTGCACTGAAAGATGCTATTCTCGATGGAAAAATCAGCAATAATCGCTCACAAGCCTTAGACTTCGTGATTAGCCGCGCCAAGCAAATGGGACTTCAACTTTTACATTCACCAAATAACGAAACTGAATGACTCCCAACGAAATAGAAGAAAACAAACAGCGCTTCATCAGCCTCTGTCACGAGCATATTCAGCGCGACGGATTGGACAAGATACTAGCCTACTTGGAGAAGACTGACTTCTACGTAGCTCCTAGCTCCACCAATTTTCATCTCAACGAAGACGGCGGTCTGTGTAAACATTCACTCAATGTATTCGACACGGCATGCAAACTCTACCACTCCGTAGCGGCTCCGAGCATTAAGGATGGATCTTCGCCTTTCACAGAAGAAGTGTCAATGGAGAGCCTGGCCATTGTCTCGCTCTTCCACGACCTATGCAAAATCAAACTCTACCACAAAGCAGAACGATGGAAGAAGGATGAAAATAATCGATGGATGTCCTACCAAGGCTACGAGTTGAAAGACGATTTTCCCCTAGGACATGGTGAGAAATCGTGTCTCATGCTAAGTTGGTACATGCGTTTGAAACCCGAAGAAATGCTCGCCATACGATGGCACATGGGCATGTTCGATATAGGAGAGAATGGTTCGCAGCAACGCCTTGCCTACTACAACGCCACCGACAAAACGCCTCTTGTAAGCATTATCAACGCTGCCGACTTCTTGGCTTCGAAACTGTTGGAAAAGACCACGGTAAGGTAATTAAAGTTTCGGATTTAGTTCCAAACGGGCTGAATTATCGCAAACCGAACGCAATCAAGCTTGCTTGAATTGCTGAGCCGCA